>NZ_BAAAXG010000002.1:0-300000 GCF_039535475.1 Streptomyces showdoensis | reverse complement strand
CGGCACTGCCAGCGCTGCCGGCGCTGCCCGTGCTGTCAGTGCTGCTGGTTCTGCCGGTACTGCCGATGCTGCCGATGCCGTCATCGCCGGCGGTGCTGCCCGTGCTGTCGGTGTTCATGGGGCTCTCCGGTCAGCCGGCGGCCGGCGGGGTCACGGTGAGCCGCGGCGGGGTGTGCAGGTGTTCGCCGACCCGCTTCACCAGGCGGGCCATCTCGTAGGCGATGAGGCCGATGTCGGCGTGGACGGAGCTGAGCACGGCCAGACAGGAGCCGTCTCCGGCGGCCGCGACGAAGAGGAAGCCGTCGTCCATCTCGACCATCGTCTGGCGCACCCCGCCGGTGTGGAACTGGCGTCCGGCGCCCTTGGCGAGGCTGTTGAAGCCGGAGGCGATGGCGGCCAGGTGCTCGGCGTCCTCGCGGCTGAGCCCGCTGGAGGCGCCGACCGCGAGGCCGTCGTTGGAGAGGACGACGGTGTGCCGGACCTCGCGGACCCGGGTGACGAGGTCGTCGAGGAGCCAGTCGAGCTCGCCGGAGCGGTGGTGGGACATCCTCTCGTGGTCGATCATGCGTCGTCTCCTTCACTGCCGGGGGCGCTGGTTGCGGGCCGGCCGTGGTGACCGGAGCCCAGGGGGCGTCTGCTGCCGAGGGGGGTGCCGTGGGCCGGGGTGCCCGGGGCGGGGCCGCCGCCGCGCTGCCAGCCGTCGCGGTAGGCGGCCATGCGGTCCCTGACCTGCTCGGGGGTGCGCTCGTCCGGGGCGGGCCCGGTGTCCGCCGGGGCGTACGGCCCGGCGGCGGGTGCCTCGCGCAACTGCGGTACGAGGCTGGCCTGTCGCACCCGTCGGGGCAGGTCGGCGCCCGGGTCCGGTGCTCCCTCGCCGCCCGCCTCGGGCGGCCGGCCGTCGGCGCCGTCGCCGGGCGGGGCCGGGGGCGGCGGCAGGACGGGGGCGGGGCGCGGCGGGGGTGCGGCGGTCACGGAGCGGGTGCGCTGGCGGAGGGCGGTGACTCCGGCGGGCGGCGGGCCCTGCGCGGCGCGGCCGCCCGCCGCCTGCGGCCCGCCCTGCGCCTCACGAGGTGCGGGGAGCGCCGGTATCCGGGGCGGGCGGGGCATTTCGGGGTCGTGCCCGCGGGCGGCCTGGGGCGGGAGGACGACCGGGTCGGGGCGCTCTCCGCGTACGGGCGCCTCGGCGGCGTGGCCGGTCTCGGCGCCGCGCGTGGGTCCGGGCGCATGGGGGATCTGTGCGGGGTGGCCGGTGGCGGTGCCGCGGCCGGGCGGGAGGGCGCCCTGGAGCAGGTCGGTGGGGAGCAGGACGACCGCGGTGGTGCCGCCGTAGGGCGAGGTGCGCAGGTGGACCCGGATCTCGTGCCGCGCGGAGAGGCGGGAGACGACGAAGAGTCCGAGCCGGTCGCTGTCGAAGAGGTCGAGGGCCTCGGACTGGGCGATCCGGGCGTTCGCCTCGGCCAGGCTGTCCTTGCCCATGCCGAGGCCGCGGTCCTCGATCTCCAGGGCGTAGCCGTTGCCGACGGGTTCGCCGCTGATCCGGACCTTGGTGTGCGGCGGGGAGAACTGGGCGGCGTTCTCGATGAGTTCGGCGAGCAGGTGGGTGAGGTCGGCGACGGCGCCGCCGACGATGGCGGTCTCGGGGAGCTGCCGGACCTCGACGCGGGCGTAGTCCTCGATCTCGGAGACAGCGGCGCGGACGACGTTGGTGAGGGGGACGGGCATGCGCCAGGCGCGGCCGGGGGCGGCGCCCGAGAGGATGATCAGACTCTCGGCGTGGCGGCGCATCCGGGTCGTGAGGTGGTCGAGCCGGAAGAGGTCGCCGAGTTCGTTGGGGTCGTCGGCGCGCCGTTCCATGGTGTCGAGCAGGTTGAGCTGGCGGTGCACCAGCACCTGGCTGCGGCGGGCGAGGTTGACAAAGACGCCGGAGATGCCGTTGGCGAGTTCGGCGCGCTCGACGGCGGCGGAGAGCGCGGCCCGGTGGACGGTGGTGAGCGCCTCGCCGACCTGGCCGATCTCGTCCTGGGGCGCGGGTCCCGGCGGGGCCTCGGCCTGGACGTCGATCTCCTCTCCCGCGCGCAGCCGGCGCATGGCGGAGGGGAGTTTGCGGCGGGCGATCTCCAGAGCGGTGTTGCGCAGGCTGACGAGTTCGACGACGAGGCCGCGGCCGATGCGGACGGAGATGGCGAGGGAGGCGGCCACGGCGGCGAGGCCGAGGAGGACGGCGGCGCCGCCCGTGCTGAAGGCGCCGCCGCCGAACGGGTCGGCCCGGTCGGCCGCGGCGCGGTGGGCGGCCGCCTCGATGGCGGAGATGCCGTCGCGTACGACGGCGTGGGCGTCGTCCCAGTCGGCGGAGGGGGCGGCCTGGGCGGCCCGGCGGCCGGGGTCGGCGGCGCGGACGAGGTCCTCGGCCTCGGTGAGCTGCCGGTAGCCGGGCTGGGCGGTGAGCGCGTGCCAGGCGGTGCGCTGGGCCGCGGGCAGGTCGGCGGTGGCGGATTCGACGAGGGCGCGGCGGGCCTCGACGGCGCCGCCGAACGCCCGGAGGTGGTCGGCGTCGAGCTGCCCGGTGAGGTGGGCGGAGCCGAGGAGGGCGTCCTCGCGGGCCAGCATCTCCCCCGCGCGGGCGAGTTCGAGGAGCACGCGGGCGTCGGAGCCGGCCTGGGCGTCCTGGATGCCGGTCAGGGCGCCGGTGACGGCGAACCCGGCGGAGACCGCGGAGGTGTACGCGTCGTAGATCTGGTCCCGGTCGGCGCGGCCCTCGGCCGCGGCGGTGCGGAGCCGGCTCAGTCCCTCGGCCTTCGCGACGAAGGCGGCGACCCGGCCGGAGACGTCCTCGGGGAGGTTGCCGGTGTCGCCGACGGTGTGCCGGTCGTCGAGGCGGAGCCGGGCGACGGCGGCGTCGGTGCGCCCGATCCGGTCCTTGAGCTCGGCGGAGCGTCCGGTGCCGGGGGCCGCCGTCTGGCGGACGGCGGCGCGGCGCTCGTCCTGGAGGGCGGCGACGGCGGCGGCGACGGGCTGCCGGATGTCGGTGTCGACCGTCTGGAGGAGGCGGAGGCGGGCGATGTCCTGGGCGGTGGTGACGGTGGCGAATCCCCAGAGGGCGAGCAGGGACACGACCGGGACCATGAGCAGGGAGACGATCTTGGCGCGGACCGTGCGGGGCCGCAGTCCGCTCACGCGGGCGCGCGCGGGCGGGCGGCTGCCGGGGCGGGAGGCGGGGCCGGCGGAACCGGGACGGGGGCCGGCGGTTGCGGAGGCCGAGTGGGCGGAGGCCGAGTGGGCGGAGGCCGAGTGGGCGGTGGCCGAGTGGGCGGTGGCCGAGTGGGCGGTGGCCGTGCGGGGGGCGGTCGGCTCGCTCCGTGCCGTCTCGTCGGCGGGCCGCCCGGCGTGCGCGCGGCGGCCGCGGGCCGCCGTGGACGGTTGCGCCGGGGGCTCGGCCTCCGGGGTCTTGCGGGGAGTTCGCATGGCCTCCTCGTTCCTTCGTTCACGGCCGGCCGGTAAGGGGCGGTCCGCCTGGTGCTCGGGGCTTACGGTGCGGGCGACGGCGCCTGTGGTGTCCCGGCGGGCGCCCCTGGGGCCTCAGGCCCGCACGTGGCGGGGGTCCGCCGGGGTGTCGTCCACCGGGCCCGAGGGATGGGGGCGGGCGGGCGGGACGGGGTGGCGGGCGTCCGGCGGCTCGGGGCGGAAGCCGGGGGGTGCGACGTCCACGGCGCGGTCGTCGGGTTCGGTGAGCCGTCCGGCGGAGGCGTAGGCGGCGCGTTCCCTCGCGGTCGGGGAGAGCGCGACGAAGGCCGAGGTGATGAAGAGGTAGGAGCCGAGGCCGACGGCGAGCGGGAAGATGAACTGCATGACGGAGGCGCCCGGGAGGGGCGCGGCGGAGGGGGATACCTCGACCCGGACGGCGAGCATGCCGGTGTAGTGCATGCTGCTGACCGCGGCGCCCATGACGAGGGAGGCGAGGGCCACGGCCGCCGGTGCGTGGATGTTGAGCGCCGCCCAGAGGGCCGCCGTGGCCGCCACGACCGCGATGACGACGGAGAGGGCGACGAGCATCGGGTCGTACCGGACCTCCCCGTGCAGCCGGAGGGCCGCCATGCCCATGTAGTGCATGCTCGCGACGCCGACGCCGGTGGTGAGGCCGCCGATCAGGAGGGAGCGGCGGCTGTCGCGTCCGTATCCGACGGCGACGACCCCGACGCCGACGACGGCCATGGCGACGACCAGGCTGAGCAGGGTGAGCGGGACGTCGTAGCGGATGTCCGTGCCGGTCACGCCGAAGCCGAGCATCGCGACGAAGTGCATCGTCCAGATGCCGGTGCCGAGGGCGGAGGCCGCGGCGAGCAGCCAGTTGCGCCGTGAGCGGCCGGTGGCGTCGAGGGCGCGTACGGTGCAGCGCAGACCGAGGGCGGCGCCTATGCAGGCCATCGCGTACGACAGCGCGGGTGTCAGCCAGCCGAAGGTGGCGTGGTCCAGGTGTCCCATGACTCAGGGACGCTAGTGCGCCCCCAGGGGCGCATCAGGGGCGCATTTCGAAAGCTGATGGAATATGACAGAGAGATGGTCCCGAACGATCGCGGCGGACTCGAACGTGCACACAGAACGTTCACTCGTCCGGGGAGGAACCTCACGCCTGCGGGTGACCCCGCCGGTACGCGATCATGGGGCGCATGAGCGATGACCCCACACAGGTACGCGAGTTCTTCGGCGTGCGCGCCGCCGACTGGGACTCCCGGTTCCCCGACGACGGCCCCGCCTACGCCGCCGCCGTCGCCGACCTCGGGCTGCGCCCCGGCGACGCCGTGCTCGACGCGGGCTGCGGCACCGGCCGCGCCCTGCCCCCGCTGCGCGAGGCGGTCGGCCCGGCGGGCACCGTGATCGGCGCGGACCTGACGCCCGAGATGCTCGACGCGGCGGTGGCGGCCGGGCGCGGGAAGGCCGCCGCGCTGGTCCTCGCGGACGTGGCCCGGCTCCCGCTGCGGTCCGGCGCGCTGGACGCCGTGTTCGGGGCGGGGCTCGTCTCGCACCTCGCCGACCCGGCCGCGGACCTGCGGGAGCTGGCCCGGGTGGTCCGGCCCGGCGGGCGGCTCGCCCTCTTCCACCCGATCGGCCGCGCCGCGCTCGCCGCCCGGCACGGCCGGCAGATCACCGACGACGACCTGCGCGCCGAGCCCAACCTCCGCGCGGTGCTGACCGGTTCGGGATGGGAGCTGGAGAGCTACGTGGACGAGGACGACCGGTACCTGGCCCTCGCGGTGCGGCGTACGGAGTGACCGTGCGGGCGATCCGGTGATCACGCCTGTGCCGCGAGGAAGTCTCCCGCCGCCCCGCCGGACGAGGCCCGGCCACCCCGGCCCGCCCGCCCGGCCACGTCTTCAAGAACTGGCCGATCGACGGCGAGCCCTCTGCCGGCGACGAGGACCGCTCCAGGGGCATGACGGCGATCCTCGTGCCGGATGGCCCTCAACTGCCCGTTTATTCCTCGTTTATTGGCGTGTGTCACGGTGTTCCGGACCCAGCCCCATCAGCGGACGGAGTACACGTGACCACGGCAGCCGCATACCTCAACGAGGCGACCTTGAAGTTCCGTCTCTCCTTCACCGCAGGTCCCGACCTCGAAGGAACGCTCCAGCGCACGTCGGGCACCACCGTGGTCGGGAGCACCTACTACCACGGGCTGCCCGACCCCAAGGGCGTGAACGCGGGCAACTACATGCACAACAAGGATCCGGAGCGGCAGACCATCAACCTCCTGGCCAACATGGTCCTGGAGCGGCTCGGCTGCCCTGACGACCAGTACCTGAACCAGATCTTGGCGCAGGTCACCGGTGGCGAGATCCAGCTCGTCACGGACAAGGGCCCCTGCCACTCCTGCCGGGACATCATCAAGCAGTTCCTGCGGGACTTCCCGATGATCGGGTCCTTCGTGGTGGTCTACCGCAAGACCAGCGGACGGGGTGAGCCCATCCTGGCCCTCGAACCCGCCGGAGCAGGCCTCTACGGCTCCTACGGTTACGCGGACGCGGTGGAGGTCAACGGAAGCTGGAGCAAGACACTGCGCTGACGAGGCGGAGCGCTCGGCGGCTCGGTGGAGCACTCCTCGTGAAGCCGCGCTCCCCTGACCTCGCAACGCCTCCGGGCCGGCTGCGGTACGCCTCGCGTACCGCTGGTCAGCTTGCAGGGGATGCGGACGGGGGACGTAGCCGTTCCTCATCCGCGCAGGTCACACTGCATTCCTCTCGACGGGCAGGTTACCGGCTGGTTAGGGTGCGCCGACGACCAGATGGGGAGGCTCACGTGAGTGGAGCGGAATCCGCCGTGCCCGGCGCGGAGGACGGCGACGACGACGCGCTGTTCGTGCTGACGGCGGCGCTGCTGACGCCCGCGCGGTTCCCGACCGTGCTCGGCGACGACTACCCGGCCGCCTGTGCCTCCCTGGGCCTCGCACCGTACGCCGAGGGCTACGGGCTCGTGCTCGGGCAGGACGGCACGGGCGCCCGGTGGACCGTGGTCGTCGACGACGTGTCGCTGGTCGCCGTGGCCATCTCCACCTGGGACTGCGGGATGCCGTACGACCTCTCCCCCGACGAGCGCTCGGTCGTCTCCGCGCTCCCCGGCTGGCCGCTCGCGGTCGCCGCCGCCGCGCACGGCCTTCCGGCGCCCCACGATCCCGCGCCGGAGGAGGGCTCCCTGGAGCCGCTCTCGCCGCCGGACGAGAACGGGTGGGGGCCGGCCCAGCGGCGGCTCGGCGCGGACATGGTGGCCCTTCAGTGGGCCGAGTGGCGCGGGCGGATGGACGCCGGGACGGAAGGGGCCGGGGACGGGGCCGGCACTGTGGCCAGGGGTGGGGGCGGAACGGGAGCCCCGGGCGGGGACGCCGCGGCGGGCTCGGATGCCGCCGCGGCCGGCGGCTCCCCCGTGCCCGTGCCCGGCCCCTCCGCCGGGGTGCGCCGGGCGCTTGCCGAACTCGGCGCCTACCTGGAGGAGGCTCCGCCCGTCGGCCGGGTCCGGTCCAGCTTCGCCGGGGCGACGCGCGGACCCTGCGCGCCGACGGGCCCGGCTGGTCGCTGGTGGCGCGGACCGGTGACATGGCCTTCGTCCTCCTCGACGACGCGCCGAACGAGGTGCTTCCGGTGACCCCGGGGCCGAAGCTGCCCGCGCTCCTCGAAGCGCTCGACGCGATGGCGGTCCGGCCCTCGTAGGCGCCCGGGGAAGACGAGGGGACGACGCGAGGGGACGGCACGGGGCCCGGCGCGAGGAGACGGCACGGGGCCCGGCGCGAGGGTGCCCGCGGTCCACATGTCGGCGGAGGCCGAGGTGTGGCCCGGGCCCATGGTCCGGTGACCGGGGGTGCCGCGCAGGATGTGGCGGCGCGCCGCGGTGTACGCCGACGCACCACGGCGCGCGCCGGCGCCCGCAGCGCGCCGGGCGCCCGTACCGTCGTCACCCCCGGAGGCCCACCATGCGCCCGTCCCAAGGCGTCCCCCTGCTCGCCGCGCTCCTGACGGGGCTGACCGTCCTCGGGCCCGCGGCTCCCGCCGGGGCGCAGGTCCCCGGGCACTGCGCCCGACAGGAGCGACTGCAGGTGCCGGGGGCGGAGCGCCAGGAGTCGGCGTGCCTGCCGGACCTGACGACCGCGGGGCTCGCCGGCACGCCGTACACCGACATGGGCGACCAGGCGGGGCTCTCGGCGAAGGGGACGCGCCATCCGTCCGGGGTCCCGGGCGTCCAGATCGACGGGTACTTCCCCGACGACTCGCGGTCCAACGCGACCCACGGCTGGGCCCACGACGCGCAGTTCGTGATCCGGCTGCCCGACGACTGGAACGGCGGCCTGGTCGTCACGGGCGCCCCGGGCACCCGTCGGCAGTACTCCGCGGACACGATCGTCTCGGACCAGGTGCTGGCCCAGGGCTTCGCGTACGCCGCCACGGACAAGGGGAACACGGGCGCCGACTTCTTCACGGACGGGCGGGAGCCGGGCGACGCGGTCGCGGAATGGAACCGCCGGGTGACCGAGCTGACCAAGGCGGCGAAGAGGGCGGTGCGCCAGCGCTACGGGAAGGCCCCGCGCCGCACGTACATGACGGGCATCTCCAACGGCGGCTATCTGACCCGCTGGCAGCTGGAGAACCGGCCCGAGCTGTACGACGGCGGCGTCGACTGGGAGGGCGTGCTGTGGACCACCCGCGGCCCCAACCTCCTCACCAGCCTCCCGGTCACCGTGGCCCGGACCTTCGGCACGGCCACGGACGAGGACCTGCTCCGCGCCGGCTTCGCGCCCGGCTCGCGCTTCCTGTGGCCGTACCACGAGAAGGCCTACTGGGGTCTGACGCAGAAGATGTTCCGGGCGGAGTTCGACCCCTCGTACGACCCGAAGTGCCCCGGCGCGACGGCCGGCACCACCGTGCCGGAGATCCTCGCGCCGTGCGCGTCGGACGCCGCGTACGACTACGCGTCCCGGCCGGCCTCGGTGCACCGGGCGGTCGCCAAGGTGGCGCTGACCGGCCGGATCGGCAAGCCGCTGATCACGCTGCACGGCGACCTGGACACGCTGCTGCCGGTCGCCACCGACTCGGACGTGTACGCGCGGATGATCGACGGACGGGGGCGGGGCGCGCTGCACCGCTTCTACACGGTCCAGGACGGCACCCACACCGACGGGCTGTACGACACGTACCCGGACCGGCTGCGGCCGATCCTGCCCTGCTACCGCTCGGCGTTCACCGCGCTGACCCGGTGGGTCGAGCGGGACGTGACGCCGCCCGCGGACCACGTGATCGCCCGGCCGGCCGACGGCGACGTGGTCAACTCCTGCTCCGTGGAGTGATGGTCGCCCGCCGGCCCCGCCCCGCACGGCGCAATGATCATCCGCCTGCGGGGCGTGGGCTATGTTGGAACACGAGCGACTGAGAGGGAGGTCCGCCGGTGTCATCGGGGCAGCAGGCACGCGCACAGGCGGCCGCGATCACGCCCGGCGGGACCCCGCCGGGGGCAGGAGAAGGCGCCCGCCGACCGGCTGCTCGCGCTCTTCGACGGACACCGACTCTCCCCCGGTCAGCGGCGGATCGCCCAGTACCTGATCGACCACCTCACCGAGGCCGCCTTCCTCTCCATCACCGAGGTCGCCGAGCGCGTCGGCGTCAGCCAGCCCTCGGTGACCCGGTTCGCCGTCTCCCTCGGCTTCAGCGGCTATCCCGCCCTGCGCGACGCGCTGCAGCCCATCGCCCTGAGCGCGGTGGCCGGCACCCCCGACACGCGCGAGCAGATCCGGCAGAACGAGCTCCAGGCCGCCGTCGACGCCGAGATCGAGAACCTGGAGAACGTCCGCCGCCTCCTCGCCGACACCAACCAGGTCCTCGAGATCGGCCGCGAGCTGGCGCGCTCGGTGCCGCTGACCGTCCTGGGCCTGCGGATCTCGGTGTCGCTCGCGGAGTACTTCGCGTACGCGGCCCGCCGCATCCACCCCGACGTCCGCCTCGTGACCCGGGGCGGCAGCGTGGCCTACGACGCGCTGCTCCAGGCCCGGGCGGCCGGCGGCGAGTGGGTGCTGGCCTTCGCCATGCCGCGGCACGCCAACGAGACCCTGGCCGCCCTGCGGGCCGCCCGGAGCACCGGCCTGCGGGTGGTGCTGATCACCGACCCGACGGTCGGCCCGCTGGTCGAGGAGGCCGACGTGGTGCTGACCGCGGGGACCGGTTCCCGGCTGGTCTTCGACTCGTACGCGGCTCCCGGGATGCTCTCGGCCGCCCTGCTCCAGGCCATGGCCGACGCCGACCCGGAGCGGACCCAGGCCCGGCTCGAACAGTATGAGCAGGCCGCTGACCAGCACGGATTCTTCCTCTAGCGGCAGCTCCGGAGGCCGCGGAGGCCGTGTCTCCGCAGAGGGGTATTCAGGACCCGCTCCTGCATGAAATTTTTCATACCCTTGCGTACTCGACAGTAAATATATTTACTGACTGCGGCGTTCCGGATCCGTCAGGAGCCAGGGAGGACGACCCCACGTCCTCGTCGATCAGCCACCCAGCGCGTCGCACCTCCTCGCGGCGGGACCGGGTGACGTTCAAGGCTCATGGATCCCTCGGAGGAGCGCCCGTGGCGGCCTCGGCCAACCCCCCCTGGGCCGAGGCCGCCTCCCACTGTCTCGATCAGAGCTTCGACACCCCTCGGAAGTGACGAGAATGTCCCAGACGGCCACCCTCACGCGCAGCCCCGACTGGCCCCTCCAGGTCAAGGCCCCCGGCACGCACGACTGGGAGCGCACCGCGACCCGCTGGATGCGCGACCTCCTCCCGGCCCGTTACGGCGGTTACTCGACGCTGACCCGCCACCCCGCCGTGCTCACCCGGCACGTGCAGCTGCAGCTCCAGCACGAGATGCGGACGGTGCGCGCGGCCCTCCAGACGAGCCGGGCCGAGCTGCCGAGGATGGGCGTGGCCGAGGTGGTCATCGAGAACACGATCCGGATGTACGCCACCGAGCTCGACCAGCTGGGCCGGCTCTCCCGGGGCGTCCGCCTGGTCTCCGAAGCGCTTCTGGTGGGCCCCTCCGGGCAGCGCAGGCACTGACCGGAGGGCCGGGAAGACCGGGAAGACCAGGAAGACCAGGAGGGACGGGAGGACCGGGAGGGCCGGGAAGGCCGCACGGACCGGGCGGGTCGGCCGGACCCTGTCTCCGTCAGCCCTGGCAGACGCCGCGCGCGTAGTCGTACGTGGCGGTCGCCTGCGAGTACTTCCACTGCGGGGCGAGCAGGCTGTCCGCGAGCTGGCGGGCGGCGGCCGGGCTCTCGATCACGTAGCCGAAGTCCTGGAGCCAGGACGGGTACAGGTTCTTCGAGCCGATGTAGAAGGCCGCGTCGTCCACCGAGACCAGCTTGTGGTGCTGCGCGTACGGCTTGCCGTCCGCCCAGGTGGCCTTGTCGGAGGCGCGGAACGAGGCGAGCTGGAGGCTCTGGCACATGGCCGTGCGCGCCTTCCGGTCGTCGCCCGTCAGGAGCTTGAGGCGGGCCCGCAGGACGTCGCTCACCTCGGACAGCGACGTGATCTGGGAGTAGCCGCCGCTGCCGACGGCACCCCGGTTGGCCGGGTCGCTGACGACGATGCGGACCTTCACCCCGGCGGCCAGCTTCGCGGCCAGGGTGTCGTAGAGCCGGATGTCGAACCGGGGCAGCAGCGGGCAGAACGCGTTCAGGTCCTGCTGCGAGATCTCGACGTGCTCGGTCGCGCTCGCGACCAGCGCGCGCAGGGCGCTCTCCTCCGGGTTGACCGTGTCGTAGTCCCGGTCGGCGTTGGTGTGGTCCCGGCCGGTCAGGCCGCACTTGGCGGCGGAGGCGTCCGGCAGCGCGGGCTTGAAGGGCGAGGCCGGGTCGCTCTGCCGGATGCCGACGCCGAGGCCGCCGACCGCGATCGCGGGGACGTCGCCGACGGCCGCCGGGGCGGTGGTCCGGGGCAGGGTGGGCAGGCAGCCGGCGCCGTTGGAGGAGGCGAACCAGACGCTGCTCCAGCTGCTCTTGTTCTTGCAGGTCCAGTCCCACAGGGCGTCGAGGTAGCGGCCCGCGGAACCCGCCGCCGGGCCGGAGAGCGCGAGGTCGACGTCGTTCACCGGGTGGGTGGTGTCCAGGTAGTCGTCCTTCCAGCTGTTGATGCCGCCGGTGATGACCGACTCGCCGTCCACGACCACCAGTTTGGAGTGGTTCCAGGAGAAGCCGGTCTTCGAGGACGTCATGGAGGCCACGTTGAGCGTGATGTCCGCGGCGTCCGGACCCAGCTTGGCGACCAGCTCGTCGCGGTAGGAGGACGGGATCACGTTGGCGTGGTAGACCGGCGCCGCGCCGACGAGGACGCGCACCTGGAGCCGGTTGCCCTTCCGCGCCGCCTCCTTCAGGCCCGCCACGATCGCGTCCTGGAAGCCGCCGTTCGGGAACGGGGCCAGGGTGGATATGTCGACGCTCTGCCGTGCCTGCGCGATGTCCTCGCGCACCTTCTCCAGCAGGCGGCGGGAGCCGGGGCGGTCGGCGCAGGAGGGGTCGCCCCAGCAACCGGGGGTCTGGAGCAGCCAGTCGGAGCCGCCGGGGGCGGAGGCGCCCAGGCGGTTCCCGGCGGTGCGCTCCCAGACGGAGCCCTCAAGACCCGGGGAGACCTGGCGCAGGGACTGCTCGACGGCGTCCAGGCGCGGGGTCGGGGAGGGCGATGCGGCGGACGCCGGGGCGGCCGGCAGCAGGGCGAAGGAGAGCGTGAGGGCCAGGGCCGTCGTGCGGACGGTGCGTGCCAATGTGGTTCCTTGGAAATGGGGAGTGGCTCAGGCCGGGCGGCACCGCGGAGCGGGCCCCCGACCTTGATCAACTCGCGCAAGTTACCAGCACGTAGCCTTCAGTTCACCCGAACCGGTCGGAATCCGGCCATCCGGTAAGCCCCTCAAGGACGGGGGCCGAACCCTCCTCGGTGTGACCGGACCCACGCCGGCTCGCCCTGGCCCACGTCGACCGGACCCGGCCGTTCCGCCCCGACAGGGGCCCGCCCCGACCGGCCCGCCCCGACGGTCAGACCTGCTCCAGCGGCCGGTGCGGCTCCGGCGGCAGCTCGACGCGGATCGCGTCGCCGGGACGCACCTCCCCGCCGGCCAGGACGACCGACATGATGCCCGCCTTGCGGACGATCCGGCCCTCCTCGTCCCGGCCGAGGACCTGCTTCAGCAGTCCGTGCCGGAAACCGTCGATCTGCGCGCACGGGTTGCGCAGCCCGGTGACCTCCACGACGGCCTCGGCACCCAGGTGGAGCCGGGTACCGGTCGGCAGGCCGAGCAGGTCGATGCCCCGGGTGGTGACGTTCTCCCCCAGCGCGCCGGGGGCCACGTCGAAGCCGGCGAGGGCCACGTCGTCGAAGAGCTCGCCGTGGATCAGGTGGACCTGGCGCAGGTTGGGCACGGTCGGGTCCTTGGCCACCCGCGAGCGGTGCTTGACGGTGACCCCGGCGTGCACGTCCCCCTCCACGCCCAGGCCGGCGAGGAGCCTGATGCTCTCCCGGTTGGGCTTGGTGAACGAGTAGACGCCGTTGCTGCTGACCGTCGTGACGGTGGCCCGGCCCGTGGCCTCCGAGCCGCCCGCGCCCGCGCCGGTGCCGGTGCGCGCGTCGGCGTCCGTGCCGCTCGTGCCGTTCGTGCCGCTCGTGACGCTCGTGGCCGTGCTCGTATCGCTCATGACGTGGAGTCCCCTCTCCTCGGATGCCGCGCCACTCGACCCTATGCGACGCGGTCCGCGGCCCGGAGGGGTGCTCCGACCTCGTGCAGATGCCCGAGCGCCTGGCGGTACGACTCGACGAAGCCGGTCTCCGTGTACGGGATGCCGAGTTCGGCGCAGTGCGCGCGGACCGCGCTCTGGGCGAGGCGCAGGTGCGGGCGCGGCATGCTGGGGAAGAGGTGGTGCTCGATCTGGTAGTTGAGACCGCCGAGGAACCAGTCGGTGAGCGCCCCGCCGCGAATGTTGCGGGAGGTCAGCACCTGGCGGCGCAGATGGCCCCACGAGTCGCCGTCCGGGTGGGCGTCCGGCATCTCCATCCCCTTGTGGTTGGGGGCGAAGGCCATGCCCAGGTGCACGCCGAGCAGCATCTGGTGGATCAGCGCGAAGGCCAGGGCCTGCAGCGGGTTCAGCAGGGTCAGGAGCAGCGTGGCGTACCCGGCGAGGTGCGCGAGGAGCAGTCCGCCCTCGACGAGCCGCTCGCGCCGGGTGCGGTACGGGCCCTCCTTGGAGAGCAGCGCCTGGACCCCGTACACCTTGAGGGCGATGCCCTCCAGGGTCGTCAGCGGGAAGAACAGCCAGGCCTGGTGGCGGGTGAGCCAGCGGCGCAGACCGGTGCGTCCGCCGGTCTGGTGGGCGGCGAAGACGAGGACGTCGGCGGCCACGTCCGGGTCCTTGTCGAGGTGGTTGGGGTTGGCGTGGTGGCGGTTGTGCTTGTCGTTCCACCACTCGCGGCTCATGCCCAGGAGCAGGTTGGCGTGGACGAGCTGGATGGCCCGGCCGAGGCCGCGCCGGTCGGTGATCTGCGCGTGGCCGGCGTCGTGGCCGACGAAGGAGACGCGGGCGGAGAGCAGCGCGAGCGGCACGGCGAGGAGCAGCGCCCACCAGGACGGGCCGAGGAGGACGAGTCCGCCGATCACGGCGGCGATGCCGAGGAGGTTGACCAGGATGCCCCGGGCGTACCAGCCGGGCCGGCGGTCGAGGAGCCCCTGCTCCTTGATGCTGCGCAGCAGCGGGGCGAACTCGCTGCCGCCGCCCTTGCCGTGACGGCGGGCGGGGCGCGGGTCGGGGGCCGCGAGGGGCGCGGCGAGCGTCGCGGTGGCCTGGGACATGGCGGGGCTCCGGGGTCCGTGGAAGGAGCCGCAGCGTGGGTCGCGGCGGCTTGTAGAAACGTACGGATGAGCACTCGGACCGGGCCATGGCGGCACCACCCGGGCCCGCTCGGGGGGCGGCCCTCGGGCGGGGGTGGGGTCTTCCCCACCCCGACGGGTGGGGGTGACCCGGATCACGGCGTCGCGCGGCGCGTGCGGATGCCGCGTTCGGGTACCCTCGGCCGCTCGACCCCACGGTAGTCAAATTTGAGGAATGCGTTGTCGCTGTCGCCGTCGCCCTCGTCCCCTCCCTCTCCGTCTTCCCCGAGTCCCGTAGTCCCCTCCCTCGACTCCTCTGACTCCTCTGACTCCCCCGACGCCCTCGCCGCCCCCGGCCCGTCCGACGCGCCCGGCTCCCCCGGCTCCCCCGGCTCCCCCGGCTCGCCCGACGACGAACTCGTTCGCTGTTCCGCCGTCTTCCTCCCCGCCGATCCGCCGCGCGCGGGCCGCATCGCCTTCTGGGCCCCGGAGTTCCGACCGTCGGCCGGCACCGGCAGCGTCACCGACCTGACCGTCGTCGGCGACGACGTCCTCCCGCGGACCGTGCCCGCCCTGCTGCTCCCCGTACGGGAGGCCCTGCCGGTCCTCGTACGGGCGCGCTCCGCCGACGGCGCCTCGCCCGCGGCCGCGTTCTGGGGCGCGGCGGCGCTGTTCTCCCTCGGCCTGGTGGCCCGGGGCCTGCTGCTGCCCGGGCTCACCGCCACCGACCGCGACGCGTGGCGGGCCGGTCCGCTGGGTCCCGAGGAGCTGGCCGCGCTCCGTGACCTCGCCGCCTCCATGCCGCCGTCCGCCCACGCCGTCCCCCTGCCGGCCGCGGCGGAGGACGAGCCGCTGATGCTTCCCGAACAGGAGGGCCTGCTGCGGGCGTTCGCCGACGCCGTCGCCGACGTGCTGCCCCGCACCCCGGCCGCTCCCCTGGCCGCCGGCGGACCGGCCTTCGCCGCCGACGAGCGCCAGGATCCCCAGGAGCTCCCCCACCAGCGGGGCTGGGCCGCGGACGTGGCGGCGGGTCACGACGCGGGCGTCCGGCTGTCGTTGCGGCTGGAACTGACGGGTGCGGACGGCCCGGGCCCGGCGGCGGGGACGGACCTCGCCGACGGCGTCTGCGGGTCCGCCGCCACCGTCCCCGGCCCCGCCTTCCGCGCCGTCCTGCAGATGCACGCCGTCGCCGACCCCACCCTGGTCGCGGACGCGGCCGCGGTGTGGGCCGGGACCTCCCCGGCGGGCGCCGCCTTCGGGCCCCGCGCCCGGATGGATGCCCTGCTCGCGCTGCGGCGCGCGGCGAGGGCATGGCCGCCGCTCTCACCGCTGCTCTCGGCGGCCGTCCCCGACGCCGTCGACCTCGCCGACGAGGAGATCACCGAGCTCCTGGGGCCCGCGGCCCGCGCGCTCGCGGCGACCGGGGTCCGCGTCCACTGGCCGCGCGAGCTCGCGAACCGGCTCACCGCCCGGGCCGTCATCGGCCCGGCGGGCACGCCCGAAGGGCCCGGCGCGTCGGGCGGGTTCCGTGGCTTCGGCGCCTCCGGTGCCGCCGGGGGTCCGGACGACGAGCCCGACGGCCCTGGCGGCCGCGCCGCGCGCGACCGGGGCGACGCCCTGCCCTCGTTCCTCTCCGCCGACGCCCTGCTCTCCTTCGACTGGCGCTTCGCGGTGGGCGACGAGGAGCTGACGCGCGCGGAGCTCGACCGGATCGCCGAGGCCGGCCGGCCGCTCGTCCGCCTCCGGGACCAGTGGGTGCTCGTCGACCCCGAGGAGCTGCGGCGGGCCCGTGCCTCCCGGGACCGCACGCTCACCCCGGTCGACGCACTGGGCGCCGTCCTCACCGGCACCGCCGAGGTCGACGGGCGCCGGGTCGAGGTCGAGGCGACCGGCTGGGTGGAGCGGCTGCGGGCGCGGCTCGCCGACCCCGAGGGCGGCGGAGAGGAGGTCGCCCAGCCCGCCGCGCTCGCCGCGACCCTGCGCGACTACCAGCTGCGCGGTCTCGGCTGGCTGCACCGGATGACCTCGCTCGGGCTCGGCGGGTGCCTCGCCGACGACATGGGCCTGGGCAAGACGATCACGCTGATCGCCCTGCATCTGCACCGGCAGAGCGATCCGCGGTCCGCCGGGCCCACCCTGGTGGTGTGCCCGACCTCGCTGATGGGCAACTGGCAGCGCGAGATCGAGAAGTTCGCCCCCGGCACGCCGGTGCGCCGCTTCCACGGCCCGGCGCGGGACCTGGACGCCCTCGCCGACGGCGAGTTCGTCCTCACCACGTACGGCACGATGCGGCTCGACGCGCGCCGGCTCGCCGAGCGCTCCTGGGGCCTGGTCGTCGCGGACGAGGCGCAGCACGTCAAGAACCCGTACGCGGCGACCGCCCGCGCGCTGCGCACGATCCCGGGTGCGGCGCGGGTCGCGCTGTCGGGCACGCCGGTGGAGAACAACCTCTCCGAGCTGTGGGCGATCCTCGACTGGACGACGCCGGGGCTGCTCGGCGGGCTCGGCGCGTTCCGGGCCCGCTACGCCTCGGCGGTCGAGGGCGGTCGCGATCCGGCGGCGGCCGAGCGGCTCTCCGCGCTGGTGCGCCCGTTCCTGCTGCGGCGCCGCAAGTCGGACCCGGGGATCGCTCCGGAACTGCCGCCGAAGACGGAGACCGACCGTGCGGTGGCCCTGACGAAGGAGCAGGCGGGTCTCTACGAGGCCGTCGTCCGCGAGACGCTGGCCGCGATCGCCGAGGCCGACGGGATGGAGCGGCGCGGTCTGGTGGTCAAGCTGCTCACCGGCCTCAAGCAGATCTGCAACCACCCGGCGCAGTACCTCAAGGAGGAGCGCCCCCGGGTGGAGGGCCGCTCGGGGAAGCTGGAGCTGCTCGACGAGCTGCTCGACACGATCCTGGCGGAGGACGCGAGCGTCCTCGTCTTCACGCAGTACGTGCAGATGGCCCGGCTCCTCGAGGCGCACCTGGCCGGGCGCGGCGTGCCCACCCAGTTCCTGCACGGCGGCACGCCGGTCGCCGAGCGGGAGGCGATGGTCGCCCGCTTCCAGGCCGGCGAGGTGCCGGTCTTCCTGCTGTCGCTGAAGGCGGCGGGCACCGGGCTCAACCTGACCCGGGCCGGGCACGTCGTGCACTACGACCGCTGGTGGAACCCGGCGGTGGAGGCGCAGGCCACCGACCGCGCGTACCGCATCGGCCAGACCCAGCCGGTGCAGGTGCACCGGCTGATCGCCGAGGGCACGATCGAGGACCGGATCGCGGCCATGCTGGAGCGCAAGCGCGAGCTGGCCGACGCCGTGCTCGGCGGCGGCGAGGCGGCACTGACGGAACTGACCGACGCGGAGCTGGCGGAGCTGGTGCGGCTGCGCGGGGAGGACGGACGATGAGCGGGTACGGGACCGAGGACGAGCGGACCTTCGCGCCGCTGCCGCCGGTGCGGGGCTCGGTGTTCGCCCGGAGCTGGTGGGGCCGGGCGTGGCTGCAGGCGCTGGAGGACACGGCGCTCGACGGGCAGCAGCTCAAGCAGGGGCGGCGACACGCGCGGGCCGGCGCGGTCGGCGCGGTGTCGGTGCGGCCGGGCCGGATCACGGCCGTGGTGCAGGACCCCGACGGCACGGCGTACCGCAGCGACGTGCTGCTCCAGGAGCTGTCCGGGGCGGAGTGGGACCGGCTGGTCGACCTGGCGGTGGACAGTGCGGGGCACATCGCGGCCCTGCTCGACCGCGAGATGCCGCCGCACCTGGTGGAGGACGCGTCGGCGGCCGGGCTCGAACTGCTGCCGGGCGTCGGCGATCTGGAGCCGCGGTGCGGCTGCGAGGCCTGGGACCACTGCCCGCACACGGCGGCGCTGTGCTACCAGGTGGCGCGGCTGCTCGACGAGGATCCGTTCGTGCTGCTGCTGATGCGGGGGCGTGGGGAGCGGGCGCTGCTCGACGCGCTGCAGGAGCGCAGCGCGGCGCGGGCGGCCGGGGCCGAGGGCGCGGCGGAGGGTGCCGGGGCGGGCGGGTCGGGCGGGCCCGGTGGCCTCGGCGCGCCGGGCGCCTCGGGTGTGTCCGGCGCGGCCGGTGCGTCCGGCCGGCCGGGTGGGCGGCGTCCGTCGGGCGTGTCGGCGGAGGAGGCGTTCGCGGTGGGTGGCATCCTGCCGCCGCTGCCCGTCCCGCCGGGGCCGCCCGCGGTACCGGGTGAGCCGCCGTCGCTCGACACCGAGCAGGGTCCGGAGCCCGGGATCGATCCGGCGGCGCTGGAGTTCCTGGCGGCGGACGCGGCGGCCCGGGCGCACCGGATGCTCGCCGGGGCCTTCGACGCCGCTCCGCTGACGCCGTCCCAGGACGCGGTGCGGCTCGCCGCGGGCGCGCCCGTGTCGTGGATCGCGGCGCGGCTCGCCGAGGGGTCCGGGCGCGGCCCGGCCGAGCTCGAACGGGGCGTGCGGGCATGGCGGTTCGGCGGCGTGGCCGCGCTGGCGGTCCTGGAGGAGGAGGGGGGTGCCGGCCCCCGAGGCGCTGGTGCGGGCGCGGGCGCAGCTCGCGGAGGCCTGGGAGGACGGGGAGCGGCCCGAGCTGCGGCCGGCGGGCGCCACCCGCTGGACGGTGGCCGGCACGGACGCCCAGCTCCGCCTCGGCGAGGACGGCCGCTGGTGGCCGTACCGCAAGGAGCACGGCCACTGGACCCCGGCGGGCCCGGCGGAACAGGACCCGGCGGCGGCGCTCGCGGCGGTGGCGGCGCCCTGACGGGGCCGCCGGGCGGTGTCACTGCAGCGGAGCGGTGAGCTTCCGGCCCGTACCGGAGGGAGCGGCCAGACTGCAGACGGCGGTGTCCTCGCCGAGCAGGTAGCTGGTGCGGTACGGGTACTGGACGAAGGTGGTCCAGCGGGTGCCGAGCGGCTGTTCCGCCGCCTTGCGGCGGAGCAGCCCGCGGCACAGGTCGGCGGCCGCGTCCCGGACCGCCGCGTCGTCGGCGTACCTGCCGGTGAGCCGCAGCCGGGCCACGACCTCGGCGTCGTGCCGCCTGTCGCAGGGGCGGTGGACGACGGTGCCCGGCGCGTCGCGGTCGATGTCGAAGCAGTCGCCGACGCGCAGCCGGTCGTACGTCGTGCCCGCCGGCGCGGTCGAGCGGCTCGCGCCGGGCCGGGGGCGCCGGCTCGGGCCGCCGGTCGCCGGGGTGGTGGCGGGTGCGGTGGGCGTCGTGGTGGCCTTGCGGGTGTGGCGGGGCTTCGCCGTCCTGGTCGGGTCCGCGGTACGGGTCGGCAGGGGCGAGGGGCTCTCGCCCTGGGCAGAGGGGTGCTGGCCGGGCGTGTCGTACGGCGTGTCGGCCCGCCCTCCGGCGGGTCCCGCGTCCGGCGGCGGAGCCGTGGCGGCCCCGGCGGGCGCGGGGCCCACGGCGCGCGGGGCACGGGCGTCGGTGCCGCCGCGCGCGGTGAGGACGCCCGAGAGGAGCAGGACCGCGGCGAGCGCCGCGGCGAGCAGGGCGACGGCGCCCGGCCGTCGAGGGGGCCGGGCGCCGCGGGACGGGGATGCCGTCGGCGGGTGGAGCATAGGGAACAGGTTCACCCGGCGTCGCCCATGTGGCGAGCGATATCCGCGACTTGGGCGCCGCTCGTACAGAACCGTGACAATCCCGCTGCTGGGGCGAGACCCTGATCACCGCGGGGTGAGCACGGACCGGTCAGGAAGGGACGTACCGGACCGGCGTCCCCGGTGGGCGGCCAGGGCCGTGACCGGGTCACAGCCCGAGCTGGCGCTCGGCCCCCTCGACGGTCTGGGCGAGCAGGACGGCGATCGTCATGGGGCCGACGCCGCCGGGGACGGGGGTGATGAGGGAGGCCCGCTCGGCGGCGCTCGCGAAGTCGACGTCGCCGACGTTGCCCGGGTTGTAGCCGGCGTCGATCACGACGGCGCCCGGCTTGATGTCCTCGCCCTTGATGAAGTGGGGCTTGCCGACGGCGGCGACGAGGATGTCGGCCTCGCGGACGGCGGCGGAGAGGTCGGTGGTGCGGGAGTGGCAGTAGGTGACGGTGGCGTCGCGGCCGAGGAGCAGCAGACCGGCCGGCTTGCCGAGGATCGCGCTGCGGCCGACGACCACGGCCCGCTTGCCGCTGAGCTCGACGTCGTACGCGTCGAGCAGCCGCATGATGCCGCCGGGGGTGCAGGAGACGAAGCCGGGCAGGCCGAAGCCCATGGCGGCGAAGGAGGCCATGGTGACGCCGTCGACGTCCTTCTCCGGGGCGATGGCCTCGAACGCGGCGCGCTCGTCGATGTGCGGGCCGACCGGGTGCTGGAGCAGGATGCCGTGGACCTCGGGGTCCTCGGAGAGCGCGGTGATCGCCGCGACGAGCTCCTCGGTGGTCGTGGAGGCGGGCAGCTCGACGTGCTGGGAGCGGATTCCGGCCTTCGCGCAGCGGTTCTGCTTCATCTTCACGTACGTGACGGAGGCCGGGTCGGCGCCGACGAGGACGGTCGCCAGACAGGGGGTGGTGCCGGTGCGGCGGGTGATCTCGGCGGCGCGGGCGGCGGTCTCCTCGACCGTGCGGCGAGCGAGCGCGGTGCCGTCCATGAGGCGGGCGGTGCTGGTGGACATGGGCCACTCCTGGGCGTCGACGATGACCGGTGGATGCCCAGGCGCGCGACCGCGACACGGACGCGCGGGGCGCGTCCGCCGGGCCGCTCCCCGGTGGTGATCCACCTCAAGCGCCAGTCACGGCCCGGAACCACTGTACGTGACGGTCCTCGTGACGGGTACCGGACAGGGGGCATACAGGACAGGGGGCATATGCGAGGCCGCCCGGACGCTTGTCGGCGCCCCCCGCGCGCACGACGATGGCGTCCACGAGGCGGACGACCTCGCCGGGGAGGCCGAGTTGAGCGTTGCGCGGACCGGTACGACGAGCACCGCGAGCACGACGAGCACGACGGACGGGACCGACGGGACCGACGGGGCGGACAGGACGGCCGAGGCGGCCGGGGCGGGCGGGTCCGGGGCGGGCGGGGCGGCCGGGGGGTGTGCGACGGGCGGGTCCGGTGCGGTGCGCCGGGCGCACGAGGCGTTCACGGCCGGGGGTCCGCTCGGCGTCCCTCCGGTGCGGGCGCTGGTCGCCGAGTCCTGGCGGCGCTCGGTGCGGGCGCGGGTGAGTCCGGACGGCGCGGCGCGGGTCGAGCTCGACGAGGAGGAGCTGGCGGGGCACCGGGAGGAGCACCCGTTGGCGGCGGCGATGCCGGTGATCCGGGAGCTGATGGGGGCGTACGCGCGGGACGGCGAGCATCTGATCGCGGTCTGCGACGCGGCGGGGCGGATGCTGTGGGTGGAGGGCCACCCGGGGACGCTCCGCAGCGCGCGCCGGATGAACTTCGTGCCCGGGGCCCGCTGGTCGGAGACGGCGGCGGGCACGAACGCCCCGGGCACCGCGCTCGCCGTGGACCGGCCGGTGCAGGTGTGCGCCGCCGAGCACTTCCAGCGCCCGGCGCAGGCGTGGACCTGCGCGGCGGCGCCGGTGCACGACCCGCGCAGCGGGCGGCTGCTCGGCGCGGTCGACATCACGGGCGGGGACGGGCTCGCGCACCCGCACAGCCTGGCGTTCGTGCAAGCGGTGGCGCGGGCGGCGGAGTCGCAGCTGGCGCTGCTCTCCCCGGCCCCGGCCGCCGCCCGCCCGCGGCTCTCGGCGCTGGGCCGGGACGAGGCGCTGCTGCAGCTGGCGGGGCGGCGGCTGCGGCTGAGCCGTCGGCACAGCGAGATCCTGGTGGTCCTGGCGCACCGGCCGGAGGGCGTGGGCGGTGACGAGCTGCTGACCCTGCTCTACGAGGACGAGTCGGTGACCCCGGTGACGCTGCGGGCGGAGATGTCCCGGCTGCGGGGGCTGCTCGGAGCGGAGCTGCTCGCCTCGCGCCCGTACCGGCTGGCCGGGGAGGTCGACGCGGACTTCCTGACGGTGGACCGGCGGCTCGCCTCGGGTGCGGTGGCGACGGCGCTCGGCGAGTACGCGGGGCCGCTGCTGCCGGGCTCGCGGGCGCCGGCGGTGGTACGTCTCCGGGAGCGGCTGGCCGGGCGGCTGCGGGCCGCGCTGGTGGACCGGGCCGATCCGGGGCTGCTGGCCGACTGGGCGTACAGCGCGTGGGGCGAGGACGACCTGGCGGTGTGGCGGGCGCTCGCCTCGGCCGTACCGGCGGCGCAGGCCCCGGCCGTACGGGCACGGCTCAGCGCGCTGGACGCCGAACTGGCTTCGGGTGCAACGGGGTTGCAACGTCGGACCGCGCAGACTCGCCGCTGAGCACAGCCGGCCAGGGACGGCCGGCGCGGTACGAGGAGGCCATGCCCATGACCCGTTACGCCGCACCCGGCACCGAGGGTTCGATCATGTCGTACGCGCCCCGCTACGACCACTGGATCGGCGGTGAGTACGTCGCCCCGGCGCGCGGGCGGTACTTCGAGAACCCGAGCCCGGTCGACGGCCGGGCGTTCACGGAGGTGGCCCGCGGCACGGCCGAGGACGTGGAGCGGGCACTGGACGCGGCGCACGCGGCGGCGCCGGGCTGGGGCCGCACGGCGCCGGCGGAGCGGGCCCAGGTCCTGCTGCGGATCGCGGACCGGATGGAGGCGAACCTGGAGGCGCTGGCGGTCGCCGAGAGCTGGGAGAACGGCAAGCCGGTCCGCGAGACCCTGGCCGCCGACATCCCCCTGGCCATCGACCACTTCCGCTACTTCGCGGGCGCGCTGCGGGCCCAGGAGGGCTCGCTGAGCGAGATCGACGAGGACACCGTGGCGTACCACTACCACGAGCCGCTGGGGGTGGTCGCCCAGATCATCCCGTGGAACTTCCCGATCCTCATGGCGGTGTGGAAGCTGGCCCCCGCGCTCGCGGCGGGCAACGCGGTCGTCCTCAAGCCGGCCGAGCAGACGCCGGTCTCGGTCCACTACTGGCTGAGCCTGGTCGCCGACCTGCTGCCGCCGGGCGTGGTGAACATCGTCAACGGCTTCGGCGAGGAGGCGGGCAAGCCGCTGGCGTCCTCGCCCCGGATCGCGAAGATCGCCTTCACCGGCGAGACGTCGACGGGCCGGCTGATCATGCAGTACGCCGCGGAGAACCTGAAGCCGGTCACCCTGGAGCTGGGCGGCAAGTCGCCGAACATCTTCTTCGACGACGTGTGGGCGGCGGACGACGACTTCCGCGACAAGGCGCTGGAGGGCTTCACCATGTTCGCCCTCAACCAGGGCGAGGTGTGCACCTGTCCCTCACGGGCGCTGATCCAGGGCGGTCACTACCGCGAGTTCCTGGAGGCGGCGATCGCCCGCACGGAGCTGATCCTCCCGGGCCACCCCCTCGACACGGCCACCATGATCGGCGCGCAGGCCTCCGACGACCAGCTGGGGAAGATCCTCTCGTACCTGGAGATCGGCCAGCAGGAGGGCGCGAAGATCCTGACGGGCGGTCAGCGGATCGAGTACGACGGCGAGCTGGCGGGCGGCTACTACGTGCAGCCGACCATCTTCGAGGGCGACAACCGGATGCGGGTCTTCCAGGAGGAGATCTTCGGCCCGGTCGTCGCCGTCACGTCCTTCACCGACTTCGACGACGCCGTCCGCACGGCCAACGACACCCTGTACGGCCTCGGCGCCGGCGTCTGGACCCGCGACACCACCACCGCCTACCGCGCGGGCCGCGCCATCCAGGCGGGCCGCGTCTGGACCAACTGCTACCACGCGTACCCGGCGCACGCGGCCTTCGGCGGCTACAAGCAGTCCGGCGTGGGCCGCGAGACCCACAAGATGATGCTGGACCACTACCAGCAGACCAAGAATCTTCTCGTGTCGTACTCGCCGAAGAAGCTCGGCTTCTTCTAGAGGCACGGAAGAGGGCGCCTGCCCCGGGGTTTCCCGGGGCAGGCGCCCTCTTGGAGTGCACGTCCCCTCCCATGAGGGAGGCGGCGCCGAAACGGCTGTCCTCGCTGCGCCGGCTCGGGCACGGTGAGAACGCGCGAACCGCAGGCGCTGATCGACAGGGCCACGCGGGCCCCGCGCCCGCACCGCCCCGGCTTCGGGAGCGCCGTCATCCGTGGACGATCGCGCGCACGTTCTCCAGGCTGCCGCAGTCCGAGGCCAGTCGCTTCGCGCGCTCTTCCAGGAACGCCCTGCCCAGCTCGGCCCGGCGCTCGTCGGGGACGCTCTCCCTGGCACCGTTGAGGATCGTCCGCTCTTCCTCGTCCAGGTGGTGATCGACCGCCTTCACCAGTTCCTCCAGGCGGCTGTCCCACTCCTCGGACCCGACGTCCTCCACCTGCCTCGACGCTGCGCATGCGCCGGAAGGTCCTCCATGGTGCGGTGATCCTCGAGGATGGCCGCCACGAAGTCTTCCTGTTCTGCCGTACGGGTGTTCACCGTCGTCCTCCTCGCTCATGCGAACACGGTCGGAACGCGTCTGAAATCCCCGGCTGCCCCTCCATGGGCGGCGCAATCACCGCGGGGTCGGCCACGGAGGGGCGACGCCCCGTTGAGGTCGGCCTTCAGTCCGAAGGCGCGTCCCCCGGCCGGGTGGGGTTCCGGGCAGGCTGACGGGGGCGTCGCTGCCGCGGCGCCCGGGCGTTCTCCCACGGTCGGTCGAAGGCGTCCGCCGCGGGAGCGGTGACGACCTTGGGGAGGGCGCCCGGATGCTCCCGCACGAGCCAGCCGACGAGCTCCTCCCGTACGGCACAACGGGTCGTCCACAGGTCGTCGGCGTCCTTGGCGGTCACGATCGCCCGCATCGTGATGCCGGTCGGTGAGGTGTCGGTGACGGCGAGGTCCCAGCCTCGCCCGTCCCAGGTGTCGCACGTGGTGAGGAACTCCCGGAGGTGCGCCCGGACGAGCGCGACCGGTGTCGAGTGGTCGCAGTGGACGAACACCGACCCCGTCATCTCCGCGCCGCCGCGGGACCAGTTCTCGAACGGCCGCGAGGTGAAGTACGAGACGGGGAGCGTGACGCGACGTTCGTCCCAGGTCCGGACCGTGAGGAAGGTGAGCGTCACCTCCTCCACGACACCCCACTCGCCGTCCACGACGACGGTGTCACCGATCCGGACCATGTCACCGAAGGCGATCTGGAAGCCGGCGAAGAGGTTGCTCAGCGTCGACTGGGCCGCCACACCAGCCACGATGCCGATGATGCCGGCCGAGGCGAGCAGGGACGTGCCGAGGGTGCGGAACGAGGGGAAGGTGACGAGGGCCGCGGCGGCGGCGAGCACCCCGACGGCGACGGACACCACCCGCATGATCAGGGTGACCTGGGTACGGACCCGGCGCAGCCGGGCGGCGTCGCGCGAACGCCCGGCGTAGCGCGCGTACGAGGACTCGACGACGGCGGCGACCGTCCGTACCGCGAGCCAGGCGCCTCCGCCGATCAGGCACAGCAGCAGGACGCGGCTCACCGCCCCCGCGTGCTCTTCGAGCGGCCCCCGTCCGGGCGACGCCATCGGGTAGGTCCATCTGAGCAGGGCGGCCAGCACGACGACGTACAGCGGCGTACGGCAGCGGCGCAGCAGCCCCCACAGCGGGGTCTCCGGATGCCTCGCGTCGGCGAACCGTGCCAGCAGGTCCGCCGCACGGCAGACGGCCAAGGCCGCCAGCGCCGAGCCGCCGACGGAGATCGCCAGTCGGATCACGCTCTCCATGTGCCCCCCAGTCGATGAGTCGAACAGGTTCGTCCCGCACGCCTCACCGCAGGCGAGCACGCCAAACATCCGCCGGAGGAGTCCGGCGGCGGCGGGGTCCCGTCGCCGAACGGGCGTCTCCCCGGTCTCTGCCGCCCGGGGCCGTCGGCGAGCGGGGGACGGCGGCGATCAGTGCGCGGGCCGCCGAGGCCGGTGGCGGCCGGGCTCGGCACACGACACGCACGTCGTCGCCGCCGGTCGAATCTCCAGGCGCTCGGGCGGGATCCTGCTGCCGCAGCCCTCGCACTCCCCGTAGGTGCCGCGTTCAAGCCGCTGGAGGGCTCCGTCCAGCTCGGCGAGGTGTCCGCGTGCCTGCTCCATGAGGAAGGCCACATGGGCGCGCTCGAAGGCGGTGGTCCCTCCCTCGGGGTCGTGCTCGTCGTCGACCGCGACCAGGGCGTTCGCCGCGACGATCCCGTCGAAGTCCCGGCCCAGAGCCGCCATCCGCGCCAGCGTGTCGGCACGGTCGGCCGCCAGGCGTTCGCGCGCGGTCGCCGGACCGGAGCGGCCGTGCCCGGCGGGAACAGGGCCGTCACGCTCGGGAACGCTCATGTGTACGGCAACTGCATCGCCCGGGCCGGTCATTCCCGCTGCACTCCGGCGGATGGGACTCCGGCCCCTCACGTCGTCCGAGTGCCGGCCACCAGCCCCGGCGCCGACGCCCCCTCCCCTTCGCGCTCCTTCGCCCTCCCCCGGCCCCGTCCTGGATGCCGTCGGATAAGGTCCTGGTCGTCGATGGCCCGACCGAGGGGGACTGGGATGTCTGACAGAGAGCAACCGCAGGCCGGCGCGACCAGCGCCTCCGCCGACAGCGGCGCCGTGGACGAGCGGATCCACCGCATACGCCGGCGGCTGGAGCGGCTCATCGGCATCGCGGCGACCGAGGGCAACGCCGTACGCCCCCTGCGCAACGGCGACGAGATCTTCGCCGCGATGCTGGACGCGATCGGCAACGCGCGTCACACCGTCGACATGATGACCTTCGTCTACTGGCGGGGCGACATCGCGCGGCGTTTCGCCGAAGCCCTGACCGACCGGGCACGTGCGGGGGTGCGGGTGCGGCTGCTTCTCGACGGCTTCGGCAGCCGCCTGATCGAGAAGGACCTGCTGGAACGGATGAGCGGGGCCGGAGTCGAGGTCGCGTGGTTCCGCAAGCCCCTCTACCTCTCGCCGCTCAAGCAGAACCACCGCTGCCACCGCAAGGCCCTCGTGGTCGACGAGCTGACCGCCTTCACCGGAGGCGTCGGGATCGCCGAGGAATGGTGTGGCGACGCCCGCAATCCCGACGAGTGGCGGGACACCCACGTCGAGGTCCGGGGCCCGGCCGTGGACGGCATCGCCGCCGCCTTCGCCCAGAACTGGGCCGAATGCCACACGGAGCTCTTCGACGAGCGTGACCGGTTCGTCGGCCACCCCCCGAGCGGGAGCGCCATCGTGCAGGTGGTCCGCGGGTCGGCCAGCGTCGGCTGGCAGGACATGCAGACCCTGATTCGGGTGATCCTCGAATCGGCGGAGGAACGGATCCGTCTGGCGACCGCCTACTTCGCCCCGGACGACTACTTCATCGACCTGCTCCGCGCCACGGCCCGCCGCGGCGTGGAAGTCGAGATCCTGCTGCCCGGCCCCCACACGGACAAGCGGGTGTGCCAGCTGGCGGGGCAGCACCACTACGAGGCGCTGACCGCCGACGGGGTGCGCATCCACCAGTACCAGCCGACCATGATGCACGCGAAGGTCATCACCATGGACGGCGTCGTGTCCCTGATCGGCTCCACGAACTTCAACCGCCGCTCCCTCGACCACGACGAAGAGGTCATGCTCGCCGTCATGGACTCCGAGTTCACCGCCGCCCTCGACGCGCACTACGACGAGGACCTCCGGGTGAGCGAGCTGATCCGCCCGGGCCGCTGGAAGCGGCGGTCGCTTCTGCAGCGGGCCCGGGAGACGGCGGTACTGCCCATCCGCCGCTACCTGTAGGAGGCGGCGGCCTCGGCTTCCCGCGGCTCGTCGTCGGACCCTTCTGCCTGCCGCGCGCGCACCGCGTTGAACTGCGCGCCGGCGAGCAGGGACAGATTGCCGAACCACAGCCACACGAGGAAGACGATGATTCCCGCCAGCGAACCGTAGAGGCGGCTGTAGGTCCCGAACTGCGTGTAGAGGGTGAAGAGCGCCGAGGCCCCGAGCCACAGGAAGGCCGCGAGGGCTCCGCCCGCGAACCCCCGGCGCAGGCCCCGGCCCTGGACGGGCCCCGTCCGGTAGAGGATCAGGATCAGTGCCGTGACGATCACCAGCAGCACCGGCCAGCGCAGCAGGGTCATGGCGTCCGCGCCCGAGCGGCCGGCGGCCGCCGCGAGCCGCCGGACCACCGGGCCGGTCGCGACGAGGCTCGCGGCGCCCATGACGAGCAGGGCCAGCAGCGCGCCCGAGGTGAGGAGGAGGACGTGGGCGGCACGCAGTGGCCGGCGCGTGTCGGGCAGACGGTGCATCGCGTGCAGGGCGCGCCGGAAGACCGACAGGTAGCTGGAGGCGGACCACAGGGCGCTCAGGACGCCGCTGACGAGCAGCGGCCACAGCGAGGAGGGCGAGGAGGTGATGCCCTCCAGGGCCTGCCTGAGCACCTGGGCCGACTGGGGCGGAGCGTACGAGGTGAGGTCGCGGATCAGATGCTCGCGCGTATCGGCCCCGGCCAGTCCCACCAGGGAGACGGAGACCAGCAGGGCGGGCACCAGTGCCAGTACCGCGTAGTAGGTGAGGGCCGCCGCGTAGTCGGCGACGTTGTCCTCCCACAGCCGCACGGCGGTGCTCCACAGGCGCGTGCGGATGCGTGCGAGCAGCTCGAAGGACCGGTTCCCGGGCGTGCTCCGACAGGTGCGGAGACTGTTCGACGTCACGCAGCTCTCCTGCCCTGCATGATCGGTCCCACCCATCTTCCACGTGGTCGATCACGGCCGGCCGAGGAGTGAGGACCGGGGAACGGGGTGGGCCAGTGCCCGCCGGTTCTCGAGGCGGGCGATGCCCTGCTCCACCCGGATACGGCGCGAGGAGTGCGCTGTGGCTCGTGCCCCGAGGGATCCGCCGCCTTCTCCGCCGATGAGATGCGGACGCCGTCCCCTCCGGGCAGAGTGGGAGGGGCCTGTCCGTACCGAGCCGGCCCCCCGGGGTCCGGCGTGCTGGAGACCGGGACGAAGTGGATGCGAGGATCGTCGTGACGTCGGAGTGATACATGTTCCGCAGACGGCCGGCCGACAACAGCGAGGACCTTCTGGTCCGGCTGGGATCGCTGACCGCCAGAGCGCGGGAGTTGGCCGAGACGCAGCGTTCCCGTGTCGAGCTCGCCGTGGCCCTGCAGCGCGGCATGCTGCCCTCGGACCTGCCCAGTCTTCCGGGCGCCCGGCTGGCCGTCCGCTACGAGCCCGCCAACCACGGGCTCAACGTCGGCGGTGACTGGTACGACGCCTTCTCCCTGCCCGGCGGGCGGATCGGCATGTCCATCGGTGACGTGCAGGGACACAACATCGAGGCCGCCGCCTACATGGGACAGGTCCGCGTCGCACTGCGCGCGCTGGCGTCCGTCACCGGAGACCCGGGAGAGCTGCTCGGGCGCACCAACGACCTGCTCGTCTCTCTGGGCGCCGACCTCTTCGCCACCTGCACCTTCCTGCGGCTCGACCCCGCTGCCGGCACCCTGGAGTGCGCCCGGGCCGGTCACATCCCCCACATCTGGGCCACCAGCGACGGCCGCTCCGGCATCGACGACAGCGAGGGCGGGCCCCCTCTCGGTGTGCTGCGCGGCGTCGACTACCCGGCCACGCGCCACCTCCTCACCTCCGACGGTGTCTTCGTCCTCCTGACCGACGGGGTGGTGGAGGGGCCCTCGCTCCACATCGACGAGGGTCTGGACCGGGTGACGAGGCTCGCCGGGATCACCGCCGTCGCCGGACTGGACGTCGACGCGCTCGCCACCGCCGTCATGAAGCTGGCGGCCACGGTGGGGCACGAGGACGACGCGGCCGTCCTGGTCGTCGGCCATGACGGCGGTCCCGCCCGGTCGCCGGCCACGGAGTGAGGGGAGGGGCCCGCCGCCTCGGGCCGGGTCGATCCTCGGGCCTGGGCGGACCTCGGGCCGGGCGGACCTCGGGCCGGAGCGGACCTCCGGCCGGAGCGGACCTCAGGCCGGAGCGGTCCTCAGGCCGGGGCGGACCTCGGGCCGGAGCGGACCTCCGGCCCGGCGGGGCCCGAACCGGACGGCGGCTCCCGACACGCAGGGGCCTTGCCCGGCCGTGGCGGCCCGGCCGGTGTCTGATGGCTGACGTGTTGGATACTCGGCAGTTCCGGTCCTCCGCGGAGGCGGCTCTGATGTCGCTCGCCGTGGCGGTTTGCTACTACGCGGCCGGACGACTCGGCCTGTTGGGACGCCTCGTCGTCGAAGGCGCGGTGGTCACCCCCATCTGGCCTCCCACCGGCGTCGCCGTCGCCGCCCTGCTGCTGCTCGGCGCGCGGGTCTGGCCCGGGATCGCCCTCGGCTCCTTCCTCGTCATCGCCTCCCTCACCACTCCGGGGCCCACCACGGTGGTCACCGTGGTCAGCAACACCGTCGCGCCGCTCTGCGCCTTCCTGTTGCTGAGACGCTCCGGTTTCCGTCGCGACATGGCGCGGCTGCGGGACGGACTCTCCCTGGTCTTCCTCGGCGGGTGCGGCGCCATGATGATCAGCGCGACCGCGGGGGTCGGGCTGCAGGTGGCGAAGGGCTCCCTGGACAAGAGCGAGTTCTGGCCCGTCTGGCTGGCCTGGTGGGTGGGCGACACGATGGGGGTGCTGCTCGTCGCCCCGCTCCTGCTCGTCCTCGCGGGGCCGGCCGGACGGCTCCGGATGCGGCGCTGGAAGGAGGCGGCCCTTCTGGGACTGACGACCCTGGTCCTCATGCCCATGATCGTGCTCAGCCCGATGAGCATGCTGTTCCTCGTCTTCCCCCTGCTGATCTGGGCTGCGCTCCGCTTCCAGCTCGCCGGAGGCATGCTGTGCGCGCTCTTCGCCTCCGTGCTCGCCACCTTCGAGGCGACCTCCGGGCGGGGCGCGTTCCTCCACCTCACGGACGTCGAGATCATGGCCAAGCTGCAGGCGTTCAACGGTTCCGCCGCCCTGACCGCCCTGCTTCTCGCCTCCGTCATCACCGAGCAGCGTGCGACCCGCCGGTCGGTGCGCCGCGCCTGCCAGGAACTGGCGGAGGTCCTGGAGCACCTCGCGGCGGGCGAGCCCTCACCGGGACCGCCCGGCGCCGCCGAGAGCCGGGCGGCCCCACCCGGCGGGCACCGGAATCCGTGAGCGTCCGGCGGGGCACCTCGCGCTGGTCCGCGGCCTGGAGCCGACCCGCGCCCCGGGCGGCGGCCGCCTGTCGTCGGCCGGCCTCCCAGGCGGCAGCGGCCTGCCGCTCCCCCGCCGGCCACGTTCGTCGTGGACGCGGCGACATCGCGGTGTGTCAGTGCCGGCAGGACAGCCGGACGTGGAGCAGCTCGGTCCGCAGTGCGGGTGTGCCGTCGACCGGTGCCGGGTTCTCCGCGGTCGGCTCGATGCCTCCGGCGGCGACCTTGTCGAGTGTCGTCAGACCGGCGGGACCGACCGTGCCGAACACCGTGTAGTTCGGTCGCAGTGCGGAGTCGCCGTAGACGACGAAGAACTGTGAGCCGTTCGTGTTCGGGCCGGCGTTGGCCATCGCCAGCAGGCCGCGACCGTAGAGCCGACGGGCGCCCGTGGGATCGGTGGCCGCGGGCGGCAGGTCCACCGGAAGTTCGTCCTTGTACTTGTACCCGGGCCCGCCCTCACCGGTGCCGGTCGGGTCGCCGCACTGCAGGACCTTCAGCGTCGGGTACGCCGTCAGGCGGTGGCACACCGTACGGTCGTAGAAACCGTGCCGTGCCAGGTGCAGGAAACTCTGGACCGTGCACGGCGCCTTGGCCCGGTCCAAGCGCAGCGGAAGCGGGCCCTGACTGGTCGGAACGGCCACGTCGACCGTGCCACGGTCAGGGGTGCGCCGTGGGTCGGGCGGCAGCGGAACACGGCGCGCCGGCGGCTCGTCCGGGGTCTGGGTGTACTGGCAGGGACCGTGCGTGGTGCGCGGCGGAGCGCTGTCGGAGGCGGTGGCGACACTCCCCCCGGACACCACCAACGCCGCGGCCGCGAACGCACTGATCAGTGCTCGTCTCATCCTGCACGCCCTCCCGATGATCTCCAGGTCTTGGAGCGGTCGCAGTCTAGGGCGCGGTGTGGCCCGCGGGAGCGGGATTTCCGGCCGATCGGCGTGACGCCTTCGAGTTGCGGGGTCCCGAATGTCGTGTCCGAATGTCGTGTCCGAATGTCACGGTCGATGTCGCACGGATACCGGATCCGATGTCGCGGTGCGACCCCGTCGTGCGGTGCCGCGGACGGGGCGCGATGAGTTTCCGGCGGTCGTGTGGTCTACCCGTAGACGAAGGGAGCACACCATGCGCAAGATCATCGTCTGTACGTTCCTGACGCTCGACGGCGTCATGCAGGCACCGGGCGGGCCGGACGAGGACCCGGAGAGCGGCTTCCGGCACGGCGGCTGGCAGAAGCCGGTGGACGACGACGAGGTCGGCGCGGCCGTCGCCGAGTGGTACGAGCGCTCCGACGCGATGTTGCTCGGGCGCAAGACGTACGAGATCTTCGCGTCGTACTGGCCGACGGCCGATCCCGGCAACCCGTTCACCGCGCGCATGAACGGCATGCACAAGTACGTGGCGTCTCGGACGCTGACGTCCGTCCAGTGGCAGAACTCCACGCTCCTGGAGGGTGACACCGTCGATGCCGTACGGGCGCTGAAGGCCTCCGACGGCGGCTCCGTCAACGTCGTCGGCAGCGGCGACCTCGCCCAGACCCTCATGCGGCACGATCTGGTCGACGAGTACAGGCTGACCATCCACCCGGTGATCATCGGCACGGGCAAGCGGCTGTTCGCCGAGGGTGCGATCCCCACGGCGCTGGAGCCGGTCAGCGTCTCGACGACGAAGGGCGGCACCGTGGTCGGTGTCTACCGGCCGGCCGGCCGACCCAGGTACGACAGCTACTGACGGTGGTTGCCGCGGTTCCTCCCACCCGGCGGGCGGCCACCGGCCGCTCCGGCCCGGGCCGACGCGCGTGAGGGCGGCCGGGCTCTCGCGCCCGGCCGTCGTCGTCGGGGAGCGTCAGCGCACGCGCCAGGTCAGCGAGTTGCTCGTCGCCGCGCGGACCGCGGGGTCGCGGACGGCCCGCGTGGTGTCGGTGACCGTGGCCGTGACCCGCTGGCCGCTGCGGACCGCGCCGAGTTCGGCGGGGGTCACCGACGGGTCGCCCGTGGCCCGGGTGACCGGCTTCCCGTCGACGTACCAGGTCAGGACCGGACGCGCGAGGCCGGACACCGGGGCGAGCCGGACGGTGAGGGCCTGGGTCGCGCGCACCCGGGTCCCGGTCGGCACGGTCGAGGTCACGGCGTCCGCGTAGGTGTAGAAGCCCTTGATCATCGCCTCGCGTCCGACGTGGTTGAACTGCGTGGAGGCCAGGGTGCGCATGAGGGAGGTGCCGGTCGGGCGGTAGACGCCCGTCTCGTAGTAGTCGCCGCCCTCGTAGGTGCCGATCACGGAGCCGGTCGGGTCCTGCTCGCCCAGCCAGCGGTACCACTTGCTCGTGCCGAGGTCGGCGGTGACGGAGATGTTGGCGCTGTCGGACGAGGGGTACGGGTAGGCGCCGTAGCCGGCGTACTGGTACTCGTCGGCCAGCAGGCCTATCGAGTGGCCGAGCTCGTGGGCGCCTATGAGGTACGACTGCGGGTTGTCGGAGGACATGGTGGCGATGCCGCGGTACGAGGCCCCGTCCGGCGGGGTGGGGAAGCTGTAGCCCGCGCCGCCGTACTTGGTGGAGTTGGCGATGACGAAGACGATGTCGGAGGCGGGCGCCTGGTCGGCGTACGCGGTCACCTTGGACGTGTCGAGGCAGAGCAGCCGCTCGGTGTCCTCGCAGAAGAAGTAGGAGCTGAGGGCCGTGTCCCTCACGACCGCTGCGGTCGGGTCGCCGGAGACGCCGGACTCGGCGGAGGCGGCGTCCACCAGCCAGATGTTGAACAGGCCGCGGTAGCTGGCGTACGGCTCGATGGCGAAGACCGCGTCGAGCGTGGCCTGCGCGTCCGCGTGGAAGTCGGCCTGCTGCCCGGCGGTGTAGCCGTCGCCCATGACGACCAGGTCGAGCCGCCCCGAGACCGGTCCGGTCTCCTGGACGGGGGTCACCGCGGCTGTGGCCGGGGCGGGCGTGGTCGCGGTCGCCCGCCGCTGGCCGGTGATCCTCGCCGGGGCCTGGGCCGGAACCCTCTTGTGCCGGGGTTCGGCCCGGGGGCCGTCGAAGTACTCGACCTCGTGCGTCGCCACCGGGACGGTGCCGGTGACGGGGACGGGCTCCGCGGCGGACGCGCTCGCGCCGGCGAGCAGGGCGGCGGCCGTGGCAGCGGCGCCGACGGAGACGATCCAGCGGGTGCGGGTAGATCCGTGTCTGAGCACGACGACCTCTCTCAAGCCGTGATGTAAATCTGCTTAACCAGCGGCTTAAGCTAGGGGGTTGGGAGTCGGGGACACAAGGCCCGGGACGGGACGGGCAAGGCGGGCCGACGGCCCGGAACCGTCACGGCAGCGCTCTCACCGGCGAGGACAGCGAGGGGCACTGGCATGATGGAGCGCATGGCGAAGCGGGACGACCCCGAGATCATCGGCCGCAGAGTGCAACGGCTGCGGCGCGAAAGGGGACTGACACAGAGACAGCTGGCCGAGCCCTCCTACACGCCCGCCTACGTCTCCACCCTGGAGGCCGGCCGGGTGCGCCCCTCCGACGAGGCGCTGCACCATCTCGCCGGCCGGCTCGGCGTCGCCTTCGACGAACTCGCCACCGGACGGCCCGCCCACCTCGCCTCCGGCCTGCGGCTCCGGCTCACCGAGGCGCAACGCGTCCTCACCGACGGCGAGGCCGAACAGGCCGCTCTCCAGTACGCCGAGCTGCTCGCGGAGGCCGTGACGCACGGGCTCGTCGACGAACAGGCCACCGCGCTGCTCGGGCTCGGCGAATGCCGTCTCGACACCGGCGACCTCACGGCTGCCCGCGAACACTTCGAGCACGCCGAGAACACCCTGGCCACAGCCTCGCTGCCCGCCCGCGTCCCGGCCCGGCGCGGCCGCGCCGTCGCCCACTACCTGGCCGGTGAACTCCGCTACGCCGTCTACCTCCTGGAGTCCACGCTCGACGAGATCAACCTCGCCGGACTGCACGACCCCGACGCCCTGCTCCTGCTCCACACCGCCCTGATCAGTCCCTACATGGACATGGGCGCGCAGGCCCGCGCCGCGCAGGCGGCGGAACTGGCCCTCGCCCTCGCCCCCCAGGCCGGCGACCCGGCGCTGATCGCCCGGATGCACCGCTCGGTCGCGCGCACCCTGCTCGCCGAGGGCAGGATCGCCGAGGCGGACGCCTCACTCGCCAAGGCCGCCGAGATGTACCACCAGCTGAAGATCCGTACGGAGCTGGCCAACTGCCGCTGGATGCGCGGGTACGTGTACGCGCAGAAAGGCGAACTCTCCCGCGCGGAGGAGGAGTTGCGCGCCGCCCTGGCCATGCTCGACTCCCGGCGCGCCACCCTCTACAGCAGTCAGGTCGCCGTCGAACTCGCCGACGTGCTCCACCGGCGCGGCGCGTCCGAGGAGGCGTCGAAGCTCCTCCGGGGAGTGCTCGGCGGCCTCTCCCCTGAGCGCGGCGCGGTGCACTCGGCCGCCGCGCACCGGCTGCTCGGCATCATCGCCGAGGACGCCCACGACACCGAGGCGGCCGAGCAGCACTACCTCCGCGCACTGGGCCTCCTGGAACGGGCCGGCGCCGCGGGCGACCTCGCCGACCTGTGCCGGCTCCTCGGCGACCTGCTGCGCCGCACCGGCCGGGTGGAGGCGGCCCTCGACGCGTACCGCACGGGCCTCGGCCACCGCACCGCCGGCACCACCACGCTCGGTCCGGCACCCGCCCAGCCGCTCCTGTAGGGCGGCACCGGGCCCGGCGCGTCCGGCGGCGACGGGACCCCGGCCACGACCGACAGCATGGCCCGCTGCCTCCTGGGGCACGGGAAGAGGCGCCTGAGCCGGGCTCCTGCCCGGCAGCCGGCTCGCGGGGTCCCACCCGCGCCGGCCGGCAGGGCCGCCCCGTGCCATGGGGCCCCCTTCGTCACGTCGCTGAGCGGGCCCCTCGCGGATACGCTGGGATTCATGATCGAGTCCGGACGGCCGCGGCTCCGTCGGAGCAACGGCTACGGCAGGCTCGTGCGGCTGTCGCCGGTGATTCTGACCGTCGTGATCGCCAGCCTGGCCTACGCCACCCCGCCGGAGATGGCCTTCAGCCGGCTCCTGCCCGCGGCGCCGGCCCTGGCCGCCTCCATGTGGCCGGTCCTCCCGACCGTCCTTCTCGGGACCGTCTGCCTCCTTCTGATGATCGGCCTCAGCTTCGTCTTCCCCGACCTGGGGACGTGGTGGACCTGCGGGGGGATCGTCGCGGTCACCGTGGCCGCCGCGTACGGAAGCCATGTCCGGCTCCAGCGGGAGCGCACGCTGTTCCAGGTGCGGCTGGTCGCCGACGCCGCCCAGCAGGTGGTGCTGCGGCCCCTGCCGCACCGTTTCCGGAACATCGAGATCGAGTCGCTGTACCTCGCGGCCGCCGCGGAGGCCCGCATCGGCGGGGACTTCTACGAGGTGGTCGACACCCCGTACGGCGTACGGCTCCTCATCGGAGACGTACGGGGCAAAGGGCTGCCGGCGGTGGGAGCCGCCGCTGCGATCGTCAACGCCTTCCGGGAGGGGGCACACGGCGAAGCCTCCATGGCCGACGTCGCCCGCCGGCTGGACGCCAGCTGCGCCCGGCACAACGCCGCCCATCCGCCCGAGGCGCCGATGGAACGCTTCGCCACCGCGCTGCTCGTCGAGATCCCGCACGAGGGCGGCCGCATCACCATCGTCAACTGCGGACACCCCCCGCCCCTGGTCCACGGCCTGAAGAGCGTGCGCGTCCTGGAGCCGTCCGACCCCTCGCCCCTGCTCAGTCTCGCGGAGCTGATCGGCGACCACTACGGCATGGACGCCTTCGACTTCGCTCCCGGGGAGGTCCTCCTCCTCTACACGGACGGGATCGCGGAAACCCGGGCCCGGGACGGCGAGTTCTTCCCGTTGACGGCGTGGATGCGCCGGCAGCCCCCCACGCCTCCCCGTGATCTACTCACGGCCCTGCACCACGACCTCCTGCGCCACAGCAGGGGCAGCCTCGACGACGACATCGCCGCCCTGGCCGTACGCATGCACACGCCATGAGCCGCCCCCGGCGGCCGGGTCCCGCGGGCCAGGTCCGCCTCGTCGCGGCGCGTGGCCGTCAGGGCACGGGCAAGGCCTGTTCCGCCCAGATCGTCTTGCCTGTCGGCATGTAGCGCGTGCCCCAGTGCTCGGTGAGCTGGGAGACCATGAACAACCCGCGTCCGCCCTCCTCGTCGTTGCCGGCGTAACGGGCATGCGGTGAGGTGTGCTGCGCGTCGGAGACCTCGCAGATGAGGGAACGGTCCCGGATGAGGCGCAGACCGATCGGTCCCGAGGCGTGACGGATCGCGTTGGTGACCAGTTCGCTGACCACCAGTTCCGTGGTGAAGGCCAGGTCGTCCAGTCCCCACCGCCCGAGCTGTTCCGCGGCCATCGACCGCGCGCGGGCGACGAGCGAGGGGTCCGGGGGCAGCTCCCAGGCCGCTACCTGGCGTGCGTCCAGCGCGCGGGTCCGCACGACGAGGAGCGTCGCGTCGTCCCGCACGCGGTCCGACGCCAGCTCCGCGACGACATGGGCGCACACCAGGTCGGCGGACGACCCCCGCTGCTCCCCGAGCACCGCCGCCAGGCGGGCCGTCCCCACCTCGGCGCCCTGCCCCCGGGCCTCCACGAGGCCGTCGGTGAACAGGACGACCAGGCTTCCCGCCCCGAGCTCCACTTCCGCGCCCTCGTACGGAAGCCGCCCCACGCCCAGCGGGGGCCCCGGCGGCAGGCGGAGGAAGCCGACGGGGCCCTCCGGCGGAACGACGGCCGGTGGCGGGTGTCCCGCCGCCGCCCAGGTGCTCGTCCCGGAAGCCGGATCGTAGATCCCGTAGACGCAGGTCGCCCCGACGGCGCCGCCGCCGTCCGGGCCCTTCGCGTTCCGGTCCGTCGCGTCCTTGCCGACCTGGTCGTTCAGCCGGGCCAGGAGTTCGTCGGGCGTGAGGTCCAGCTCGGCCAGGGTGCGCACCATCGCGCGCAGGCGCCCCATGGCGGCAGCGGCTCCCAGCCCGTGGCCGACGACGTCCCCCACGACCAGTCCGACCCGTGCGCCGGACAGCGGGATGACGTCGAACCAGTCACCGCCGGCGCCGAGGTGGCTGTCGGCGGGAAGGTAGCGGCTCGCCGCCTCGACCGCGCTCAGCTCGGGCAGCGATCGTGGCAGCAGGCTGCGCTGGAGCAGGAACGCCGCGCTGCGCTCCCGGAGGTACCTCCGGGCGTTGTCGATGCACACGGCGGTCCGTGAGGCCAGCTCCTCCGCCACCGCCCGATCGCCGTCGTCGAAGGCTTCCGAGTCGTCGCCCCGCACGAAGGTGACCAGGCCCAAGGGCGTCCCCCGGACGATCAGCGGGACGTGGAGCCGTCGCGGGGCGCCCACGGCGTCCGCGGTCGTACGTCCCGCGGCCAGGCCCTCGGCCTGCGGCGATCCGGCGGCGTACGCGACCCGCTCGCCCACCGCGGAGGGCTCTCCGTCGGTATCGGCCACGCGCACCAGGCCCCCTGCCGTGACGGGCTGCGGCTCCTCCCCTTCGAGCACCTCCGCCGCCACGTCGACCAGCACGGCGTCGGCGTAGTGCGGCACGGCGACCTTGGCGAGCTCCGCTGCCGTTCCGGACGGGTCGAGCGTCGCCCCGATCCGCGCGCCGGCCTCCGCCAGCAGCTCCAGGCGCTGCTGGGCACGGTAGTGGTCGGTGACGTCGATGGACTGTTCGCACACGCCCACCGGCTCCCCCCGGCCGTCCAGGAGCCGGAAGTAGGACGAGGACCAGACGCGCTCACGCCGCGGGTCGGCCGGGGCGCGCCCTCGGAAGTGCACGTCGATGACCGGTTCGCCGGACTCGAGGATCTGCCGGACGAACTCCTCGGGCGGCGCCATGTGCTGGGTGGTGAGGACGTCGCCGGGAAAGAGTTCGGTCATGGAGCGGCCCAGGGACGCCTCCAGGTCGCCGCCGAGCTCCCGGACACTGGACGCGTTGGCCCACAGGAGGCGCGCGCCGGGTCCGTAGATGGTCAGCGTGACCGGCGACTGGGTCACGAGCCCCTGCAGCATCGCCTGCCGGGTCTCCCACCAGCGAAGCCCCTCCAGCTCGGTCGCCATGAGGACGGCGGAGGGGGCCCGGCCGGTGGGGCTCCCGTCGGGAGCGGGGGTCAGGGGACGCAGAGTCACCGCCACGCGCACGGTGTGTCCGCTGCGGTGGCGCACGTCCACGACGGCACTGCGGGTCCCGCCGAACCGCGGCCGCGGGTGCGTCCGCCGCCCTTCCGGCCCGTCGCGAGCGGCGTGCGGCCCTCCCGGTCCGTCGCGATCGGCGTGCGACATCACGAGCAGGTCCGCCGCGTGGCGTCCCAGCACCTGCGCGGCGGGATAGCCCACGAGGGCCTCGGCCTCGGGGCTCCAGCCGACGAGCACTCCGTCCGCGTCGAGCAGGGCGAAAGCGGCCGGGGGCGGACCGAGGTGCCCGCCTTCATCCGCTCCGGGAGTGAAAGGCAGCCCTTCCATGGTCCCATCATCCTTCCGAGCGGTCGTGACCGCAGTGCGCTCGGTCTGGTTCCGGACGCGACGCGCGGGTCGGACGGGGCGCGGCCGGCTGTCCCCGCCGTACGACGGGGACCCGGGTGGAGCCTGTGACGCCGGTCTCTCCGGTTCAGGCGTTTCATGCCGATGTGGGCGCATTCCTGTTTCGGCACCGTGAACGGGGAAACATTCTTGACATCCAAGGCCCTCAAGCCATTCACCCTTCGAATTAGGCACATTGCAGGCCTGTTGACCTTCTGATCTAATCCCCCCTGTGCGGAGCGGGGACCCCGTCTCCGGCGTGATCCAGGGCCCTCCCCCACTACGGGAGCGGCCGAGCGAGTCGGGAGTACGGCAGCATGGCAGCGGTATCGGTGGCACAGGCGTTCCGGCGCGACCGGGTCGGAATCGTCTCGCTGGGCGTCGTCGGGTTCTTCCTGCTCCTCGCCGCCGCCGCACCCCTCCTCGCCGCCCTCTACGGCAAGAACCCCACCGAGCACTACGGTCAGAACCAGGCCGGCCTGCTGAGCCCCGAAGGCCTGCCCATGCTGCCCAACGGCGGTGTCTCCGCCCAGCACTGGTTCGGCATCGAACCCGGCCTCGGGCGGGACGTCCTCGCCCAGCTCCTCTACGGCATACGCACCTCGCTGCTGATCGCCCTCGCCTCGGCCGCCGTCGTCGCCGTCATCGGCGTGGTCGTCGGCGTCACCGTCGGCTATCTCAGCGGCCTCGTCGACAGGGCGTTCACCTTCGTCTGCAACGTGCTGCTGGCCTTCCCGGCGCTGCTGCTCCTGCTCACGCTCGGCCCCGTCGTCCAGACCCGCTTCGTCGGTCCGGGCGAGGACGAACCCGCCTGGATGCAGTTCACCGTCCTCGTCCTCGTCTTCTCCGCCTTCGGCTGGGTACCGCTCGCGATGGTGCTGCGCACCCTCGTACGGTCCCTGCGCGAGCGGGAGTTCGTCGAGGCGGCCCGGGCCGTCGGCGCGAGCCGACGGCACATCGTCTTCCGTGAACTGCTGCCGAACGTCTGGGCACCGGTCCTGGTGCACATCACCCTCACGGTGCCGGCGTTCGTCACCACCGAGGCCGCGCTGTCCTTCCTGGGCGTCGGCATCAGCGAGCCCATCCCCGACTGGGGCCGCATGATCTCCCGGGGCTCCGAGGTCTTCTACGACGACCCCACCTACCTGGTGTTCCCCGGCGTCTCGCTCCTCGTCTTCGTCCTCGCCTTCAACCTCCTCGGCGACGCCGTCCGGGACGCGCTCGACCCGCACACCGTCCGCTGAACCCCTCCCCTTCACCCACCCTCACCCTCAACACCTGCACCACGCATCGGAGTTCGTCATGCCCGCATTCACCACCCGCGCCGCAGCCGTCCCCGTTCTGGCCACCGCCGCCGCCGTGCTGCTGTGCTCCTGCTCCGCAGGCGCGGGCGCCGGCACGGCGCAGAACAGCACCGCGGCCAAGAGCGGCCGGCTGCTGACCACCACCCTCGGCACCGCGAAGGACAGCCGGGGACCCGCCCCCGAGATCACCGGAGCCCGCAAGGGCGGCACCGTCACCGTCGCCAACGAGGCCGACTTCTCCCACCTCGACCCGCAGAAGATCTACGCCGGCGAGAGATACAGCACCTCCCTGCTGTGGGGCCGGCAGTTGACGCAGTACCAGATCGTCGACGGCAGGCCCAGGCTGGTCGGCGACCTCGCCACCGACACCGGCACGTCCTCCGACGGCGGTCGCACCTGGACCTACCGGCTGAAGGACGGCATCGCCTGGGAGGACGGCAAGCCCGTCACCGCGCAGCAGGTCAAGTACGGCATCGAGCGCACCTTCGCCCCCGGCTTCGAGATCGGCCCCACGTACTGGCCGCAGTGGCTCACCGGATCCAAGGACCGGACCGAGGCCGTGAAGAAGTACGGCGGCCCCAAGAAGGACGGCGACCTCAGGGCCATCGAGACGCCCGACGACAAGACCCTCGTCTTCCACTTCCCCGAGCCGCAGTCCGACGTGCCGTACATGGCCGCCCAGTCCTCCTCCTCGCCGGTCCGCGAGGACAAGGACACCGGCACCGGCTACGACCTGAAGCCCTTCGCCACCGGGCCGTACCGGATCGTCGAGCACCGGCAGAACCAGAGCCTCACCCTGGAGCGCAATCCGCACTGGAAGCCGGAGACCGACTCGATCCGCCACGCCTATCCGGACCGCTTCGAGTTCACCTTCGGCAAGGCGGCCCTCAACACCGCGCAGGAGGTGTTCAACGGGCAGGGCGCCGGCGCGACCACGCTCACCACCAAGGACACGCTGCCGCCGGAGCTGATCGCCACGGTCGAACGCGACCCCGCCAAGCGCAGGCTCGTCGTCTCGGGCAGTCAGGGCGCCTACACCCAGGACCTCTACATCAGGAACGACCGGGTCACCGACCCCGAGGTCCGCAAGGCCATCCACTACCTCTTCCCACGCGAACAGGCCCGCCAGGTCCTCGGCGGCCGTTACGCCGGCGACTTCGCGACCACCCTCTCCTCTCCCGCCGTCGTCGGCTGGAAGAAGTACGACCTCTACCCCGTCGCCCCCGCCGGCGATGTCGCCAAGGCCAGGGAACACCTGGCCAAGGCGGAGCGGAAGGTCACCAAGCTGACGTACGCGTACCCCACGGAGAGCCCGCAGGACGACCAGGTCGCCCAGGTCCTCGTCGACGCCTTCGCCAAGGCCGGGATCAAGCTCGTCGCGAAGGGCCTCACGCCGGCCGCCTTCAGCGACGTGGTCTTCGGCGGCGGCGACAACCCGTACGACCTGTTCCTGTCCACCAACTCCGTGGACTGGCCCACCCCGTCGACCCTGCTCCCCCTCGGCTACGAGAGCCACCTCGACGCGGTGTCCAACCCCATCCGCTACGGCAACCCGCGGGTGGACGGGGAGCTGGCCCGCATCGCGCGGATCGGTGACGCGCAGAAGAAGGCCGAGGAGCTGATCGACCTGGAGGAGACGGTCATGAAGGACGTCCCGCTGGTGCCCTTCCTCTACAAGAGCATCTCCCAGTTCCGCGGCGAGAAGATCGGCGGCGCCGCCACCCACCCGATCTACGGCGTCCCGGCCCTGGCCAACGTGTACGTCGAGAACTCCTGACCTCCTGCGACCATGACCCGATACCTCCTCAAGAGGGTCGCGCAGGCCGTGGCGGTGCTCGTCGCGATCACCGCCACGGCCTTCGGGCTCTTCCACGCCGCCCCCTCCGACCCGGCTCGGATCGCCTGCGGCCCCAGGTGCGACTCCGCGCAGCTCGCGGCCGTGCGCACGAGCATGGGGTTCGACCAGCCGATCCTCGCCCAGTTCACCGACTACGTCGGCGGCATCGTCACCGGCCGCACCATCGCGGACGTCGACGGCACCCCGATCCCCTGCCCCTCCCCCTGCCTCGGCTACTCCTACGCCCTCCACCAGCCCGTCCTCACCGCCATCGAGGACCGGCTCCCGGTGACCGTCTCCCTCGCGGTCGGCGCCCTCGGGGTGATCCTCGTCCTGGGCGTCGGCTCGGGCCTGACGGCGGCGCTGCGCCGGGGCCGGCCGTCCGACCGCCTGCTGTCCGGCTTCAACCTGCTGGGCGCCAGCGTCCAGATCTACTTCCTCGGATACGTGCTCCAGTTCCTGCTCGTCTACTCCACGGGACTGTTCGCGCCGCCGCGGTACGTTCCCTTCGCCGCCCAGCCGGCCCAGTGGGCCCTGGGACTGGTCCTCCCGTGGCTGGTGCTGGGCTTCGTCAACGCGGCCGTGTACGCCCGCCTGACGCGCTCGCAGATGCTGGAGACCATGCACCACGGGTACGTGCGCACGGCCCGCGCGAAGGGTCTGGGCACCCTGCGCACCCATCTGAGGTACACCGCCCGGGGAGCGGCCGGCCCGCTGGTGCAGCTGCTCGGCCTGGAGGTCGGGGCGCTGCTGGGCGGCGCGTTCATCACGGAGACCGTGTTCGGGCTCGGCGGCGTCGGCAAGCTGGCCGTCGACGCGGTGAACGGCAACGACCTGCCCACGGTCGTCGGCACCGTGCTCCTCGCCGCGTTCTTCGTCGTCGTGTTCGTGGCCGTGGCCGACCTGGTGGTGGCCTGGCTGGATCCTCGGGTGAGGTTGGCATGAGTACCCCACACGCCTTGCGCGTCCGCGACCTGACGGTCACCTTCGGCACGGCCCACGGGCCGGTTACGGCGGTCCGGGGCGTCTCCTTCGACCTGGCGCCGGGTGAGGTCCTGGGCCTGGTCGGGGAGTCGGGCTCGGGCAAGTCGACGATCGGCCTGGCGGCCCTGGGCCTCCACGACCCGGCGCGCACCCGTGTCGAGGGGAGCGTCCAGGTGGGCCACCCCGGGACCGAGACGGTGGGCGCGCCGGAATCGGTCCTCAGGAGGATCAGGGGATCCCGCGTCGCCATGGTCTTCCAGGACGCCCTGGACGCGCTGTCGCCCTTCCACGGCATCGGCGCGCAGATCGCGGAGGCGCACCGCGTCCACCACCCGAAGGCGAACCGGAGGGAGGCGCGGGAGCGGGCGGCGGCCATGCTGGAACGGGTGGGCATCCCGGCCGCGCGGGCCTCGGACCACCCCCATCAGCTCTCGGGCGGCATGCGGCAGCGGGCGGTCATCGCCATGGCGCTGATCAACCATCCGGACGTCCTGATCGCCGACGAACCGACCACGGCACTGGACGCCCGGGTCCAGCACCAGGTTCTCGACCTGATCCGCGCCCTCCAGTCGGAGACCGGCACCGCCATGCTCCTGATCACCCACGACGTGGGCGTGGTGGCGGCGACGTGCCATCGCACCATGGTGCTGAGGGACGGCGAAGCCCTGGAGGAGGGGCTCACGCAGCGCCTCCTGTCCTCTCCCGCCCACCCCTACACCCGAGCGCTGATCGGAGCGGCCCCCACCCTGAGCACCCCGCCCGGCACCCGCCTCCCCACGCTCGACGACCCGGGGCCGCGGTCACGGCCGGCGGGCCGCCTCCCTGCGGCCCCCGGCCCTGGCTCCGACCCCGGCCGCGACCGCGACCGCGGCGTCCTGGCCGAAGTGCGCGACCTCCGCGTGGACTACCCGGGCCGCCGTCGCGCCCGCCCCCATCCCGCCGTCCGGGGCGTGAGCCTGCACGTGGCGCGCGGCGAGGCCCTGGGCCTGGTCGGCGAGTCCGGTTCGGGAAAGTCCACGATCGCCCGGGTCCTGGCCGGCCTGCGTCGCCCGACGAGGGGGCAGGTCCGCTTCGACGGCAGGGACATCTCGGGGGCGGCGACGAGCACGCGCCTGCGGCGCGAGCTGAGCCGGGACGTCCAGCTGGTCTTCCAGGACCCGTACGCCTCGCTGAACCCGCGCCGCACGGTGGAGCAGATCGTCACGACGCCGCTGCGCGTCCACACCGACCTGGACGCGGCGGGGCGCAGGAAGCGCGCGGCGGAGCTCCTCGAACAGGTGGGACTTTCCGCGTCGCACCTGTCCCGCCATCCGCACGAGTTCTCCGGCGGCCAGCGTCAACGCATCGGCATCGCCCGGGCGCTGGCCGTACGGCCCCGCCTGATCATCGCCGACGAACCGGTCTCCGCGCTGGACGTCTCCGTCCAGGCCCAGGTCCTGAACCTCCTCATGGACCTGCGCGAGGAACTCGGCCTGTCGCTCCTCTTCATCTCCCACGACCTGGCGGTGGTACGGCACTTCTGCGACCGGATCGCGGTCCTGCGAGCGGGCGAGCTGGTGGAGACGGGCCCACGGGACGCGGTCTTCGACACACCGAGCGCGCCGTACACCAAGGAGCTGCTCGCGGCGGTCCTGTGACCGCGGCGGCGTGAGGTGGGGGTGCCCGGCGGGGAGGGAGGGCCCGGTGGGAAGGGCCCGCCCCCTCCCCGCCGGGCACCCACCCGGTCGCCTTCGGAAGGCGGTCAGCCGGTCGGCAGGCCCAGCCCGTAGTAGGTGACGTGGTAGTCGTCCACGTAGCCCGCCTCACCGCCGATGATCACGTCGGTGGGATCGTTCGCGCCCGCCGCCCTGGCGGTGGCCACGAGCATCTCGGCCAGCGCCCTGCCCTTCGGCTCGCCGGGGCCGCCCGCGTCCACGCGCCACACCGGACCGTCGTCGCCGAAGACCGACGCCGTGTGCGGGAACTCGGCGACCGTGCCCCAGCCGAGGGCCGCCGGGTCGACCTCGTCCGGGGCGAAGCAGGCGATCGAGAGCCGGTCGCCGCACACCACGTCGAAGAGGAGGGGCGCGCTGCGACCGTCGCGCCCGTACAACGGCATCCCGATCCGGATCCCCAGGGCGGTGGTCTCCGCGGGCAGCGCTCCCAGGAAGTCCCCCAGCGACCGGGTGACGGTCTCCCAGCTGCGGGCGGTCCACCCGCCCGGGAATCCGAGGCCGACGTTGGCCTGATCGCGGTTGCTGCCGAAGAAACCGCTGATCGCGTGCTCCTCGCCGACGCCCTGCCGCCAGAACCAGTTCTCCGCGGGGTCGGTGGGCTGCAGGACCAGCTCCGGCCCGGACTTCCCGGCACGCAGTTCGAGCGTGTCCGGCCTGCCGCGCCAGCGGAGGAACGGGGCGCCCCAGAGGGGCTCGCTGTCGTAGAACGGGCCCATGTCACCGTGCGAGCCCATGACGGACGGCTTGCCGAGTGCGGCGGTCACCTCCTCCTTAGCGGCGCGGAAGGCCGCCGCCTGCGCCGCGGCGTCCGGGGCGGGGTCCGCCACGGGTACCGCGAGCTCCACGTACGACTCGCCGTCGGTGTAGCGCTTCTCGTAGTCGCCGACCGGGCGCAGCCGGGCATCGCCCGAGGACCGGCCGGTGATCAGTACGGGAGCGTCCGCCGTACCGGCCCAGGCCCACCCCAGACCGGCCGCCAGAGCCCTCACGCCCTCCGGCGTCCAGCCGCCGCTGTCCGCCGCGACGAGCCGTCGGGCGATGTCCCCGATCGATTCCTGTGCCGTGTTTCCCTGTTGTTCGTTCATCGGGCCATCGTGCCGTGTCCCGGGCCGGCTTCCCGGCGGGTACGCATCGGGATCGGCGACGGGAGCGGCATCCAGGTCCAGGCCGTGCGGGCGGCCGTCGGCGGGAGGTTCAGGTCGCCAGGCGGTCGAGCGCCGCGAGCACCGGCGCGACGCCGTCCTCCATGGCCAGGCGGTCGGCCAGGGTGCGGGCACGGGCGCGGTAGGAGCCCTCCTCCGTCGCCCGGCGCAGGGCCGTGGCCAGGGCCCCGGAGGTCAGGCGGCGCAGCGGCACCGCCCCGGGAGCCGTGCCCAGCGCGGTCAGCCGGGACGACCAGAACGCCGCGTCGAACTGGACCGGCACCGGGACGGAGGGCACCCCGGCCCGCAGGACGGCGCCGGTCGTGCCCGCTCCCGCGTGGTGGACGACGGCGGCCGTCCGGGGGAACAGCGAGGCGTGCGGCACTTCGTCGACGGTCAGGATGTCGTCGCCCCGGGCGCCCAGTCCCGCCCAGCCCCGCTGGACGATCCCGCGGACCCCGGCCGCGCGCAGCGCGGTGACGAGCGCGCGGCTCACCCGCTCGGGATCGGGAACGGTGGCGCTGCCCAGGCCGACGAAGACCGGTGGGGGCCCGGCCGCGAGGAAGTCCTCCACCTCCCGGGACAACCGCCCGGTCTCGTGCGGCCACCAGTACCCGGCCACCTCCAGCGCGGCCGGCCAGTCGCGGGGCCGGGGGACGACGAGTTCGCTGTACCCGTGCAGCACCGGTCGCGCCCGCCGCCTCGGGGAGCGGCCCGCCGTCCCGAGCCCGTGCCGCCGCAGCGACCGCACGGCGTCGGAGAAGAGCAGGTCCACCGACGTCATGACGGCCCGTCCGCTCAGACGGTTCCCCACCGCGCCCAGGGACCGCGTCCCGAGGACCGGAGGGGGAAACTCCCCCGTGGGATGCAGCGGCTGGAGGTGCAGCCCCAGGGCGGGCACCGACAGGCCGTCGGCGAGGGCGTACCCGAGCGGCCCCAGCGACCCGCCGACCAGCAGGGCGTCGCCCTCCCGCGCCGCCTCGACCAGAGCCGCCGTCATCTCGTCGACCGCACCCCGGGCCATGGAGGCCAGCCGTACGAGCTTCCCGGCGCCGGTCCGCGCGTCGTGCAGCCGCCGGCCCCGCGCGGAGTGCAGTTCGGCACGGGGGTCCACCGGCAACGGCCGGAACCGCACCCCGGACCCCTCCACCAGCGGCTCGAACATCCCGTGCGCGGCCAGCGTCACCTCGTGCCCGGCCCGTACGAGACCGGCACCCAGACCCGTGTACGGCGCGACGTCGCCCCGCGACCCTGCCGTCATCATCACGATGCGCACGCCGCCAGTGTGCCGCACCCGGACGCCACGCCGTGGGCGGAGCGCGGCCGTCGTCCGCGTTCATGGCGCGCGAGTCCGGGGCAGGCGGGGCCGGTCCTCAACGTCTGCGGGCGCGGGCCCGCCGTACGAGCACGCCTGCTGCGGCGCCGACGAGCCCGAATCCGGCCAGACCCGCCACCGTCCAGCCGACCGTACGGTATCCCCGGTCGCCCGATCCCCGGTCGCCCGCCGGGCCCGCCGAGGGAGAGGGCGGCGCGGACGGGGCCGGAGCGGCGGGCGTCGTGGGGACCGGAGCGAACGTGGTGGGAGTCGGCCGGGGCCCGGTCGGTGACGGGTCGACCACGGGGATCGAGATCTCCCCTTCCCCATGGCCGAGGGAGGGGAAGCCCACGTCGACGGAGACCTTCCACGTGCCGGGCGTGAGGACCTCGGCCGTGCTCCAGCCCGTGCGGGTCCCGGGGTCGCGGACCAGCGGCCACGGGCCCATGGAACGAGTTCCGTCGGGGCTGGTCGCGTTCACCGTGGCGGCGACGGCCTCGTCGACGGCGTCCCCGTCGTTCTCCCAGGTGATCTCGGTCGTGACGTGCCCCTCTCGCTGGCCGGTCACCACCACCTTGACGGTGTCGCCGTGGGCCTGGGCGGTGGTCGGCAGGGCCAGGACCTGGGCGACGAGCACGAGCAGAAGGCCGAGGCCCGTGCCGGCGCGGAAGGTGCGGTGTGTACGCATCGTTGCGGTGCTCCTGGTACGTGGGTGTGGTGCGGTGGCGCCGGTGAACGGCCGTGGTGGCCGTCCACCGGCGCCGGGGCGGCCCGGAGGTCGCCGTCGAGGTGCGGGCCGGAGGACAGGTCGAGGTCAGGAGACCTTCTGGACCGTCCATGCCTGTGTCGCACCGCCGTTGGCGCGCTGCAGGTCGAGGAGCCAGCTCCCGTAGTACGGGCGGTTGCTCACCGTCAGGGCGTAGCCGCCGCTCGGGTCGGTCACGGTGATCGCTCCGTTGCGGTCGGACAGCTTCCACCGCTGCGTGGCGGCGTTGCCGCACGCCTGCTGGGCGACCCACATGCCCTGGGCCGGGGCTCCGCCCGTCTGCAGGCACCTGCCGGAGGCGGCGGAGCGGATGCGGACGAGGCCACTGCCCGCGTCGTCGAACAGCCACTGCTGCTGGGCGTAGCCGGTGGCGCGCGCTCCGACGAGCACCGTGCCGTCGGCGGAGCGCCCGCCCCAGACCTCGGCGGCCATGCCGGTGCCCGCGTTGCCGAGGGTGTAGCGGGTGCCGGGCCTGGTCGTGCCACCGCCCGTCGCGGGGGTACGGAAGGTGGTCGTGCGTCCGGCGCCGCTGTCCCGGCCGGACCGGTCGCGGACCGAGACGGCGACCGTGTACTGGGTGCCGGGCTGAAGGTTGTAGATGCGCAGCGCCTGCGACTGCACCCAGGTCAGGTGCCTGCCGTTCAGCAGGACCTGGTACCAGGCGGCGCCGTCGACCCGGGACCAGCTCGCGACGGCGGCCGTGGACTGGACCTGGCCGACCGTCACCTCCGGGCCGCCGGTGGGCTGCCTGGTGGGTGTCGGGGTCGGGGTCGGGGTCCGGGTCGGGGTCGGGGTCGGGCTGGGGTTCGGGTCGGGGCCGGTGCCGCCGCCGGACCGCATCAGGAACTGGTTGTCGGCGATGTTCCAGTGCGTGGCCAGATAGCTGCCGGCCCTGGGGTTGGTGTGGAAGTAGTCGTCGTGATTGCAGTCAAGGATGTTCTCGGCCGCCTGGTTGGAGCACACGTACCGCATCTGGGGGTAGTACGGGGTGTCCGAGTAGCACATGACGTCGTACTCGTCCGTGCAGTGTGCGCCGCGACTGGTGTTGGGCGCGCTGTTGTTGACCGCGCCGAGGTTGTGTCCGAGTTCGTGCGCGGCGGTGTGGCCGCCCCAGCAGCCGGCGTCCGTGCGTCCGTAGGAGGGGCCGAAGTTGCTCTGGTTGTTCTGCCCCGGTCGTTCGTCGCCGGCGAAGGTGCCGATGCCGCAGTAGACGTTGGTGTCCGCGAAGATCATGTACTTGCGGTCACGCCGGTCGAGGCCCTTGGCGGCGAGCGCGTTGTTCGTCGCGCTGAACTCGGCGAGCGCGGACGCGGGAAGCTCGATGTCGAGGACGGTGGGCGTGCAGTCGGCCGCGGTCACGTAGCGGATGTGCCGTACACCGCCGGTCTCCTTGGCGCTCGTCGCGTAGATGAGGTCGGCGTCGGCCGCCCACTTGCGGAACGAGGCGACGTACTCGGCGTACCGGTCACGGTCGGGGCCGTGCACGTATGCGACCTGTACGCGGTTGCCGGTGCTGCCGTCACCGTCGCACTGGACGGTCTGCCCCGCGGGGCCCGCGGCCACGGCCTGGCTTCCGGACGCCTCGGCGGGCTCCGGGGCCGCGGCGGCGGCCGCCCTGGCCCCGGCGGCGTCGGCGACGGGTGCGTCCTGCGGACGTCCGGCCGCGGGTGCCTTGGCGACGACGGCCGGAGCCACGTCCGCCTTGATGTCCACCCCCTTGGGGGGCGCGTCGGGTCCATGGGTGCACAGTCCGGAGTCGGTGCGGTAGACACCCGTACAACGGTCGCCCTCGGCTGCCGCCTTGAGCCCGTCGTAGACCATCCCTCGCCGGGTGTCGTTGGCGGGCTTGCCGACGATGGGCTCCGGTTCCTCGTCCCTGGCGGGCGCGGCGGCGGGCACGAGGGGTGCGGTCGCCGCACCGGCCTGCGCGGGTATGCCGCGTGGGGGCGTTCCCGCGCGGGCGTCACCCCCTATGCCGGCGTAGGCGGCACCTGCCGCGATCACCGCCGCCGATGCCACGGCGACGGTGGCGAACATCAACCCCCTGGGCTTGCGCCTGTGGTCACGCTTCCTGCGATGTCTAGTCATGTGCACCTCAAGTCCTTGGTCGGAGGAGTGGGTGCGCGGAAGCCTGCCAGACGAGCCCGGTGGAGAATTCGGGCAAACGGGAATGGCCTTCGAGATATCAGACCGTTACCTCGACAAGGGATCTGATGAACACTCAATTCCGTTGTAGAAAAACCTAGTTGAGAGCCGGAACGCTAAAAGTCCAGACCTTTTCGGCAATCTTGTTATCGAATCGAGATATACAGAGAGAACCTATTGACGGTAATTCAGTTTGGGATTCATCTAATTGCTACCTCGCGAATTCCCTTCGTCACCAGCCGTGAGGGATCCCGGCCCCCCGTGGAGCCGTCGGGCCGGCACGTCAGGCGGTGGGGGCGGGGCGGGGGCCGCCGGTGTCCTCGGGCTGGGGGGTCATGCGGTGCAGGCCCCGGCTGTCGTAGTAGCGGGTCATGGCGAAGCCGAACACCAGCGCCGCGACGGTGCCGATCGCGATCATCGTCCAGCCGCGCGCCAGGCCGGCGTCGGCCTGTGCGTCGAAGTAGAGGATGGAGCGCACCCCGGAACTGAGCTGGCGCATGGGCGAGAAGGCCCCGAGGAAGCGGTAGAAGCCGGGAGTGGCCTGGAGCGGCACGGTGGCGCCGGAGGAGGGCAGGGCCAGGGCGATGAACACGAACATGGAGACCAGCTGGCCGATGCTGCCGAAGGCGGCGTTGATGGCCTGAACGCCGAGGCCGACGGAGAGGGTCGCGCAATAGGAGAAGAGCCAGAGCATGGGCAGGTGCGAGGCGTCCATACCGATGATCGCGACCGTCGCCACCATGAGGAGCGTCGTGGTCACGACGGAGACGCCGGCAGTGATCAGCATCTTCAGGGCGAGCGTCTGGCTCCGGTCGACGGGCACGGTGGGGCGGCGGGTGTGCAGGGGGCCGAGCTCGACGTCCGCGTATCCCAGCGAGGTGTCGGTGAGGGTGTGGACGATGGTGGCGCCGATGAAGCCTGCCAGGACCAGGAGCAGCGTGTAGTAGAAGGCAGTGAGGCCCAGACCGCTGTGCGCGCCGATGGGGTGGCCGACCGCGGTCGCCACGTCCACCGGGTCGGCCAGGAGCAGGCGCGTGGTGGAGTCGGCTCCGGACGCGCCGGCCAGGAGCTGCTCGCCGATGTGCCGCGACGCCTCCCGGGCCGCCCGCTCGTTGAACTGCGCGGCCAGGCTGGAGCCCAGGCTGCCGGCGGCGGGGTTGGTGAGCACGCTGATCACCGGCCGGGACCGGGCCTGTTCGGCGGCCAGGGCGGCGACGGACGCGGTGAACTCCTTCGGCACGACCAGCGCGCCGTACACGGCGCCGGTGGAGAGCGCGTCGTCCGCCCCGGCGCGGTCGAGCCGGCGCCAGTCGACGGTGTCGCCGTTCTCCTTCGAGGCGGCGACGGCGTCGGTGAACTGCTTGCCCAGGGTTTCTCGCTGCCCGGGCAGCGGGTTGCCCTGGTCCTCGTCGACGAGCGCGATCGGCAGCCGGTGCAGGCTGCCCACGGGGTCGACGGTGCCGCCCATGTAGAGCAGGGACAGCAGCAGGGTGACCAGGGAGGCGAGCACAGCCGGTGCCAGCCACAGATTCGCGTGCCGCGCCAGGGCCAGGGCACGCTGCCGAGGGGGACGGGAAGCCGGGGAGCTCATGCGCCCATCATCTCCGCCCACCCCCAAGGAACGGGCAAATCCGACGCAACGCCATATCTTGGGCGCGTCGCGGCCGGGAGCGGTCCGCCCGGGACGGAGGCGTGGGGCGCCGGTTCCCGGTCCGTCCGGGACGCAGGCGTGGGGCGCCGGTTCCCGGTCCGTCCGAACGGCAGAACCGGTCGCCCGTCGGCGAGAACACCGTCACACCGGTCGTCCCGGACCCGCATCACGACAGGCCCCTCCCCCGGCGGGTCCCGCGGGGGCGACGATCGCCGTGTGCTGCGGTCGGGGGCACCGCCGCAGGCTCAGACCTCGGCCCCTTGTGCGGCGCCCGCGCCTGCTTCGTCGTAGTCGATCGTGCCGGAGGTCAGGTGCCCCGCGAGCCCGAGGAGCAGGAAGAGCCAGACCAGTACCTGCGCGGCGGTGCTCAGGCGCAGCGGGCGCGTCGCGGAATGCGCGGGCTGCGATGCGGCCTCGGGGGCGTCGCCCAGGAGTCCCTTGGGGTACACCGGCGTCAGCATCGTCGCGTAGGCCGTCAGTCGCATCCGGTACCGGACGACGGCCGCGGTGGCGCCGAAGACCGGCTCGGGCAGGCGGCCCAGGATGATGCCGATCAGCCAGAACACCCAGCTGATCGTGAACCAGCCGGCCTGCGCGAGGCTGCTGATGATCGCCGCCGGGATCATCAGGATCAGTCGGAACAGCACGGCCAGCCGGTTGAGCGGGGTGGCGCGCAATTCGATGCGCACCGGGTAGTCGGGGGCGTCGAAGGAGAACGGCGGGTAGCGGTCGACGAGCAGGGCCGCACTGGCCGAGACCCGGGTCTGGTAGGCGAGGACCGAGCCGAGGAAGGACGCGATCGAGTCGGGCAGGCGGCCCAGGACCAGGGCGCTGAACCAGGCCGCGATCGTGACGAAGAACGCGGCGAACGAGAGCACGGCGACGACGACGAACTGCGGCAGGAGCAGCAGCCAGCGCAGGAGTACCGTCCAGCGGCGCTGCTGCCCCGGCGGGGGCACGTCCAGAGCAGGCCGCCATTCGGTTCCTTCGGCGTCCGCCGGGGGCCGGGGCTCCCAAGCTGCTGTCATGACCGCCTCCGCCTCTCCCGCTCCCCGCTTCCCGCTCTCCCGGGTCACGTCGATGCTGCCGCAGCCGCCCGGCCGGCGCACCGCCACGGGGGCCACCGGGACTACGCGGGAGACCGCCCGAGGGCGGCGGACCCAGTTGTCGGCGTAGGCGAGGTCCTGTCGTAGGGACTCGTGGCCACCGAACCGAGAACGCAGCGTCGCGACTCGGACGATGCGCCGATGCGCCGATGCGGTCCAGACGCCCGGCCATCGCGCGCATTCCAGGTCGCCGCAGATCGGAAGTCGCCGGGGGCGGCGGTCCTCCAGCAGCAGGACCGCACCACCCACCACGTCGACGAGCGGCGTCGCGTTCCCGGCCGTTCCGGTCGCTCGATCGGGTGATTGCGGCCGTTGAACACTTGCCCGGACCCGAGCGCAGGAGAACGTTTCCCCGTCGGGCGGTCGGGTGCCCTGAGAGGGTGTGGTGCGGGGTGGATGTCGTACGGGAGTCGGCCGGGGCCGGACGGGTCGTGTTCTGGGAGGAGTCCGCACGGGACGGCGCGCAGGCCAAGACCCTCATGGGGGCGGGGTTCCGGGTGCGCCTGGCCCGCGAGACGGGGCGGATCTTCGGGCCCGACGGCCCACGGCACGTGGTGTTCGCCGCCGGTTTCCCCGCGGTGTGCGCCGAGGAGTTCGAGGCCGTACGCCGGGTCGCGGTGGAGGCCGAGGGCGCGGTGAGCGTGGCGGCGGTGTGCCGGGGCGTGGACCGCGACGTGGAACAGGCCGTCGCCTCGGTGCGCGGCAGCCGGCACGCGCGGGTGATGGTGGTGGTGCCCGCCTCGGACGCGATGGCGCGGGTCATGGTCCACCGCACCGCCGTCCACGCCCTCGAAGACGCTGTCGACCTGGTCAAGCGCGCCCGCGACCGGGACGATTCCGTCGCCGTCGACGTCTGTCTGGCGGACGCCTCCCGCGCCGACACCTCGCTGATGGCGCATCACGCCCAGGCCGTCACAGACGCCGGTGCCGGACTGGTCGTCCTGGCCGACACCGTGGGATCCCAGCTGCCGCACGCCTGCCACGACATGTTCACCCGCGTCCGGGCCGCATGCGGCTCCGAGGTCGTGTTCGCCTCCCACCTGCACAACGACCTCGGTCTCGGACTGGCCAACACCCTGCAGGCGCTGGCGGCCGGGGTCCGGGTGGTCTCCAGCTCCTGGCTCGGCATCGCGGAGCGGGCCGGCATGGTCGCCACGGAGCAGCTGGCCTTCCTCCTCGCACGCCACGGCGGGGAGCTGCTCGGAGCGGACGCGGCACTGTGGTGGACGCCCCCGTCGCTGACCCGGCTGCCAGGCATCGCGCGCATGGTGGCGGAGGAGACGGGCGCACCCCTGGGCGTCACCACTCCGATCGTCGGCACCGGCGTCGGCACCATCTCCACCGGCACGCCCTTCGTGCACCCCGAGTTGTTCCAGCCGTACGACCCGCGCGAGGTGCTGGGGATCGAACCGCACGTCGTCCTCACCCAGCTCGCCAGTGCGCGCGTCGTCACCGCCGTCGCCACCCGACTCGGCCACACCCTCGACGCGGACCAGACCCGCACCGCCATGAACTGGGCGAAGACCCGTGCCTATCGCACCGGCCGGTCCGTCACCGACGACACCGCGTTCGCCGGCTTTCTCGAAGGCCTCACCGGGACCTCTGCCGGGGGCACGCCGTGAACCCGTCCGAAGAGGCACCGTCCCGCGCACCGGCGACCCTGCCCCAGGCCCGCCGGGCCCTCCGCCGCGGCACGGCGGTGGTGCTCCCCAACCCCCCGCCCCTCACCCACGTCGTCACCGCGACCACCCCGATCGCCGTCAACGAGGCCAAGCGTCGGCCGTCCGGCCAGCCCGTCGCCCTGTGGGCCCACCACCGCGACACCCTCGACGCCCTCACCGGCCTGTGGGACCTCGCCTCCCGCCACCGCACGACGGTCCTGCGCCTCCTGGCCGAGGAACACCTCACCGTCCTTCTGCCGGTGCGTTCCCCCGGCACGCTCCCCTCCTGGCTGGAACCGGCGGTGAAGGACGGCTGGATGCTGCTGTTCGGTGCAACGCTGGGCAACCGCTGACCACCCTGATGGTCCACCTCCCACGACCCTAGCTTCGAGGACGGGTCGCACCCCCCACCCCTCGTAAGGCTACGACGCGCAGTTCTACTTCTCTCCTACCCGCCAGACCCCTTCTCCTCGCAGACCAACTCTTCTCCAATCCCCATGAGCATACTGCCTCTCTGCGAAATGGCTATGTACCCACGGCGCACGCTACGAATCAAGCCACACAGATGAAGAGATTCCCATCGTTTCTCGCCATGTTGCAATCCGCCACGGTAGCGAGGCACCGCACACACCCAAGCACACGATAGACGGACGGCCACAGAGGCCTATGGAATTCCCTCACCGACACTCCCGGGCCTGCGCACCCCCGGCACGCCCGAGTCACACGTAACGCCGCCCGACCCAACTAACACATCACTGGTCTCTTTTGTCCTACTTAATGACACATCCCTCCCATACTACCTCTCAGCAACCCAACCCCCTAACACCACACCTAATAATCTTCAACAAGCCCACGTCACTCCATTACCCCCTAACAACTACGACACACTCAAACACAACTCCAGACCCCCCATCTACTTCACAACGATAAGGCTCCTCTGACTCCTGTCTCCTGTCCACGTGCCTCCCTTCCCCACCCCCACTGCCTCTCCTCACCGCTCTTCCCATGCTCTACTCTATCCCTACTTCTCTTTTCTCCTCTCTCCGCCTCTCTTTCACACCCACGCTCCACTCCTCATCACCACCTATATCCCTAGCATCACACTTTCACTTGTTCGTTTGGTAGCGCTTTTCTTACGCGCGCCAGTGCAACGACCTGTTTGACATTAAATCATGCTCCTCAAGCGTCTCATGTGTCTCGCAGCTGTGTCTCCTCAGTGCTCACGCGCGCGTCACTGGCTTCCCTCCCGAGGTCACATCATCCCATACAGAGATTTATCTCCCTCTCTGCTCAGTCCAGCCTCAGCTGCTCCCCTTTCCTTCTTATCCCCTACGCCTCCTAATGTACTCTATTTGCGCGCTCGCTCAGCTCCCCCTCGAGTCTCCTCTCTTACGCCCTTTCTACTCCCTCTTGCTCAGCAGCGCAGCATCCTCTAGTATCCACCGCCCTTGGTCCCCTCAACTACCACCCTAATACCTGTGACGTATCTTCATCGCACAGTCGCAACCTTTATCTCCAGAGACGCGAACCCCGTCTCCTATCCCTCCATTGGCGCTCCACGACGCACTTCCAAAGCACGTCCCCATCATCGTTGTGCAAGCTCGAAGACCAGCCCATCCTATCTTCCGTACTTCCCCGACCGCCCATGCCATCGGGTTTGCGCTTGGTCACAACGCTTCATCACCTCAGCCACACCGAGGCGCTCGCTCGGCCACTTGGGCACGTCCATCGCACACCACACCTCATACGACGATTTCGTTAAGGGGGCAGGACTACGATGCATCGTCCCACACGCAGGTTTCAGAGAACGTAGCTGTTTAAAGATGGTTTCACGGCTCAGCGTGAGCAGCGCGTGGGGACCGCGGGTCTACGAACCTCCTGGCACGCTTAAATGCGGGTATCTTACTCCGGTGGTCTGTTGACTCTCCTTATCTCACTGGATTTACGCTTCGTACGACGAGGTACGTGGATTCTAGTAGCCCGAAGCTTCCACACACCTCGGTGTGTGTCCCAAGTCTCCCGTGCGACGCCACAACGGCCGGTTGCCACCTAAGAAGCTTCATCTCCACACGTCTGACGCAGCTACGACGACCATACTCCTGTGATCGTTGTTTGGTCGCTTGCTCTCCGGCAGGCCTGTGCAGTACGCATGTAGCGTCACTCGAACGAGGGATAAACTCTGCGGGTACTGTTGACGCACTACTGGTCTCAGGCCATATCACACAATGTTGATGCACGAGCTCTAAGCACTCCATGCAGGTTCAACTCAGCAAGTCATGTGACACAGGTTCACCCTTGCCCTACACGTGCTGCTGTTTCAGGTAACCGGGCGCTGGGAGCCTTGACCCTCGGTATGCGTACATCATGTACGCCTAGGGCGGGACGAGGGTCGGCCGTGATCAGGCGATATTCCAAAACCACGTTCACCGACCCCGCGACCGCCCACCCGGCATTCGATCTGGTCCTGCTTCTATTGACCTTCGCCCTCCCCACGGTCGTCGCGAGATGAAGCGCTTCGTCCGCGACACCAGCTGGGCCGTACGGGTGCCGCGCCGCCTCCAGGAGCTGCGCATCGACCTGGCGAAGGGCGGCGGACGCCCTGGAACAGGAACTGGGCGCCGCCCGACGCGGGCCGAGCTGGCCCGACGGCTGGACTCACGGAGGAGGACGTCGCCGAGGGCCAGCTCGCGACGCACGGCTATACCGCGCGCGTCCTGGACGTCACCCTCCCCAGCGTGACGACGACTCCACGCCCGGGAGCGGGGAACGGCACCTGGCGGTCTCGGAGCCTTCGTACGAACTGATCGACTCGCTGACGTCCCTGCGGCCGATGATCGCCGAGCTGGACGACCGCTGGACCGGCTCATCCTCGAACTCCGCTTCGGCGAGGAACTCACCCAGGGCGGAGATAGGCGAGCGGGTCGGGCTGTCCCAGAATGCACGTCTCCCGCCTGCTCACCCGGATCCTCGGCGAGCTCAGGCAGGGCCTCCTCCAGGACGGCGCCACGGCGGCCGAGACGGCCGGCTGACCTCCAGCCAGAACCACCTGCCCACGGCCTCCGGCTCCTTGTCCACGGTTCCCCAGTCCCCGGCAGCCGGTCGAGCACCATCAGACCGTGCCCGCCGGGCGTCCGGGAGACCGGGGGCACCTGGCTCTCGCGGATGTTCGGGCTCCCGTCGGCCACCTCCACCCGCAGCCGCCTCTGCCCGTGGCGCAGGACCAGGTTCCTCCGGCCACCGGCGTGCAGGCAGGCGTTGGTGACGACCTCCGACACAGGAGCAGGACGTCCTCGACCCGCTCCCCCGCCTCCTCGGTCTCCGGGTGGGGATCCAGCCCCATGTCGGCCAGCGCCTCGGGCGGTGAAGTCCCGGCAGCGGGCCACCACGCCGCGCGACTCCGTCGCCTGCAGTACGAGCCGGCGCACCTGACCCCGGTCGCCGTCCAATCGTCTCGGCATCGCCCCCGCCGCTTTCCCGGCCGCTCTCGGCGAGCGCCTCGCCCAGCGTCGCGTACACCCGGAAGACCGCCTGGGGCGCCGGTGATCTCGAAGAGCCTGTCCACCGTGCGGGCGCAGCCCCGCGAGCTCCAGTCTCCGTCCGGCCTCGGTCGCCCGCAGCCGCGCCCTTCAGCAGCGCGTGTCAGCCCGTACGAGTCGCAGAAGTCCAGGGCCGAGCAGTCGACGACGATCCGCCCCGCCCGACGCGCTCCGCCATGGCGTCCCTCAGCGGGGCCACCGTGTCATGGTCGAGTTCCCCGCCGACCCGTACGACGTCGGTGTCCGCGCCCGGCACCGACCGGACTCCACGGTGAACCGGCTTCGCGGGGGCCCTGCCCCCGCCCGTCACCAGTCCCTCTTCCCCGCCATCTGACCACCGCCTCTTTCCTACTGTTTACCCGCTTTGCAAGCTATATCGCGCACGAGTCGCGAGCCGGTCAACGGTTCGGGGCACGGAAGCCGGGTAGCGGCCGGGCATGACCAGCCGGAGCTCGGAGCATGCGACCCCACACACCCGCCACCATGAGCTGACGGGGCACACCGAGGCGGTGCGGGAGTGCCGTGACCTCACGCGACAGGCCATCGGCGCATGGTTCGGAGCGCCGGAGGGCGCCGGGGCGATCGCCGTCGAAGACGCCCTCCTGCTGGTGTCCGAGGTCGTCACCAACGCCCTCGCGCACGGCGGCACCCCGTACGAACTCCGTCTCGACCACAGCGCCGGGCGCCTCTGGGTCCAGGTCAGCGACACGAGCCCGGTACGGCCCCGCCCGCACGGGCCGCACCGGGCGGGCCGCGCCTCCGGACACGGGCTGTACCTGCTGGAACGCCTCTCGGAGGCCTGGGGCTGGGTGCCCCGGGGGGAGGGCAAGGCGGTCTGGTTCGAGGTGACCGTTCCGACGGCTGCGGCCCCGCGGCGCTGACGGCCGCCCAACGGCGGTTGCGCACGGCCGACCGGGGCAGCCGCACAGGTGGCGACGGCTTCGCCGCCGCATCGGCCGACCGGAAGGAGCGGACACCATGCCCCGTGGATCGAGTCCCAAGCGGGAACGGCAGTACGAGCACATCAAGGAGAGCGCGCTGGACCGGGGTGAGAGCCGGAAGCGTGCCGAGGAGATCGCCGCACGGACCGTGAACAAGGAACGGGCCCGGGCGGGCGAGTCGAAGACGGCGAGCAAGAGCTCGACGGACGACATGTCCTCCTCCCGGCGGGGCGGCCTGCGCTCGCACAGCGGCGCCCAGGGCCCGACGTACGACCAGCTCTACGCCGAGGCCCGGCGCCGCGGTCTGCACGGCCGCTCCTCGATGGACAAGGCGGAGCTCAAGCGCGCCCTGGGCCACTGAGCCCTCGGCCGTCGACGCGCCGCGCCCCCGGAATCCGGGGGCGCGGCGCACGAACGAGTCCGTCGGGTCTCGGTCTCGTCACCACCGGTACCAACGACCGCTGCCGCTCCGCATCAGGAAGCCCAGCAGCCACAGCACGAGCACGGCGATCGCGACGTACCAGAGCACCTCGACCGCGAATCCCGCGCCGAAGAGAATCAGAATCACCAGCAGAACGAGGAGCAGGGGAACCATGACGCCACCTCCGATGTGTCCGTGGCCCGCCGGGCCACGCTCCGTACGTGGCCTCCGGCTCTACGGCGGTTGCCCCTTCATCGCGCAATCATGCGCGCCGCGTGCCCGGGAGGATCCGCGGCGGTCCGGAGGATTGCCCCACCGAGGGCCGGGCAGGGGCCGGGAGACGCGGCGCCCCTGCACCCGCGCGAACAGGCGGAGGTGAACTCTCCATGCGAGTCGAACTGATGGAGCTGGCCCTGGTCTCCGACACGCTGGGGACGTTCACGGTGCCCCTCGACGGACCGGGTGCCGCCGTCCCGTACGAACTGCCGGAGGGCACGGTGGTCAGCATCGCGCTGACCTTCCGGATCGGGGCGGACACCGACGGTCTGGTCTTCGAGACCCTCAGGACCCGGGAGGGTGAGCCTCCGGTGACCCGGCGGACCGTTCTGGGCAGCTTCCGGGCCGGAGGCCCCTACGAGGTCCTGCTGCCTCCGGAGCGGCTGCCCGTGGGGCGCGCCCACTGCGGGACGTACCGGTTGACGGGATGCATGAGGGACGCCGCGGGGCGCGAACACGCCGAGGTGAAGCACCGGTTCACGGTGGTCCACCGGCGACCGGACGGCGCGGCCGAGATCCCCGCCGGGACACGGTCATCCGGCTGAGCCCGTTCCGGGGCCGGCATGCCGGGCGGCCGGAGCACGCGTGAGGGCGGTGATCCCGGGTAGCCGCAGGGAGCCGCACCCCGCGGTCACCACGGACCCGTCCGAGGAGGAGACCATGACCATGGTGCAGGAAACGATCAAGGTGGACGCCCCGCTGCGCGAGGTCTACGACCAGTGGACCCAGTTCGAGGAGTTCCCGGTCTTCATGGAAGGCGTCGAGGAGGTCCACCAGGTCGACGACCGCCTCTGCCACTGGCGCACCCGCTTCGCCGGCGTCACCCGGGAGTTCGACACCGAGATCGTCGACCAGCTCGCCGACGAGCGGATCTCCTGGCGCACGGTCGACGGCGACGTCCGACAGAAGGGTGTCGTCACCTTCCAGCGCGTCGACGACTCCCACACCCGCGTGAGCCTGGCGATGGAGATCGAACCGCAGGGCGTCGTCGAGAAGGCCGGCACCGCCCTCGGCATCGTCGAGAGCCGGGTCCAGGGCGATCTGGAGCGCTTCAAGCACTTCATCGAGGAGCGCGACGCCGCCACCGGCGCCTGGCGCGGCCGGCTGCGTCCCGCGGAGGCCCCGAGCGCCCGGGCGAGCGAGCTGAGGGCGGGCCCGGGCACGGACGGCGCGCCGGTCGGCGAGACCCCCGCTCCGCCCGGGCGGCCCGGTCCGTACCCCGGCCCGCTGCCCGACGACCCGCACATGTGACCCCTCTGTGCCGCCTCCCCCGGCCGACGGCGGACGTCCCGCTCTCCGCCCTCCCGGGGGGCCGGGAGCGGGACCTCCGCCCTCCCAGGGGGCCGGGAGCGGGACCTCCGCCCTCCCAGGGGGCCGGGAGCGGGACGCCGCGCCGCTTCGCGAGTCGGCCGCCGCTTCAGGAGTCGTCGGGGATGTGGATGTCCAGGACGCAGATGTCGTCGCGGTTTCCCGGCCGGAGCGCGGCCAGGGTCCGGGCCAGCGTGTCGCCCCCGCCCTCCCGCAGGAGCCGCACCACGGTCCCGGCCAGGCGTTCCAGGCCCACCAGGATGTCCTCGCCGGGCACCTCCACGAGCCCGTCCGTGTAGAAGAGCAGGTGGTCCCCGGGCAGCAGGTCGAGCGTCGCCTGCCCGTACTGGGAGTCGAACGTGGCACCGAGCAGGCAGCCCTCGGGCTGCGACAGGAACTCCGCCGCGCCGTCGCGGACCAGCAGCGGCGGCAGGTGCCCGGCACGCACCCAGGTCAGGCGTCGGTCCCAGGGCTGGTAGCGCCCCATGACCATGGTGGCGGTGGCGCCGTCCGGTTCCGCCGCCGTGTGGAGGAGCAGTCGGTTGAGCCTGCCGAGGACGACGGGCAGCGCGGAACCCGTGACGGTCATGCCCTTCGTGTAGAACCGCAGCTGGGCCATCGTGCCGACCGCGGGCAGCCCGTGGCCGGCGACGTCTCCGACGACGAACAGCGCGCTCTCGTCGGGGAGTTCGATGGCGGAGTACCAGTCACCCCCGACGTTCAGCCCGCTGTCGGCCGCGACGTAGGCGACGTCGACGCACAGACCCGCGAGTTCGAGCGACTGCTCGGGGACCGGCAGCAGCGTGTCCTGGAGCCGGGCGCCCACCGCCCGTTCGGCCTTCAGCATGCCGCGCTGGACGAGGTTGGCGCGTTCGCTCTCGACCAGGGCGAGTTCGGCGTCGCGCAGGGCGGTGAGGTCCTGGAAGAAGCCGTGCACCTCGACCGGGGCGCCGTCCGCGTCGGCGTGGGCCTCCGCGACGATCCGCAGGTGGCGCACCCCGCTCGCGGTGGGGATGCGGAACGGCTCGTCGACGGCCGGGCCGCCGGCGAGGAGCCGCCGGACGGCCGCGCCCACCCTCGGCGCGTCGGCGGCCGCCAGGTGCCCGGGCAGGTCCTCCATCCGTATCGGGCCGCGTTCGGGCGCGCGGTCGAAGACGGTGTAGACCTGGTCGGACCAGGTGACCTCGTCCGTGGTCAGGTCCCAGCCCACCCAGCCCAGGTTGCCCAGCCGCTGCAACTCGGCGAGCCGGCGCGTCTCGTGCTCGCCGCCGTCGTGGCGGATCCAGGAGACCACCAGGCGGTCTTCCAGCGGGGACACCCGCACCGAGTACACCGACCGTTCCGGGACTCCCGCGGTCACCTCTTCGTGGGTGAAGGGCTCGCTCTCGTACGCCGTCCCGGTACTCAGCGTGTCCCGGTAGGCGTCCCACAGGGCCGTTCCCGCCACGGTGGGGTACGTCTCCAGGACGCGCCGCCCGACCAGCTCGCGGCCGCGTCGGCCGGCCACGTCGACGGACTCCGGCGCCGCCGCGTCGATGCGGTAGTCCTCCACCTCGCCCGCCGCCGACCGCAGGGGGGTGAGCAGGACCGCCGGCCCCGGCAGGGTGTCGAGGACCCTCTGGACCGCCTCGGCGTCCTCCTGGGGCCCGCCGGGGCGGTCGGCGTCCGGTCCCGCGCGGAGGCGGCCGCCGCAGAGTCTGACGGACCGCCGCAGCAGGGCTCGGGTGGCGGGGTCGAAGGGTCCCGCCCGGGAGCGGAAGAACCCCACGACGACCGGCGCCGCCGGCCCGGGTACGGGGAGCCACGCGCGCGTGGGCCAACGCTCGGGCGGGTCCCCGATCAGGAGGTGGTCGTCCGCCTTCAGGTCCTCGAGCCAGACGCCCTCGCGGGTGGCGGTCGCCTCCAGTGCCGCGACGCCGCCGAGCGGCGGGATGTGGCTCCACTGGGCGGCCAGGGTCGCCTCGATGCCGGCGTGCCCGGCCAGTTCGAGGCTTCCGTTGGCCGCGGACCGGTAGATCATGACGGCATCCACGTCCTCCGCATCACCCAGCACGGCCCGCAGCAGTTCCGCGACGTCGTCCGCGGTACGGGCGTCGGCGAGGCCGTCGGCGAGGCGTGCCAGGTGCACCCTCGGCCCCGCCTCCCGGACGTCCCCGCCGAGGTGGCGGCCCGTGCCGGACGGCGACGGGTACGGCGGCGGCCGCACCGCCGCCTCGGACGCCGCTTCCCGGCGTTCCGGCCGGGCCTCGCGCGAGCCCGCACGGCTCAGGGTGATCCAGCACTCCTCCAGGAGGGTCCTGCGCCGCCGCTCGGCACGGTCGGACAGGATCCGGTACGCGGCATCCGCCGATACGGCCGCCTCGGCCATCAGCACGCCCTTGGCCCGTTCCACGACGGCCGCCACCGAGGCCACGCCCTCCAGGTCGGCGATCTCGGCGCGCAGTCTCGTCACGACCTTGGCCAGGGCCAGCACCTCGGCGGTCGCGCCGTCGCCGGTCTCGGGACGTACGGAGTCGCCCTCCATACACATGAGCATGGCACGGCGGGGCGGGGCGGTGCCTCCTGTGGTCGGGGCGGGCGAGCCGGCGGGAGCGGGCACGGCCGTGAGCCGTGCCCGCTCCCGCCGGGCGGCGGTCACCGCTTCTTCTCGGCGATCCTCCGCATCCGCGCGGCGGCGTCCGCCGCCGACTCCTCGATCCGTCCCTCGGCCTTCTGCGCCTTGCCCTTCATCTCCAGGGTCCTGTCGTCGGTCATCGAGCCGATCTCTTCCTTCGTCTTGCCCTTGACCTGCTCGGCCTTGCCCTTCAGCTTTCCCATGGTGCTCGCCTCCCGGATGACGGGTACCGACCGGTGCGGATACCGACCGCTGTTGCGGCGCGTACCCCCTGAGCGGAAGGTCATGCTCCGGCCCGCCGGCCCGACGCCCGACGCCCCGGCGTCAGCGCCCCGGCGTCAGCGCACGGGCGGCCCGGAACCCCCGGACCTTGGCTCCGTGAGCGGCGGCCGACCTACCGTGGAGGAGGACCGGACGGTGCGGCGGTCCGGCGGGCGGAGGTGCCTGACATGACACGCGGGAACGGAAGGGTCCGGGCCACGCCGCACCGGCGGAGGACGGAGCGCCGTGTGCCCTGACCCGCGACCCCCGCACGGTGGTGCGGAGCGTCGGTCGCCTTTCCGGAGGGCGGGCCGTGCGATCCGCCGCGTCCGCGCGGGCAACCGGTGGACACTGATCCGTGCCGTGGGCATCTGGGAGCGGTCCCTCGCGTTCGCCGCGCTGGGGTTCCTGACCCTGGTGCCGCTGCTGATCGTCGTGTCGGCGGCGAATCCGGCGAGCGGGCGCGGATTCGCCCAGTGGCTGGGCGACGGGCTCGGTGTCTCGGCGGCCGCTCAGGGCGACATAGAGCACCTGTTCGCTCGACCGGACCGGGCATGGCACGCCACCACGGCGTTCGGCCTCGCCGTGCTCGCGGTGTTCGGCGTCTCCTTCGCGACGGTCGTGCAGTCCGGCTACGAACGGATCTGGAGCCTCCCCCCGGACCACTGGTGGGCCCGATGGCGCCACGTGGTGTGGCTGGCCGCCCTCACCGGACTCCTCCTCCTGTCCGCGAACTCCCCCGTGTGGCGGGACTCCCCGGCCCGTGGCGCGGTCACCACCGTGGCGGGCACCCTGTTCTTCTGGTGGTCCCAGCGCATGCTGCTCGGCGGCCGGGTCGCCTGGGGCGACCTGCTGCCCGGAGCCGTGGCGACCATGGTGGGGCTGACCGGCCTCAGGTGGTTCTCCCGGCTCGTCTTCTCCCCGTTGATCGCCTCGGGCACGGTCGCCTACGGAGCGTTCGGGACCGTCCTCGTGATCCAGTCCTGGCTGGTGGGCGTGGGCGTCGTCGTGTTCGGCGGCGCTCTGGCCGGCCCCTTGCTCCACGACGACCTCGCCCGCGTCGCCCGCGCGCTGCGGCGGCACGCGTGACCTCCGGCTGCCTCCTCGCCCCGCGGACACGTGGACCGCGGGGGGGGTGCGTTCCGTCCCCGGCCCCGTCGCGCGGCTGCCGGCCTCCCCCACCGTCGACCGCGACGCGGCCCGGCGACACCGCGGACCACGCGTGGGATCCGGCGCCCGCCCGCCCGGCGGCTATACCTTCCGAGGGCAGGACAGCGCCATCACTCCGCCTTCGACCGTTAGGGCCCGCCACCGTGACCGGACGCACCCCCCAGACGACCGAGAGCCCGGCACCGGACGAGTCCCTGGGCGAGCCTCGATGGCCGATGGCGGCGGCCGTCGTCGCCGCCATGGTGCTGACCGTGCTGCTCCCCGACGACCTCCGACTGGCACCCCGATGGGTGCTCCCCGCCATCGAGGGGCTGCTCCTGCTCGCGCTCATCGCCGGCGATCCGGGGCGCATCGACCGGCGTACGGCCGCCCTGCGGAGCCTGTCGATCGCCCTGGTCGGCGTGCTGGCCCTCAGCGCCGTCTGGTCGACCGTGCGACTGGTCGACGACATCCTCCACGCCGGGAAGGAGACCAGCTCCGCCACCAGCCTGCTGCAGACCGGCGGCACGGTGTGGGCCGGCACGGTCCTCGCCTTCTCCCTGCTGTACTTCGAACTCGACAGCGGCGGACCCGCCTCCCGGCTCCACCGCATGCCCTCCGCCCCCGCGCTCGCCTTCCCCCAACAGCTCGACCCCCGGCTGAGCCGCGCCGACTGGCGGCCCCGCTACATCGACTACCTCTACCTCGCGCTCACCAACGCCACCGCCTTCAGCCCCACCGACGTCATGCCCCTGGCACCCTGGGCCAAGATCACCATGGGCGTCCAGTCCCTCGTCTCCCTGCTCATCCTCGGCCTCGTGGTCGCCCGTGCCGTCAACGTCCTCACCTGACGAGCCGCCGGGACGGACGCGCGTCCGGCCGGAGAGCGTCCTCGGCCGGCCGCACCGCACGCAGCCGGCCGGCCGGGCTCAGCGGCCGCCGGTCGTCGCGTGCGCGGGTTCCGGGGCGCGGGCGGGATCGGGCTGGTGCCCGGGTTCCGCGCCGTGGCTCTCCGGGGCGCCGAACCAGGCCACCGCCACGGCGCCCGCGACCGCCAGCACGAAGCCGAGGACGGCCAGCCAGGCGAAGCCGGGGCGGGAGGTGTCGCCGAGCCACCACACGCCGATCATCCCGGGCAGCACGGTCTCGCCGACCACGAGCGCGGCCGTCGCCCCGTTCACCGAGCCGATCTGCAGGGCGACGGTGTGCAGGTACATGCCGCCGACGCCGGCCACCAGGATCGCGTACAGCGCCGGGTCCGTCAGGAGCGCGGCCGGGTCGAAGGGGTCGATGCCGTTCAGGATCCGCACGCCGACCCCGAGCGCGCCGAAGCCGAGACCCGACAGGAGGCCGGCGAGGATCGCCGCCCGGGCGCCGAGCACCCGGACGAGCACGGTGCCGCCGGCCATCAGCAGCAGCGAGACCGCCAGCAGCCACCAGTGCGTCGCGATCGGGGTGTGCCCGCTGCCCTCCGGGCCGGCCGCGGTCGCGAGCAGCACCAGAGCCGAGCAGACCACGCCGATCGAGGTCCATTCCGCACGGGTCAGCCGGATGCCGAGCAGCTTCACGCTGAGCACCGCCGTGATCACCAGGTTGGCGCTGATCACGGTCTGCGAGAGGAACAGCGGGAGCATGCGGGCGGCGAGCGCGCCGAGCCCGAAGCCGACGAAGTCCAGGATCGTGCCGACGATGAACTCCCAGGTCATCGCGGCTTTCGCGGTCGACGACAGGCTGGGCCCGCCGTGCTGGGTGAGCTGCCCCGCCGCGGCCGCCTCGCGCCGGGCGGACTTGCGGGAGCCGACCGCCTGCAGCACGGATCCCGTGCCGTAACAGATCGAGGCGGCGACGGCGGTCAGCAGTCCTATGAGCACCGGTGGGCTCCTTTCATGCCGGGGGATCGGTCCGCCCGGTTCGTTCTCCGCTAGGCAGACGTCGGATCGGGCGTCCGCGTTGCCTCCGGCCCCCGACCGCCGCTCACGGCGGAGGTCGCCGCCGTGCCCGGTCCCTGCGATCCGCGCCGGGGCACGACACACACCGACCTCGCCGGTCCGCGGACCGGCGAGGTCGGTGTGTCTGCGGGGGGGCGGGGCTAGTTGCCGCTGTTCCCCTGCATGTTGCGCAGGATCGACGAGAAGTCGTAGTCGGTCGGGCGCGCGATGTCCGCCCGGCTGGGCAGGATCACCATCTGGTCGCTGAACCAGTCGCCGAACTCCCGGTCCAGTCCGACGCCGACGAAGCCGCGGCGGACGTCGGCCTCGGCCTCCCCGTCGCCGGACCGGTCCGGGAGCGAGACCAGGGCCGCCTGCGAACTGAGGGCGCTGCCGTGGACGCGCTGCCAGCGGTCGGCGACCAGCCGCCGGCACTCCTCGGTGCTCATCTGGCTGAGCATCGTGTTGGCGCGCATCGAGGCGCTGGACAGGCTTCCCGCCAGGTCGAAGAAGTTGTTGATGGTGTACCGGCTGCGACGCCACATGTACGCGCGGTAGGGGACGCTCTGCGGGAGGTACCCCGTGGTGATGTTGACCCAGAGCTCGTCGAAGCTCCGGTTCTCCTCGTCCTGGAACTCGTTGTCGAGGTCCTCCAGCCAGATCCCGGAGGTCCAGCCGTAGGTCTCGCCCTCCATGATGAGGATGCGGGTGAACTTCTCGTCCAGGCCCTGGGTCGCGTAGTCGAACAGGGCGCCGATCGCGCCGAGGGTGAGGGACTGCCTGCTGCGCATGTAGCGCAGCAGGAGGTTCGCGTATCCGAGCAGTTCGTTCTGCTCCGAGTTCGGGAACTGCTCGATGTAGTTGCGCTGCCGGGCGATTCCGACGATCTCCTCCGGGGTGATGCCCGGGGGGACCTCGCTGGAGAAGTCGATCCCGGTCGGCGTGGGCCGCAGGAGGAGGCTCCAGGGATTCGGGAAGTTCTTGAAGTGCTTCAGCAGGTCGGGGGTGGTCACGGCGAAGTGGTTCGCGCACGCGGTGCAGAAGCAGGTCGCCTCGACCCTGCCGAGCTGGCCGCTCATGCCCCAGAGGTCGGTGACGTCGATGGCGATCCCCTTGAGCCCGTAGCCCGGCTTCCGGGAGGCGACCTGCTGGACGATGTCGATGCCGGTGCCCAGGATCGCGCCCAGCACCTCCGTGGAGCGCGGGTTCGCGATGCAGGGCTGCGGGGACATGACGCCGCTGATGTCGCAGATGTTCAGGCCCTCGCCCGGGATGTAGCCCATGGTGGGGCACAGGGTCAGGATGATGTCCTTCTTCGCCCTGAGGAACTCCTCGACCACGTCCTCGAAGCCCTTGAGCGTGCGGGACGGCTGGGCGTGGCTCGACAGCGGCACGCCCCGCAGGCCGTCGATCTCGTACAGCAGGCCGTCGGCCTCCGAGACGGGCAGCGCGATGGTCTTGGCGTCCACTCCCCAGGTGTCCTTGAACTCCTTGAGCAGCACGGCGGGACTCTTGTAGCGGAGAACGGAGAGGCTGGGGATGTCGAGTACACCCTCGCCCGCCGAACGGGACACGTTGGAGATGCTGAAGGTACGGGGCTTGTAGGTCATTCGTTCCCTCTCCTACGAACCAGGGCCTGGAGCCCTTCTTGCGTGACTTCCAGCCGGCCGCCGGGGCTCCTGCGCACGTAGCGGCGGCCGATGAGCGAGCGGAGAATCCCTTCCGCCTCTCCGCGGGTGAGCCGGGGAACCGTCCCGGAGGCGAGCGACGCGACCGCCGCCGCCGTGAGCCGGCCGTCGCCGTTCCGGTGGGCGAGGGCCGCCATGGCACGGAGCAGGTCGTGCTCCGGCTTGGGCAGGGTCCAGTCGAGGGTGTCGGTCACGAGCGGCGAGAGGGCGTCCGGCGCCTCCTCGCCGGGGGGCCTCGACGCCTCCCCCCGCGGTGCCGGGGGTTCGAGCAGGGCGAGGAGGGCCACCATCGCCGCCGCGGCCCTGCCGGAGGCGGTCTTCTGGGACCCGGAGGCGTCCGCGGCCGTCTTCCCGGCGTTCGCCTTGTCGCTGATGCCGCGTACGACGACCGCGTCCAGCCCGCCTGCCAGATGGGCGGCCTCCGCCAGGCCGACGCCCTCCATCTCCAGGGCCAGGGCGTCGTTGTAGTGCGCTCGCAGGTGCGCGGCGACGGCCGACCTCTCGTCGGCCAGGACCACGTCACCGGAGGCGATCGCGCCGAGGTGCGATCCCGGCCGTTCGCGCACGACGGCACGGACCGCCTGGTCCAGCGGGTGCGAGAGGTGCCACGCCTGCGGACGCACCAGGAAGCCCTCGGGGGTGCTCTTGCCGCCGTGGATCCCGTACACCTTGTTGCCGAAGACGACGTCGCCGACGTCGATGTCGTCCTTGAGGCCGCCCGCCACGCCCACGAAGATCACCATCTGGGGGGCGAGCCACTCGATGAGCCGTTCGGTCAGCACGGCCGTCGTGCGGGATCCCACGCCCGCCTCGACCAGCCCGACGCGCCAGGACGTGCCCAGCAGACGAGCGCATTCGACCCGGGTGCCATGGCGGTGGACCCGGGTCTCGTCGACTGCTGCGTGCTCTCGGACCGACATGTACTCAACGGGCAGTGCTGTCAGGACGACAGCCAGCGGCACATCCGACATATACCTAGTGTAGGGCGAACTGTTTTGTGGGAGGAGGGAGTTGAGGGACAACCATCGGGGGGAACGATGCAAGCAGAGCGGCCGGAGCAGGCCGGCGACGGTCCGGCGTGGCTGAACCTTCTGGTCACCGAGTACCAGGTGATCAAGGAGGAGCAGAAGGTCCGGATCGGTTTCCGCGACAACCTGCTGTACGTGACCCTGGCCGCGGTCACGGCGGTCATCGTGGCCGCGGCCCAGGCGAAGGCGCCGCTGCTGCTGCTCGCCCTGCCGCCGGTGTGCGTGATCCTCGGGTGGACCTACCTCGTCAACGACGAGAAGATCTCCGCGATAGGGCGCTACGTCCGCACCGATCTGGGGCCGCGCCTGGTCACGGCGCTCGACGCGGAGGCCGCGAACGGGACCGCGCGGACGGCGCGGACGGGCCGGGAACTGTTCGGGTGGGAGACGGCCCACCGCGCGGACGCGCGCCGCGGCTCCCGCAAGCTGATCCAGTGCCTGGTCGACCTGAGCACCTTCTGCCTGGTCCCGCTGGCGGGACTCGTGCTCTTCTGGCTGGGCGACGACCGGGGGTCCGCGATGCTGGCCGCCTCCGTCGCCGAAGCCCTGGCCATAGGTGTTCTGGGCTGGCAGATCCTCGTGTACGCGATCCCGTTCGGCGCGGGCGACGGCCCGGGAGGCGACGGCGGGGCGGGCGACGGCCCGGGAGGGGACGGCGGGGACCCGGCCGGCCCCGGTACGTGAACCGAGCGCCGCGCGGAACCGCGTGCGCCCCCGGCCCGCCGCCACCCCTCAGCCCGAGGCCGGCACGGGGGTCAGGACCTCCCGGTCGCGCGCGTACAGCCTGATCAGGTGGGGCAGTTCGTACCGTGCCGCCTGCGCGGTGACCTCGCCGCGGGGTGACGTCACCATTCCGGCGTCGATCAGCGCCTCCACCACCCGTACGGCGTGCCGCTCGTCGCAGCCGAGGGCCGCGGACGCGTCGGCCAGCCCGAAGGGTCCCTCGTCGGTGCCCGCGGCCAGCCGCGCCGCGTCCCTGCCCCGCTCCTTCGGCAGCTCCTCCCAGCCGCGGGCCAGCAGCAGCCGGACGGACACGTCCCCGGAGACCAGTTCGTCCAGCACCCCCGCGGGATCGGCGAGCCGGTCCGCGAACTCCCGCAGCGGCACGCGCCGGAGCACCGCGAGCCGCATCCCGCTCACCCGGACCGCCAGCGGCGACCCGCCGCAGGCGCGCACGATGCGCAGGGCGGCGTCCCGGTCGGCCCGTACGCGGTCCTCACCGGCGAGCCCTGCGAGGAGTCGCAGGGAGTCGGCGGCGCCGAGCGGTGGCGGAGCGGCGACCCGGTGCAGGGGCCCCAGGCCGCCCAGTTGGCCGCGGGCGGTGAGCAGGACCCTGCCGCGTCCGCCGCACGGGAGCAGCGGTCGTACGGCGGCTTCGTCGGGAGCGTCGTCCAGGATCACCAGCGCCCGGTGCGCCGCGAGCCACTCGCGCCAGGCCCCGGGACCGGAAGGGCCGACCCGGCCGGTGCGTTCGGCGAGCTCCGCGAGGACCGCCGGCAGCGGGCGGGGGCGGCCGTCCGCGTCCCGCAGCGGGACGAAGAGCCGCCCGTCGGCGAACCGGTCGCCGAGCAGATGGGCGGCCCGTACCGCCAGCGCGGTCTTCCCGGATCCGGCGGGACCGGAGAGCAGGACGGCGGGGGCGGCGGCATCCTCGCGGCCGTCGCTCCGCAACAGGCTTACGAGGGAGCCCAGTTCCCCGCCGTGCCCGGTGAAGTCGGCGAGGTCGGGCGGCAGGACGACCGGCGGCCGGGCCGCCGCGACCGCCCGGGTGCGGCCGTCGCCGGCCAGGATCGTCCGGTAGCGGGCCGCCATGGCGCCACCGGGTTCCAGGCCCAGCTCCCGGGCGAGGAGCTGCCGGTAGTCGTCGTACGCCGCGAGCGCCTCGGCCCGCCGGCCGGACGCGCTCAGCGCGCGCATCCAGGCGGACCGGAGCCGTTCCCGGAGCGGGTGCCGCTCGATCAGGCCGCGCAGTCCGTCGACCACCGCGGGCCCGCCGCCCCGCTCCAGCTCCGCCTCCGCCCAGCTCTCGCAGGCCGCGAGACGGCTCAGCTCCAGCCGCTCGGCCTCCTCGGCCAGCCGCGGCGACCGCCGGAGGTCGCCGCCCAGCGGCGGCCCCTGCCACAGGTCGAGGGCCCGGCACAGGAGTCGGGCGGCCCGGCGGGGCTCCTGTCCCTCGGCCGCCCGGACGAGGGAGCGGAACCGGAGGAGGTCCAGCTCGTCCTCCGCCACGCGCAGCGCGTAGCCGCCGCCCGTGTGGGTGAGCCGCGGCCCGTCCGGGTCGTCCTCGGCGAGGAGCGCGCGCACGGCGCTCACGTACACCTGGAGGTTCTTACGGGCGGTGCGCGGGGGCTCCCCCTGCCAGACCGCGTCGGTCAGCGCGTCGACGGACACCGGGGCGTTGGCGGAGCCGAGCAGGGTCGCCAGCACGATCCGCTGCTTGAACGGGCCGAGGGGCAGCGCCCTGCCGTCCCGGTGGACCGTGAGCGGGCCGAGGACGGAGAAGCCGAGCGTGCCGGGTGGCGCCGGGTGCCGTGCGAGCGCTCCGGGGTCCGGTCCTCCCGTGGCCGCGTCCCGGCCCCGCCCGGTGACGAACGCCGACGGCGACGCCCCCGCCCGCCCCTGCCCCGCCACCATGGTCCTCCCCCGTCCCGCCCCCGGCCCGCCGTTCAGCGCCCGGCCACGCCCGATGCTGGTACGCGGGGCGGATCTTCCGCATGGGGAAGGGGCACCCATGTTCCACGGGGCCCGCGGAAGGCCCCGCGGGTGCGACGGGGGGTGGCACGGGGGTGCCACGAGGGTGCCCGGGCCCGTCGGGTGCCTCAGGGTGCTCCGGCCCGGCGGCGGCACGGGGGTGCTCCGGGCCGACGGCGGCACGGGGGTGCTCCGCCCGGCGGCGGTCGCCATACCGCCACCGAACCGCCGCCGAACCGCCTCCATACCTGCCGGTCCTAGCCTCCGACGCGCGAGACCTTTGTGGCGGCCCACCACCCCCTGTGAGGAGTTCCCGTGCTCGAAGGCTTCGGCGAGGCGCTCGCGGACCGGGAGTACTACCTGCCGCTGCCCAGCGTGGCCGACCCCGGACCGCGCTTCGTCCCCCGGGCGGTGCCGCCGGGACTGCGCGGCGCCGCCCGGGGCATCTGGACGGTGTGGGGCGGTCCGCGGAGCGGGAGCCCCGGGCAGGGCTGGAAGATCCACGTGTCGGCGCGGCTGGACCGGGCGCAGCACGTGCTCGACACGGTCGCCGGGATCTGCTTCGCCGAGGGCGTGCCGTTCAAGCACCTGAGCGCCCGGCTCTTCTTCCTGTTCCTCCATCACAAGCACGCCGCGCGGGCCCAGTCGGGCAAGTTCTGCGCCGTCTATCCGCCGGACCCGGCGACCGCGCGCCGGCTGCTGGAACGCCTGCGCGACGCGCTCGACGGGGAGGAGGGGCCGTACGTCCTCACCGACCGGCGCTTCCGCGACTCGCGGACGGTCCACTACCGCTACGGGGCCTTCGACGGCGCCCTCAGCCGGCTGCGGGCCGACGGCACCCGGGAGGGGCTGGTCCGTGACGGCTCCGGCCGCGAGGTCGTGGACGCGCGGCTGCCCGCCTTCCGGTTGCCCGCGGGGATCGTGGACCCCTTCGTCGAGCGGGAGGAGCCGCCGCACACGGGCCCGATCCTGATCCGCGACTACGAGGTGACCGGCGCGGTGCGCCTCAGCAACGCGGGCGGCGCCTACCGGGCCCGCGACCGGCGGACCGGCCGCGCCGTCTTCCTGAAGGAGGCCCGTGCCCACAACGGCCTGGTCTTCGACGGGACCGACGCGCGGCAGCGGCTGCGGCACGAGTACGAGGTGCTGCGCGCGCTGCACGCGGCCGCGCCCGGGGTGGCCCCGGAGCCGCTGGACCACTTCACGGAGTGGGAGCACGAGTTCGTCGTCACCGAGTACGTCGAGGGGCAGCCGCTGGTGGGCTGGCTGAGCCGGTCCTCCCCGCTGGCCCGCGCCGACCGCACGGCGGAGTCCGTCGACGCGTACTACGCGGCCTGCCGGCGCCTGCTGGCCGGGCTGGACGACTCGCTCGGCCGGGTGCACGCCGCCGGCTACCGGTTCGGGGACCTCAGCCTGGGCAACGTCCTGGTCACGCCTGCGGGCGGGGTCCGTCTGGTGGACTTCGAGGCGGCCTCGGAGCTGTCCGCGGCCCCCTCCGGGATGGGCACGCCGGGGTTCACGCCGCCGTCCCGCCTGCGCCGGTCCGACGCCGATCCGCTGCTACAGGACCGGTACGGGGCGTCGGCTGTCGCGCTCGCCTTCCTGGCGCCGTTCCACGAGATCGCCGAACACGCGCCGGGCAACCTCGCGCTCCTGCGGCGTGATCTGGCGGACGTGGCTCCGCCGCCCGACCTGTGGCGGCGGGCGACCGCCTTCCACCTGCCGGAGGACCGGACGGGGAGCCGGGCGGAGAGCCGGGAGGGGAGCCGGACGCAGGACCCTGGCGGTCCCGACCGGCTGCCCTCCCCCGCGGAGCTGGACGCCGACCCGCACGGCTGCCTCACCCGGCTGGCCGAGGAGGTGGCCGCGGGGCTGCTGGAGACGGCCGACGCCGAGCGGCCGGAGTGGGCCTTCCCGCCCTCGCCCGAGGCGTTCCGGACCAACACCGTGTGCCTGGCCTACGGCACGGCCGGGGTGGTGCACGCCCTGCACCGCGCCGGCGCCTCCGTGCCGGAGGAGATCGTCGCACGGCTGCGCCGCGACACGCTGGCGCTGCGCGGCGCGCTGCCCCCCGGGCTGCTCGTCGGCGCGGCCGGTGTCGCCCGGGTACTGGCCCCGCTCGGCCTGCTGGACGAGGCCGTCGACCTGCTCCGGGACGCCGACGGGCACCCGCTCACCTCCTCCTGCGGGACGCTGGCCGGCGGGCGGGCCGGGGTCGGCCTGGGCTGGCTCGCCCTGCACCGGCTGACCGGCGACGCCGGCCACCTGGAACGGGCCGCCGCGGCGGGTGAGGCCCTGCTGCGCACCCCCGACCCGGCGGCCACGCTCGGCGAGCACGACGCCCGCGGGCTGCTGCACGGCCGCTCGGGGCTCGCCCTCTTCCTCCACCGGCTGGCCCGCGACACCGGCGAGGCCCGGTTCCTGGAGGCGGGCCGGCTGCTGCTCCACCAGGAGCTGGACCGGACCTTCCCGCTGGACGACGGCGCCCTGTCCGTGTCCGACGACGCGCGGACGACCCGTGCCATGCCGTACCTGGCGACGGGCGCGGCGGGGGTGGCGGCGGTGCTCACCCGCTACGTGGCCACCGCGCCGGACGAGCGCTGCGCCGAGGCGCTGCCGAGGCTGGTCGCCGGCATCCGGGTCTCCTGCGCCACGAAGGAGGCGGGCCTGTACCGGGGGCTGGCCGGACTGGTCTGGTTCCTGGCCGGGCACGCCGAGCTCACCGGCACGGACGCCGCCCGCGAGGACGCCGTGCGCGCCGCGACCGGCCTGCTGAAGTACGCCGTCCCGTACCGGCGCGGGGTCCGCTTCCTCGGCGCGGGTTCGCAGCGCTTCACCGCCGACCTGTCCAGCGGCGGGGCCGGCGTCCTGCTGGCCCTGCACCGCCTGCTGGCCGGCCCGCTCCTGACGGAACCCCACCACACCCGCCCCCGGCTCCCGGCCACCGTCTGACCACGCCTCACCGGACGGGCCCCATGACCCCCTGGGCACGGCGGCACACACCCCGCGCCCAGGTATGCAGTGACCGACAGCGACACCCTTCAAGGAAACGGAGAACACCATGCCCCAGATCCTCGCGCTCCAGTCCCTGGACACCGAGCCGGAGACCAACGCCTTCCCCCCGTGCTTCAGCGTCGCCTGGAGCATCAGCGACGTCTTCCCCGAGCCGATGTAACGAGCCGCCGCCCACGAGGCCCGGGACCGATGCCCTGCCACCGGTCCCGGCCCGGTGCGGTCCGGCCGGTCCGGCCGGTGCGGGTTGCGCACGGATCTCCGGTCGCGAGAGTGTGCCGCAGAGGCAGAACTCGGGACTCATGGCCCGGGAGGGCAGGACGGGGGCGGTCGGATGTGCGGGGTGGACGTGGCAGCCAAGGAGACGGCGATCGTCCGGTTCCTCGAGGAGTATCCGCAGGCGGTCGCCGCCGGCCACGGCCATCCCGCCCTCCAGGGGTGCGAGCGGGTCCGCTGGTCCGACTTCCCGGAGTGCCCCGGCGCGATCCCGGTCCTGCTGCACGGACTTCTCGACGAGACCGCCGCGCCCGAGGCCCGGCGCGTGCTCGGCAATTCCCTGCTGAACATCTCCGCGATGAATCCGGCCGTGCCGACGGTGCTGCCGTTCCTGCTCCGCCTGGCGAGCGACCCGAGGGTTCCCGCCCGGTCCGAACTGCTGCGCCTTCTGGTCGTCCTCGCCGACTTCTCCGAGCCGGTCGACGGGCAGAGCGAGGCGACGGTCTTCTGGTTCGGCAGTGACGGCGACCGTCCTGAGCGTGCGCAGTGCCGGGCCGTGTTCGCCGAGCACGCGAGCGTCGTGGGGACGCTGGCGGACCTGCTGGACGGCAGTGACGCTCGGACGCTCCGGCAGGCCGCCGGACTTCCGTGAGCTCGCCGGACCCGTTCGTGCCCGGCACCCGGGTGAATCGCCCGGCCGTCGGGGGCTCCTGCGCGTGCACGCCCGATGGAGCCTCCCTACGATGAAGGCGTAGGTCTCGCTGTTCTGTCCGGCTCGACGGGAGCGAGGGACCATGGCCGCAGAGGACGCCGCGCCCGTCGGGCGACCCGTGGGGTTGAAGGCCAATGCCATCGGGTTCGTCGACGCCCTCGTCATCGGGCTCAACGCCACCTCCCCCGCGTACTCCCTGGCGGCCGTGATCGGCCCCATCGTCGCCCTGGTCGGGGTCTACGCGCCCGGCGTCATGGTCGCGTCCTTCGTGCCGATGCTGATGATCGCGTCGGCGTTCTACTACCTGAACAAGGTCGACCAGGACTGCGGCACCACCTTCTCCTGGGTCACCCGCGCCATGGGCCCGTGGGCCGGCTGGCTCGGCGGGTGGGCCATCACCATGACCGGGGTCCTGGTGGTCGGTTCGCTCGCCGACGTGGCCGTGAGTTTCGGCCTGCTCGCGTTCGGTCTGGACGGGTGGGTGGACAACACCTTCGCCCGGCAGTCGCTCACCGTGCTGCTCATCCTCGTCATGACGGCCGTGTGCGTGATCGGCACCGAACTGTCGGCCAAGGTGCAGAACGTCCTCATCCTGGCCCAGGTCGCCTGTCTGCTGGTCTTCGTCGGCGTGGCGCTGTACGCCGTCTACAACGGCACGAGCGCGTACGACAGCGTGGAGCCCGCCCTCGGCTGGCTCAACCCCTTCGGCGCCGGCGGGGCCGCGCTGACGGGCGGTCTGCTGCTCGGCGTGTTCATCTACTGGGGCTGGGAGTCGGCGGTCAACCTGACCGAGGAGGTCGAGGACTCCGCGACCGCCCCGGGCAAGGCCGGGCTCTGGTCGACCGTCATCCTGCTGGTGACCTACGTGTCCGTGGGGTTCGCCGTCGTCGCGTACGCGGGCCCGGCGTTCCTGGCCGAGAACGCGGGCGAGGAGGAGTTCGTCTTCGCCCAGCTCGCCACGGACGTCCTCGGCGGCTGGGACTGGATCCTCCTGCTGGCCGTCTCCACCTCCGCGATCGCCTCCACCCAGACGACGATCATCCCGGCCTCGCGCACGGCGCTCTCCATGGCCCGCCGCCGCGCGCTGCCCGCCTCGTACGGCCACATCAGTCCGCGCTTCCGGACGCCCGACGTGAGTACGTGGTGGGTCGCCGGGATCGCCATCGGCTGGTACCTCGTGGTGAGCCGGATCAGCGACAACGCCCTCTTCGACTCGCTCACCGCGCTCTCGCTGCTCATCGCCTTCTACTACGCGCTCACCGGGCTCGCCTGCGTGGTCTACTACCGGCGCCACCTCTTCGCGAGCGTCCACAACCTGCTGTTCATCGGGCTGGGCCCGCTCATCGGTGCCGGACTGCTCGCCTGGCTCCTGGTGCGGTCGGTCGGCGACATGTCCGACCCGGCGAACTCGTACAGCGGCACCTCGTGGTTCGGCCTCGGCCCCCCGCTCGTGATCGGCATCGGCATCGCCCTCGCCGGAGTGGTGATCATGATCGCGTGGCGGCTGCGGTCCCCCGCGTTCTGGCGGGAGCGCCCGAGCGTGGCCGACCCCGAGCTGGTCCGCTCCCACGGCCTGCACAAGGAGTCCTGAGATGTCGGTCGTCCTCGGCTACGACGAATCCCCCGGCGCCGCCCGGGCGCTGCGCATCGCGGTCGAGGTGGCGGCGGCCTTCGACGAGCGGCTCGTGCTCGTCTACGGGGCGGCGGCCCCCGGTCCGGTCGGCGAGGAGTACGCGTCCCACTACGAGGCGATCCGCCAGGCGGGCCGCACCGGTCTGGAGCACGCGGTCACCGAGGCCGACCGGGCGGGCGTGCCGACCGTCGTCGAGGTCATCGACGAGAAGCCGGCCCAGGCACTCGTCGACGCGGCGGCCCGGCACGCCGCGCGCGTCATCGTGGTCGGCAGCTGGGGCGAGAGCCCGATGCGCGGAGCGCTGCTGGGCTCGACCCCGCACAAGCTGCTGCACATGTCCACCGTCCCCGTGCTGTGCGTCCCTCCGGAGGAGCGGGCCTGAGCCCTCCGCCCGCGCCTCCGCGCCCCCGCTCGGCCACGGGGAGCAGCTGGTGGCGGTCGACCCGCGCGGCGCGGGGTCTCAGGGCGTGACGCGGTCCGCCAGGGCCGTCTGCCAGGCCGGGGTCGGCGCGCTCGGTGTGGTCTCGGGGCGGCGGCCGCCGCGGGTGAAGAAGTCCGCGAGCGGGAGGAGGGCCGCGCCGACCGTGACCGCCTCGGGTCCGAGGGTGCCCAGGGTGACGGTGGTGCGGCTCGCCGGGTAGCGCAGCGCGTACTGGGTGGCGTAGCGGGTGACGGTGTCGAGGAAGCGGGTGCCGAGCTGGAGGCCGGCCCAGCCGCCGACGAGGACGCGTTCGGGCTGGAAGAGGTTGATGAGGTCGGAGAAGCCGGCGCCCAGGTACTCGGCGGTCTCCTCCAGGACGGCCAGGGCCGTGGAGTCGGGGGCGGCTGCGGAGCCCTCGGCCGGGTAGGCGGCCGCGAGCATCGCGGTGAGCGCGGTCTCCTCGTCGGCGCCGGCGGGGGGCTGGCCGCCCGCTTCGGCCCAGCGCTCCAGGAGGGCCTCGGCGCCCGCGTACGCCTCCAGGCAGCCGCGGGAGCCGCAACGGCAGCGGCGGCCGCGGACGCTGACGGTGAGGTGGCCCCATTCGAGGGCGCGGCCGGAGCCGAGCGGGTCGGTGACGACGCAGGCTCCGACGCCGGAGCCGAAGAGGACGGTGACGGCGCTGCGGGCGCCGCGTCCGGCGCCGAACCACATCTCGGCCTGGCCGAGGGTCTTGGCGCCGTTGTCGATCCAGTAGGGGACGGTGTCGGGGAGGTCGCCGGCCTCGCGCAGCAGGCGTTCGAAGGGGACGGCGTCCCAGCCGACGGTCTGCCCGTGGACGACGGCGCCGTCCTCGGGGGTGTAGGCGATGATGCCGGGGACGCCGACGCCCACGCCGAGGAGCCGTTCGGGGTCGACGCCCGCCGTCCGCAGGACCTCGGCGACGCCGTCCCGGACGTGACGGACCACCAGGTCCACGTCGTAGCGGGCGGTTCGGGGTCCGGTGCTGGGCAACGGGCGCTCGGTGCGGGCGAGTTCGTTGAGGGTGAGGTCGAACAGCTCGACCCTGACGCGGGTTTCGCCGACGTCGACGCCGATCATGCAGCCGCTGCCGGGGCTGATCCGCAGCAGGGTCTGGGGGCGCCCGCCGGCCGAGTCGACGCTGCCGGCCTCCTCGACCAGGCCCTCCGCCACGAGCTCGGCCACCACGTTGCTGACCGATCCGGAGCTCAGCCCGATCGCGGGGCCGAGCATCAGACGGCTCATCGGTCCGTCGAAGTACAGCCTTCGCAGTACCGCGGTGCGGTTCTCGCGCCGCAGGTCACGCACCGTACGGCCATGTGTCGCGTGCACGTGGGTTCCCGTCTCTGAAGTCCTTGGGTGCAACATACCCGGATTCCAACCCTTGACGCGACCTTCTCGTGAGGTTTAACTCACATCCTAAATTAAGCCCCGACACGGAGGCGGCCGGGCCCGCTCACCGTTTCGGTCCTCCCGTCGTCCCCGAAAGGGCCCTGGAGCCATGCGCACACGCAGAGCCGCCGTCACCGGTGCCGTCACCCTCTCCGTCGTCTTCGCCGCCACCGCCTGCGGCGGCGGAACCGCAGGCGGTTCGGGCGGGTCCGACTCCCAGCCGAAGACGCTCACTTACTGGGCCACCAACCAGGGACCCAGCCTGGAGGCGGACAAGAAGGTCCTCCAGCCCGAACTCGAGAAGTTCGAGAAGCAGACCGGCATCAAGGTCAAGCTGGAGGTCATCCCCTGGTCCGACCTGCTCAACCGCATCCTCACCGCCACCACCTCCGGCCAGGGCCCCGACGTCCTCAACATCGGCAACACCTGGAGCGCCTCGCTCCAGTCGACCGGCGCCCTGCTGCCCTGGGACGAGAAGAACTTCGGCGCGATCGGCGGCAAGGACCGCTTCGTCGGCTCGGCGCTCGGCTCCACCGGCGCCCCCGGCAAGGACCCGGCCGCCGTGCCGCTGTACTCCATGGCGTACGCGCTCTACTACAACAAGAAGATGTTCGCCGAGGCGGGCATAGCGAAGCCGCCGACCACCTGGGCCGAGGTCGACGCCGCGGGCAGGAAGCTGAGCAGGGACGGCAAGTGGGGCATCGGGGTCGAGGGCTCCAACCTCTCCAACAACATCCACCAGGTCTTCGTCCTCGGCAAGCAGCACGGCGCCGACTTCTTCACCCCCGACGGCAAGCCCGACTTCACCTCCGAGGGCGCCGTCGCCGCGGTCAAGCAGTACGTCGACCTCATGGCCGCCTCGAAGATCGTCGCGCCCGGCAACGCCGAGTACGCGCAGAACCAGTCCCTCTCCGACTTCGCGAAGAACCGCACCGGCATGGTCCTGTGGCAGACGCCCTCCCAGACCTTCGCCGCGCAGGGCATGAAGCCCGAGGAGTGGGGCGTCGTCCCCGCCCCCGTCGCCTCCGGCACGCCCGGTCAGGGCGCGCAGACCAACTCCATGGTCGCCGGCATCAACATCTCCGTCTTCAAGAACACCAGGAACCTCGACGGAGCCCTGAAGTTCGTGAAGTTCATGACCGGCGACGAGGAGCAGATCCTCCTCAACAAGACGTACGGCTCCGTCCCGCCCGTCAAGACCGCGCAGGCCGACCCCGCCTTCGCCACGGACTCGCTCGCCGTCATCCGCGACACCCTCGCCACCAGCGCCTCCGCCCTGCCGCAGGTCCCGGAGGAGTCCCAGTTCGAGACCGTCGTCGGCACCGCGGTGAAGGAGCTCTTCGCCGACGCCGCCGCCGGACGCCCGGTCACCGCCGAGTCCGTGCGGGCCAAGCTGGACAAGGCCCAGCAGCAGATGCCGAAGAAGTAGGCAGCGCCTCCATGACCCAGACCGCCGTCCCGCGGCGAAGCGAGCGCGCGGTGCGCGAGGCCGTCCCCGGCGGGGCGCCCGCGCCCCGCCGCTCCGGGCGCCGCCGCATCGCCCTCCCGTACCTGCTGCTCTTCCCCGCACTCGTCCTCGAACTCCTCGTCCACCTCGTACCGATGCTCATGGGCATCGGGATGAGCTTCAAGGAGCTCACCCAGTTCTTCATCCGGGACTGGTCGGCCGCGCCCTGGGCCGGCCTCGACAACTACACCGTCTCGGTCGACTTCGACGCGCCGGTCGGCCGGGCGCTCCTGACGTCCTTCGTCACCACCTGCCTGTTCACCCTGGCGTCGGTCGCCCTGTGCTGGCTCCTCGGCACGGCCGCCGCCGTGTTCCTCCAGGAGAACTTCCGGGGCCGGGGCATCCTGCGGACCCTCTTCCTCGTCCCGTACGCCCTGCCGGTCTACGCGGCGGTCATCACCTGGGCGTTCATGTTCCAGCGGGACAACGGGCTGATCAACCACGTGCTCCACGACCAGCTGGGCCTGGGCGACACCCCGCTCTTCTGGCTCATCGGCGACAACAGCTTCTGGGCCCTGCTCACCGTCTCCGTCTGGAAGGGCTGGCCGTTCGCCTTCCTCACCGTCATGGCCGGCCTGCAGAACGTCCCCCGGGACATGTACGAGGCGGCCGCCCTCGACGGCGCCGGGGTCTGGAAGCAGATCCGCCACATCACCCTGCCGTCCCTGCGGCAGGTCAACCAGGTCCTCGTCCTGGTCCTCTTCCTGTGGACCTTCAACGACTTCAACACGCCGTTCGTGCTCTTCGGCAAGGCGGCGCCGGAAGCGGCCGACCTGATCTCCCTGCACATCTACCAGTCGTCCTTCCAGACGTGGAACTTCGGCACCGGATCGGCGATGTCCGTCCTGCTGCTGCTCTTCCTCCTCCTCGTCACCGGCGGGTACCTGCTGCTCACCACCAGGGGAAGGAAGGCCTCCGATGGCTGAGTCCCGCGCCCACCGCCGCTCCCCCATGGCCGCCCCGCGCTCCTTCCTCTGGACCCGGCGGATCTTCCTCACCCTGCTGACCGGCTTCGTGCTGCTGCCGGTGTACGTGATGGTCTCCAGCTCCCTGAAGCCCCTCGCGGACGTCTCGGGCGAGTTCCACTGGATCCCCTCCGGGCTCACGCTCCGCCCGTACGTCGACATCTGGGACACCGTCCCGCTCGCCGACTACTTCCTCAACTCGCTGGCCGTGGCGAGCGCGGCCACCGTGTGCTCCGTGGCCGTGGCGGTCTTCGCCGCGTACGCGATCAGCCGCTACGACTTCCGCGGCAGGCGGGTCTTCGCGGTCACCGTGCTCTCGACCCAGATGTTTCCCGGCATCCTCTTCCTGCTGCCGCTCTTCCTCATCTACGTCAACATCGGCAACGCCACCGGCATCGCGCTCTTCGGCTCGCGCGAGGGGCTGATCCTCACCTATCTGACCTTCTCGCTGCCCTTCGCCATCTGGATGCTCACCGGCTACTTCGACTCGATCCCCCGCGAGCTCGACGAGGCCGCCAAGGTGGACGGCTGCGGCCCGGTCGGCGCCCTGTTCCGGGTGATCGTCCCGGCCGCCCTGCCCGGCATCGTCGCGGTCGCCGTCTACGCCTTCATGACCGCCTGGGGCGAGGTCCTCTTCGCCTCCGTCATGACGAACGACACCACCCGTACCCTCGCCGTCGGCCTCCAGGGCTACGCCACCCAGAACGACGTCTACTGGAACCAGGTCATGGCCGCCTCCCTCGTGGTGAGCGTGCCCGTCGTGGCCGGCTTCCTCCTCCTGCAGCGCTACCTCGTCGCCGGGCTCACGGCGGGCGCGGTCAAGTGACCCGCCCCACCGCGCCCGCCGCCCGAGTCGCCCCCTCCGCCGCCCGCCGGCCCGTCACGAAAAGGCTCTCCGTGTCCGAATCCACCGACCCCCGCACGCTCGACCTCGCGGCCTTCCCGGCCGACTTCGCCTGGGGCACGGCCACCTCCGCCTACCAGATCGAGGGCGCCGTCGCCGAGGACGGCCGGACCCCCTCCATTTGGGACACCTTCAGCCACACCCCCGGCACGATCGACAACGCCGACCACGGCGACACGGCCTGCGACCACTACCACCGCTGGCCCGAGGACGTCGCGCTCATGAAGGAGCTCGGCACCGACGCCTACCGGATGTCCGTCGCCTGGCCCCGGGTCGTGCCCGGTGGTGACGGCCCCGTCAACCGGGCCGGGCTCGACTTCTACGACCGGCTCGTCGACGCCCTCCTCGCCGCCGGCATCACCCCCAACGTCACCCTCTACCACTGGGACCTGCCACAGGTCCTCCAGGACCGCGGCGGCTGGACGGAGCGCGCCACGGCCGAGCACTTCGCCGCGTACGCCTCCGCCGTCGCCACCCGCCTCGGCGACCGCGTCACCCGGTGGGCCACCCTCAACGAGCCGCTCTGCTCGGCCTGGATCGGACACCTGGAGGGCCGGATGGCCCCGGGCCTGACCGACCTCACCGCCGCCGTCCGCGCCTCCTACCACCTGCTGCTGGGCCACGGGCTCGCCACCGCCGCCGTGCGCGCCGCGGTCCCGGGCGCCGAGATCGGGCTCGTCACCAACCACTCCACCATCGCCCCCGCCTCCAGCCGCCCCGAGGACGTCGCCGCGGCCCGCCGCGCCGACGGGCACACCAACCGCTGGTGGCTCGACCCGGTCTACGGCCGCGGCTTCCCCACGGACATGCGCGAGCTGTACGGCGTCGAACTCCCCGAGCGGCCCGGCGACCTGGAGCTGATCTCGGCCCCGCTCGACTGGCACGGCCTCAACTACTACTTCCCGGAGACCGTCGCCGACGACCCGGCGGGACCCGTCCCGCACGCCCGCGCGGTCCGGCTCCCCGACGTGCCGCGCACCGGAATGGACTGGCAGATCGACGCCGGCGGCCTGGAGGCCCTGCTGCTCCGCCTCACCGAGGAGTACGGGGTGCGCAAGCTGTACGTCACCGAGAACGGCTGCGCCTTCCCGGACGCCGTCGGCCCCGACGGCGCGGTGCACGACCCGGACCGCGTCCGCTACCTGGAGCAGCACCTCGCGGCCTGCGCCCGCGCCGTGCGCAAGGGCGCCCCGCTGGCCGGCTACTACGCCTGGTCGCTGCTGGACAACTTCGAGTGGGCGTACGGCTACGACAAGCGCTTCGGCCTGGTGCACGTGGACTACGCGACCCAGCGCCGGACGGTCAAGTCGAGCGGCCGGCGGTACGCGGAGATCATCCGCGCCCACCGGGCGGACCGCGACTGATCGCACCCGCACGCCCCCGGCACCTCCCCGGACGAGACCCGCTGCCACCTGCGTCGACGGCAGCGGGTCCGTCGCGTCCGGGGGCACGGAGGCGGAGCGCCGGAGGCCCCCGAGCACCACGGGACCGAAGCAGATCGACACTTAATGAAAGCCAAAAGAAAAGCCTTGTCGTGTGTCTTGACCGTCAACTCCCGTGCCGGGCAAGGTTTCGGGGAGCGCTCTCCCCCGTTTCCCCCACGTATCCCAGGAGCCCCCATGTCTTCCGTCGGGTCCCCGCCGGCCTTCCGGCGCCCCGCCCCAGCCCTCCGGCGGACCGCCGTCGGCGCCCTCGTCGCCTCGCTCGCCGGCGGCCTCCTCGCCGTGGCCCCCGCCACGACGGCCTCCGCCGCCCCCGCCCTGCTCTCCCAGGGGAAGACGGCCACCGCCTCCTCCACCGAAGGCCCCTTCGCCGCCGGCGGCGCCGTCGACGGCGACCTCACCGGCACCCGCTGGGCCAGCGACTGGACCGACGCCCAGTGGTTCCAGGTCGACCTCGGCCGGAGCGCCACGCTCAGCAGCGCCGTCCTGACCTGGGAGGCCGCCTACGGCAGGAGCTACCAGATCCAGGCCTCCGACAACGGCACGGACTGGCGGACCGTCACCACGGTGACCGGCGGCGACGGCGGTACCGACGACGTCGCCCTCTCCGGGACCGGCCGCTACGTCCGGATGAACGGCCTGGCCCGGGGCACCGCCTGGGGCTACTCCCTCTGGGAGTTCCAGGTCTACGGCACCTCCTCCGGCGGCGGCACGCCGCTGCCGGGCGGCGGCGACCTCGGGCCCAACGTGCACGTCGTCGACCCCTCCACCCCGGACATCCAGGCCAGGCTGGACGAGGTGTTCCGGCAGCAGGAGTCCGCCCAGTTCGGCAACGGCCGGCACGCCTTCCTCTTCAAGCCGGGCACGTACAACGGCCTCAACGCCCAGCTCGGCTTCTACACCCAGATCGCGGGCCTCGGCGTCCGGCCCGACGACACCACCATCAACGGCGACGTCACCGTCGACGCCGGCTGGTTCAACGGCAACGCCACCCAGAACTTCTGGCGCGGCGCCGAGGGCCTCGCCCTCAACCCGGTGAACGGCACCGACCGCTGGGCCGTCGCCCAGGCCTCCTCCTTCCGCCGCATGCACGTCAAGGGCGGCCTCAACCTCGCCCCCAACGGCTACGGCTGGGCCAGCGGCGGTTACATCGCCGACTCGAAGATCGACGGCCAGATCGGCAACTACTCGCAACAGCAGTGGTACACGCGGGACAACTCGATCGGCGGCTGGTCCAACTCCGTCTGGAACCAGGTCTTCTCCGGCACCGAGGGCGCGCCGGCCCAGTCCTTCCCCGAGCCGAGGTACACCACCCTCGACACCACCCCGGTCTCCCGCGAGAAGCCGTACCTGATCTGGGAGGACAACCAGTACAAGGTCTTCTCCCCGGCCAAGCGGACCAACGCCCGCGGCACCACCTGGGCCAACGGCGCCCCGCAGGGCGAGAGGATCCCGCTGAGCCGCTTCTACGTGGTCAGGCCCGGCACCACCGCCGCCACCATGAACCAGGCGCTCGACCAGGGCCTGCACCTGCTGCTCACGCCCGGCGTCTACCACGTCGACCGCACCGTCGAGGTGAACCGGCCCGGCACGATCGTCCTCGGCCTCGGCCTGGCCACCCTCGTCCCGGACAACGGCGTCACCGCGATGCGCGTCGCCGACGTCGACGGCGTCCGGCTCGCCGGCTTCCTGCTCGACGCCGGCCCGGTCAACTCCCCGACCCTCCTGGAGGTCGGCCCGCAGAACGCCTCCGCCGACCACAGCGCCGACCCCACCACCGTGCAGGACGTCTACGTCCGGGTCGGCGGCGCCGGGGCGGGCAAGGCCACCCTCGGGATCGCCGTCAACAACGACGACACGATCGTGGACCACACCTGGGTCTGGCGCGCCGACCACGGCGAGGGCGTCGGCTGGGAGACCAACCGAGCCGACTACGGCGTCCGCGTCAACGGCGACGACGTGCTCGCCACCGGCCTGTTCGTCGAGCACTTCAACAAGTACGACGTCGAGTGGTACGGCGAGCGCGGGCGCACGATCTTCTTCCAGAACGAGAAGGCCTACGACGCCCCGAACCAGGCCGCCGTCCAGAACGGCGCCACCAAGGGCTACGCCGCCTACCGGGTCGACGACTCGGTGACCACCCACGAGGGCTGGGGCCTCGGCAGCTACTGCTACTACAACGTCGACCCGACGATCCGCCAGGACCACGGCTTCAAGGCCCCGGTGAAGCCGGGCGTCAGGTTCCACGGCCTGCTCACCGTCTCGCTGGGCGGCAACGGCCAGTTCAACCACGTCATCAACGACACCGGCGCCCCCACCGAGGGCACCGCGACCGTCCCCTCGACCGTCGTCAGCTTCCCCTGACGGCCGCCGGGCCGCGCCCCCGCCCGGCGGCGCGGCCCGGCACCTCCCCCACCCCCTCGTCCGTCCAGGAGACGCCATGTCCGCGCACCCTCCGACGGCACCACGTCGTCACCGGCACTCCCGCACGACCGCCTCCCTCCTCTCCCTCGGTGCCCTCGGCACCCTGCTCGCCGCCTCCCTCACCGCGCTCACCGCCGCCCCCGCCGCCGCGGCCCCCGCCCTCCTCTCCCAGGGAAAGAGCGTCACCGCCTCCTCCGCGGAGGGCCCCTTCGCCGCGGGCGCCGCCGTGGACGGCGACCTCACCGGCACCCGCTGGGCCAGCCAGTGGAGCGACGCCCAGTGGATCCAGGTCGACCTCGGCGTCCGTGCCGACCTCAGCAGGGCCGTCCTGACCTGGGAGGCCGCCTACGGCAAGGCGTACGACATCCAGGTCTCCGACGACGGCGCGGACTGGCGCACGGCGGGCTCCGTGACCGCCGGCGACGGCGGCACCGACGACCTCGCGCTCTCCGGAACCGGCCGCTACGTCCGGATGAACGGGCACACCCGGGGCACCGGATACGGCTACTCCCTCTGGGAGTTCCAGGTCTACGGCACCCCTGTCGGCGGGCCGCCCGCACCCGGCGGCGCCGTCCGCGTCACCGGCGGCCAGGGCGACTGGCAGCTCACGGCCGGCGGCCAGCCGTACACCGTCAAGGGCGTCACCTGGGGCCCGTCCGTCGCCGACGCGGCCCGCCACATGCCCGACGTGAAGGCCATGGGCGTCAACACCATCCGCACCTGGGGCACCGACGGCACCACCAAGCCCCTGCTGGACACGGCGGCCGCCCACGGCATCCGCGTGATCAACGGCTTCTGGCTCCAGCCGGGCGGCGGCCCGGGCTCCGGCGGCTGCGTGAACTACGTGACCGACACCGCGTACAAGAGCGCCATGCTCGCGGAGTTCGCCCGCTGGGTCGAGACCTACCGGTCCCACCCCGCGACGCTGATGTGGAACGTGGGCAACGAGTCCGTCCTCGGCCTCCAGAACTGTTTCGGCGGCGCCGAGCTGGAGGCCCAGCGCGACGCGTACACCTCGTTCGTCAACGAGGTCGCCCGGCGGATCCACGCGATCGATCCCGACCACCCCGTGACCTCCACGGACGCCTGGACGGGGGCCTGGCCGTACTACCGGCGCAACGCGCCCGACCTGGACCTGTACTCGATGAACGCCTACGGCGACGTCTGCCGCGTGCGGCAGGACTGGACCGACGGCGGCTACACCAAGCCGTACCTCATCACCGAGACCGGCCCCGCCGGTGAATGGGAGACCCCGAAGGACGCCAACGGCGTCGCCGAGGAGCCCACGGACGTCCAGAAGGCGGAGGGGTACACCCGCGCCTGGAACTGCGTCACCGGGCACCGGGGCGTCGCCCTGGGCGCCACGGTCTTCCACTACGGGACGGAGCACGACTTCGGCGGCGTCTGGTTCAACCTCGTGCCCGACGGGCTCAAGCGGCTCTCGTACTACGCGGTGAAGAAGGCGTACACCGGCTCCACGTCCGGCGACAACACCCCTCCGGTGATCTCCGGCATGAGCGTCACGCCCTCCGGCTCCGCCCCGGCGGGCGGCGAGTTCACGGTCCGCGCCGACGTCCGCGACCCGGACGGCGATCCGGTCTCCACCCGGATCTTCCTCAGCGGGAACTACGCCAACGGCGACAAGCGGCTCGTCGAGGCCGCCCGGCGCGCCCTCCCGGACGGCTCGTTCGCCGTGACCGCGCCGGAGAAGCTGGGCGTGTGGAAGGTGTACGTCCAGGCCGAGGACGGGCACGGCAACGCCGGCATCGAGGCCCGGTCGGTCCGGGTCGTCGCCCCGCCCGTCACCGGCACGAACCTCGCCCTGGGCCGGCCCACCACCGCCTCCTCCTCGCAGGCCTCGTACGGCGACTGCCCCTGCCCGCCCGAGCGGGCCACCGACGGGAACGCCGGCACCCGCTGGGCCAGCGACTGGAGCGACCCGCAGTGGATCCGGGTCGACCTCGGCTCCGTGCGCTCCTTCCGGCGGCTCCAGCTGGTCTGGGACCCGGCCTACGCCCGCGCCTACGAGGTCCAGGTGTCCGACGACGGCGCGAACTGGCGCACCGTCCACACCACGTCCGACGGGAACGGCGACGTCGACACGATCGACGCCGCCGCGACCGCCCGGTACGTACGGCTCCAGCTCACCGCCCGCGGCACCGGCTGGGGCTACTCGCTGTACGAGCTCGGCATCTACGCCTGACCCGACCTGAGGAGAAGCCGATGAGAATCCGCGGCCGGACCCTGTCCGCCTTACTGCTCGCCACCGCCCTCGGCGTGTCCACCCTCGCCGTCGACGCCGTCACCGCCGCCCCCGGTCCCGTGGCCGGCGGCGTCCCGGCGGCCGCCGCCCCGCACCTGGGGCACGTCATGGCGGCCTCCGCCCTGCCCTCCGGGGACGACCCCGACGGCGACGGCTACATCCCCGCGGACCCGCCCGTCACCGGGGTCACCCCGTCCCAGGCCGTGCCGCCGCCGGCCTACTTCCACGAGTTCCAGGCCAACTGCGCCGCCGGCCACACCGCCCCGGACGACCCGATCGTCTACCCCGGGCAGCCCGGCGCCTCGCACGACCACACCTTCCTGGGCAACACCACGACGAACGCCCACTCCGTCACCGCGACGCTCGTCGACCGCCCGACCACCTGCAACGCGCCGGCCGACGCCTCCGCGTACTGGATGCCCTCGCTGTTCGACGGCGACCGCAAGGTCCTCCCCGTCGGCCCGCAGGTCATCTACTACAAGGCGGGGGTCACCGACTACCGGAGCGTCCGCCCCTTCCCCCGGGGGCTGCGGTTCGTCGTCGGCAGCCCGACCCAGTCCGCCGAGGAGTTCCGCGCCCATGAAGGCTGGGTCGAGGGCTGGGAGTGCGGGGACAGCTACAAGAACGTCGACTTCCCGGCCCGCTGTCCGGCCGGGACCCAGCTCAACCTCCGCATGCAGGCGCCGAGCTGCTGGAACGGGCTGTACCTCGACACCCCCGACCACAGGAGCCACATGGCGTACCCCGTCGTCAAGCCCGGCACCAACGACGACGTCTGCCCGCCCTCGCACCCCGTGGCCGTGCCCATGATCGAGTTCAAGATGGCCTTCCCCGTCTCCGGCGACATGGCGCGGGTGAGGCTCTCCAGCGGCCCCGGCCACTCCTTCCACTACGACTTCTTCAACGCCTGGGAGGACCGCACCCTGAAGGCGCTCGTCGACCACTGCGTGGTGGGCGGGCTCCAGTGCGACACGCGCGGCTACGACCAGAACCACCCCGAACGCGGTGCCGTCCTGAACGCCGACCACCGCCTGCCCTGACCCCTTCCCTCCCCCGACCGGGTACGGCCCGGACGCCCGGCGGCGCCCGGGCCGTACCCACGCCTTCCGAGGAGCCCGCACGCCATGACCGACGACGCGTCCGTGATCGACCTGCTGCCGCCGGACTTCCGGCTCGGCGCCGCCACCTCCGCCTTCCAGATCGAGGGCGCCGCCTCCGAGGACGGCCGGACCCCCTCCATCTGGGACACCTTCTGCCGGGTGCCGGGAGCGGTCGCGGGCGGCGACACCGGCGACGTGGCCTGCGACCACTACCACCGGATGCCCGAGGACGTGGCGCTGCTCGCCTCGCTCGGACTGGACGGCTACCGCTTCTCCGTCTCCTGGCCCCGGGTCCAGCCCGGCGGCCGGGGCCCGGTCAACCCGGCCGGGCTCGGCTTCTACGACCGGCTCGTCGACGAGCTCCTCGGCCGCGGGGTCACCCCCTGGCTCACCCTCTACCACTGGGACCTGCCGCAGGAGCTCCAGGACGCCGGCGGCTGGCCGGCCCGGGACACCGCCTTCCGGTTCGCCGACTACGCCGAGCTCGTGTACGACCGGCTCGGCGACCGCGTGACCCACTGGACCACGCTCAACGAGCCCTTCTGCTCGGCGGTCCTCGGCCATGTCGAGGGCGTCCACGCGCCCGGCGGCCGCTCGCTCGCCGACGGCGTCCGGGCCGTCCACCACCTGCACCTCGGACACGGCCTCGCCGTCCGGCGGCTGCGCTCCGCCGCCCGCCGCCCCCTCGACCTCGCCGTCACCCACCTGCTGGGCACCAGCGGCCCCGCCACGGACTCCGCCGCCGACCGGGAGGCGGCCCGCCGGGCCGACGCCTTCGGCTTCCGCTTCTACCTCGACCCGATCCTGCGCGGCCGCTACCCGCGGGACCTGATCGACGACCTCGCGGCCCACCGGGTCGAGATCCCCGTCCGCGACGGCGACCTGGAGACCATCTCCGCGCCCTTCGACACCCTGGGCGTGAACTACTACCGCTCCCTGCGCAGCTCGGGCGTGGACGAGCACGGCTCCCCGACCGACTCCCGCGGCCTCCCCGTCACGCGGGGCGTCCCGCACGGCGGCCTCCCGGTCACCGGCCTCGGCTGGGAGGTCATGCCCCACGACCTCACCGCGCTCCTGCTGCGCGTCGCGCGCGACTATCCGGGCACCCCGATGGTCGTCACGGAGAGCGGCGCCGCCTACGAGGACCGTCCGGACGCGGACGGTTTCGTCGAGGACACGGAGCGCACCGCCTACCTCGCCGCGCACCTGGCGGCCGTCTCCCGGGCCCGTGCCTCCGGAGCCGACGTCCGGGGGTACTTCGTCTGGTCCCTGCTCGACAACTTCGAGTGGGCGGAGGGCTACGCGGGGCGCTTCGGGATCGTCCGCGTCGACCGCTCGACCCAGCTCCGCACCCCCAAGCGCAGCGCGCTGTGGCTGCGTGACACGGCGCTCAGGCTGCGCGCCCGCCGGGCGGGCGGGGCCGGGTAGCCGGCCCCGCGGCGGGGCGGCGTGCGGATCAGCCGCGGTTCCTGGCGGCGGCCAGGGCGTCCTTGACCTCGCGCACCACGCGGGCCGCGTCCGCGGCGTCGTTGACCACGTCGGTGCGGTTCATGTCGATCACGAGGACCTCGCTGGCCGCGTAGTGCCGGTGGACCCACTCGTCGTAGCCGGACCACAGCGTGCGGTAGTACTCGACGAGGGCCTCGTCCTGCTCGAAGTCGCGGCCGCGCAGCCCGATGCGCTTGAGCACCGTCTCGAAGTCCGCCTTGAGGTAGACCATCAGGTCGGGAGCCTTGCGGTACGGCAGGCCGTCGATCTCCCGCATCATCTCGTTCAGCAGGCCCTCGTACACCTGCATCTCGAGGGAGCTGATGCGGCCCAGGTCGTGGTTGACCTTGGCGAAGTACCAGTCCTCGTAGATCGAGCGGTCGAGGACGTTGTCGCCCTGCCGGTACGCCTCCTTGATCGAGGCGAACCGCGTCTGCAGGAAGTAGAGCTGGAGCAGGAAGGGGTAGCGCTTGGCCTGGATCTCCTCGGGGCTCGCCGTGTAGAAGAGCGGCAGGATCGGGTTGTCGTCCACGCTCTCGTAGAAGACCTCGCTGCCGAGCTCCTTGGCGAGCAGCTCGGCCACGCTCGTCTTGCCGATCCCGATCATGCCTCCGACGCAGATCACCGACATACCTCACTTCTCCCCTGGGGACTTCTGTGCACGGGCGGCTGCCGGGCTGCCCCCCACCATGGGTGCGGAGGGCGGCGGTCGCCCGATTCCCCGGGATCTTCATGATCGGTGTCACGTGGCCCCCGCCCGAGAGGCCCGCCCCTCGCCTCGCGGCCGCCCTGAAGCATAGATGACGCCGGGGTCCCGGGTCCGCCCGGCGACGGCCCCGCCACGGTCGGCCACGGAGGCGCTGCTCACCGTTCCGCCCGCGGCGCGGTGCGGGTGGTGTGACCCTCCGTGTGCGGGCGGCGCGATCGTCCGGAAACCGTCGCGCGGCACGGCCGGGCGGACGACGGGGAGGCGGCGGCCTTCGGGGAACGGATGGCCGCCGGGAGGCGGTACGTGCGGGACGTCCGCCGACGCCCGGCGGGGGTGACCGTGATGTTCGCCGGGGCCCGGGAGGCCCCGGCGAAGCGGGTCACTTGGACTGCGTGGAGAGGGTCACGCCGCTGAAGCCCTGGGCGGCGGCGAGGCTGAAGTAGACCCACCCGGCGGGCGGGTTGTCGATCGTCAGGGTCTCCCCGTTGCCGGCGTTGGCGGACTTCGCCTGGTAGGCGGTGGTGGTGGCCCAGCTGCCGCCGCCGTAGTAGAGGTCGGCGTTGCCGGTGCCCCCGCTGCTGGTGATCGTCAGCTGCTTGACGCCGGCCGGCAGGTACACGAAGTGGTAGCTGTAGTTGCCGGTGGCGGCGGCGAGGTTGTCCCGGCGGCAGTTCTGGTCGAACTGGCGGGGGTCGCCGAGGGTGCAGAGCGGGACGGTGGCGGCCGACGGGGCGTCCGGCAGCGTTCCGCAGTCGTTGGTGGCGCAGTCGGTCGTCAGCCAGGTCGCGAAGTCCGCGTCGTAGCGGGTGCCGACGGTCTGCTTCAGGAAGGTGCGGGCGCCGGTCCAGTCACCGGTGCGGTACGCGCCGAGCACGGTCTGGACGTCCGCGGGGTGCTTCTGCAGCATGTAGCGGACCGCGAGCCAGCCCCAGCGGTAGACCCGGTTCGAGTTGACCTCGGGGTCCTCCTCCTGGCCGTAGACGGTGTCGAACAGGTCGCTGAGCTTGTACGTCTTCTTGGCGGCCTCGGCGATCGCGTCGGCGTTGCGCTCGTTGCGGTAGCCGTACGAGATGTTCTCGGCGATGCCCTCGACCCACCAGATGGTCGGCGTGGTCATGCCGGCCTCGAAGTCGCCGTACATGTTGAAGCGGCCGTCGAGGTAGTGGGTGTACTCGTGGTTCAGGTTCCAGATCTGGAAGGCCGGGCGCAGCCAGCTGGCCTCGTGGGCGATGAAGCGGGCCTGGTTGCCGGGGACGGCCGGGTTGCCCTCCTCGTACATGCCGCCGTTGTCGACGTCGATGTCGTAGATCGCCCAGGCGTACAGCGCGTACTGGGTGTAGTCGTCGAAGGCGACGACCTCCAGGTTGGTGTTGACGTCACCGGGGATGGCGCCCTTGTCGCCGATGATCCGGTGGAAGTAGGCGTCCTGCTCGACGAGGCTCGTGCAGGTGCTCGCCAGCTGGCCGGGCGACATGTCCTGGGCACGGATCTTGAGGCCCGGGGTGCAGGTGTGCTGGATCGGCAGGACGGAGGGCAGCACGCGCTGGCCCAGGTCGCAGATGGCGTAGGCCGCGCAGTTGCCCTTGTCGAACTGGCGGGTGGCCCAGCCCAGGTTCATGGTGATCGGCGCGGTGGGGCCGACGTTCGGGTACCGGTTGATCAGGTCCTTGAGGAGCGGCCGGACCCGGTCCTTGAGCTCGGGGACGTCGAGAGCGTAGCCGAGGTGGCGGCCGACGTTGCTGACGACGTCCAGGCGGTTGAGCTCGGCGCCGTTGCGCGTGATGAAGCCGGCCCAGGTGTCGAGGATGGCGGGGTCGGCCTTGAGGGCGGCCCGCCAGCCGCGGGCGTCGTTCTTGGCCTTGAAGCCGTTCTCGACGACCCACTCGACGTGCTGCATGGCGAGGTTCATCTGGCCCGGCCAGCTGCCGGTGTAGCCGGCGAGCATCCACTTCACGACGGGGGCGTAGCGGCCCGCCTCGTGGGTGCTGTCGATGAGGGTGACGACCTCGTTGAGGATCTGGCCGTTGGCGTCGGTGACGTCCTTGCTGCGCGGGGCGGCGAAGAAGGCGTCGAGCGCGCCGCGGGCCGCGCCCTGCAGCGCCGGGCCGTAGGCGCCGACGACGTCCGCGTTGTTGTCCTGCACGTAGTAGCCGGCGCGCAGGAACATCACCAGCTGCCCGGTGGAGGTGCGGTTGTCGCCCGCGTACGTGGCGGCGTCGTCGCGCAGGGCGTTGGCGACGGTCACCATCTGGGCCTCGCGGAAGGCCTTGCGCGCGTCGTCCCCGGTGAGGTTGAACAGCGGGTAGGTACAGGTGATCTGCGGGAGGGCCTTGAGCTGCTGGACCAGGGCGGCGCCGGTGGCGTTGACGACGCCGGACAGGTCTCCGCAGGCGTCCGCGGCGGCGGCCGAGGAGAGCTTGCTCGTCTTGCTCGGCCTCACGGCCGGGGCGGGCCGCGGGGCGGTCTCCTCCGTGCCGTCCTGCGAGGAGAGCCGGAAGCGGGGGTTGTCGCTGATCGCGTGCGGCGACTTGGGGACCGGGATCGCCCGGGGCGCCGGGGCCGCGGCGCCCGCCGCGTTCGGGCCGGCCTGCGCCGTGGCGCCGACGGGGGCGGCCTGGCTCTGCGGAGCGAGCAGGCCGAGCGAGAGGAAGACGGCCGCGCCGAGCACGGGAAGTCTTCGCGCGCGGGTCTTCGATATCCGGGAGGGATGCATCGGTGGGGGCCTCCGGGGCCGTTGTGGCCACATGCTGGGAAACACGGGCGGCTGACACGTGGTCTGTAAAATTTCACATGTCGCATTGTTCTGGAAGACCTCGGGACGGATTCTTCGTCCGTGAGTTCGGAGAGGCCGTCGGCGCCGTCCGCCCCAACTGCCGCCGCAGGCACGGGGAACGGTCCGCAGGCCGGCCTGGCATCGTCCGCGATCATGGGGAGAATCACCTGGATGACCAGGTATTACGTGGGCGGGGGCGCCCTTCTGAGCGCGGTGCTGGCGCTGTGGCTGCTGCTGTTCCGCGCGGGGATGTCGGTGTACCGGACGGACGTGGTGGTCCTCGGCGGACTCGCCCTGGTGCCAGCCGCGGCGTGGGTGTGGATCGCGTCCCGCCCGCTGCGGACGACGCCTCCCCGGGAGGCCGGGCCGGTTCCGGCGCCGCCCGGCCGGCTGCCGTGGAACCGCTTCCACCGGGTGATGCCGTTCCCGCTGGGCGTGGGACTCGTCCTGCCGTCCTTGTCGGTCGTGACGGAGCCGGCGATCCGGCCGGACGGCGACGACCTGCGCCGGCTACGGGCGATACAGGAGGCCGGGGCCGAGGTGGTCACCGGAAGCGTGGTCAGCGTGCACCGGCTGACGCGGGACGACCCCAAGTATCCGATGTTCAGCGGTGACTTCACGGTCGAGGTGCCCGTCCGCACGGCGGGCGGCGGCACGGCGGCCGGCCGGGTCGAGGTGGTCGACGGACACCTCGGGCGGCAGCCCGGCGGAACTGCCCGCCGTGCCGGCGCGGATCACGGCCACGGCCGTCGCGTCCTGCCTGTCCCTGGCCGGGCTCCGGGCCGCGCTCGCGGACCGGGCGGGCGGGGCCGGGGCGTCGGCCGGCGGCGGATCGGCCAGGACGTCGGCCGTCGGCCGGGGGTGGCAGGGGGGCCGGGGGTGGTCGAGGGGCGCGACGTCAGCCGTCGGCGGCGGGCGGGCCCGGGAGGTCGCGGAGGCCACGCAGCGGACCCGCCACCAGGAAGCCGACGGCGGCCAGCAGCGCGACGGCGACCACCCCCATCGTGACGCGGGCGCCCAGGAGCGAGGCGAGGGAGCCGCCCAGGAGGGCGCCCAGCGGGATGGTGCTGTAGTTCAGGAACAGGGTGGTGGCGGTGACCCGTCCCAGCAGCTCCGGCGGGCAGTAGGCCTGGCGGAAGCTGACGATGACGACGTTGCAGGCCACCACCCCGGCGAACATGACGACGGTGCCGAGCACGAAGAACGCCAGCCTCGGCCCGGGAGCGGCGAGTGCGGCGAGCAGGCCGAAGGGCGCTGCGGCGCACTGGACGACCAGCAGGGCGCGTGCCGTGCCCAGGCGCCGGGCGAGCCTCCCGGCCGCGAGGCCGCCGAGCACTCCGCCGAGACCGCCGCAGGAGACGAGCCAGCCGAGGGTGTCGGAACCGACGCCGACGGTCCGTACGAGGAAGACGATCTGGACGGCCTGGAAGCCCGCCATCGCCAGGTTGACCGCCGCGCCGAAGCCGGTGACGGCCCGGACCCAGGGATCGCCGACGACGAAGCGCAGGCCGTCCGCGATCTCGCGGCCCAGCCGGCGCCGGGGCGCCGGGGCGGGGCGCGGCCCGTCGGAGCGGATGAGCGTGAGGCAGAGCGAGGACACCACGAAGGAGGCGGCGTCGAGCAGCAGCCCCGGAACGCTGCCCACGGTCTGGGCGATCAGCCCGCCGAGCCCGGGGCCCGCCACCCTCGCGGCCTGGTCCCCCGCCTGTAACTGCGCGTTGCGTCCCATCAGGGCGTCCGCGGGGACCAGCCGGGGCAGATACGCCGAGTACGCGGTGGAGAAGAAGACCGAGGCGGCACCGGAGACCAGCGCGGCCGCGAGGACGTGCCCCATGGTCAGCGCCCCCAGCCACCAGGTGACCGGCACGCTCACGAACACCGCCGCGGAGACGGCGTTGCACACGAGCATCACCGGCCGCGGCGCGAGCCGGTCGACCCAGGCCCCGGCCGGCAGTCCGATCACCAGCCAGGGCAGCCACGGCGCGGCGGTGAGGACGCCCATCATGAACGGCGAGGCGTGGAGGGTGGTGACGGCCACGAGCGGCAGCAGGACGGAGGTCACGCTGGTGCCCAGCTTGCTGGTGGTCTCGCCGACGAGCAACAGCCGGAAGTTCCGGTGCGGACGGTGGCCGTGGCCCTGCTCGGACCGTGCGGCGGTGGGCGGGGCGGACACCAGCACGGCCTCCGGAACTCGATAGCGCGACGGATATCCGAACGCGCCACAGAGTACGTGCGGCGGCCCTGAGTTCGTGCTGGATCGTACAAGTTCATCGCCCTGGAAACCAGGGTGGCCATTTCCCGCCGGTGCCGCTTAGGCTCGACCGCGTCGACGACCAACGCACCAGGCCACGCGGAGGATTGACCCCACCCCGGCCCTCCGGCACCACCCAGACCGGCACCGCCCCCTTTCCCGTTCCCCGTGCAAGGAGCAGTCCGTGGTGACCAGCGCGCTCGACCTCCTCACAGGCTTCCTGCGGGAGTCGGTCCGGCATCCCGGGCGCCCCGCCGTGGTCACCCCGTCGCAGTCGGTGACCTTCGGCGAGCTGGCCGAGCGGGTGGAGCGGACGGCCCGGGCTCTGGGCGCCGCCGGGGCGGGACCCGGCACGGCCGTCGGCCTGCGGCTCCCGCGCGGCGCGGACCTGGTGGCGGCGATGCTCGCGGTGTGGCGGACCGGCGCCGCGTACGTACCCCTCGACCCGGCCCGCCCGGCGCGGGGGCGGCGCGCGCCCGGCGGGGACGACGGGCCGCGCCTCGTGGTCACGTCGGGGCCGGAGGACGGCGCGTGGCCGGAGGACGTGCGCCGGATCGATCTCCCGCCCGCGCCCGCCCCGTCGGGCTCCGGCACCGCGCTTCCCGCCCACGCCCAGGCGGAGTTCGGCGACCCGGACCCGGCTCCGGCGCGGGTGGTGTGGGACGCGGCCCTCGACGCCGACGCCTCGGCCTTGCAGTGGGTCCGCGTCTGCCAGGGCGACACCTTGGTCCTCCCCGCCGCCGACGACGACGTACACATCGCCCCGGAGCACGGAAAGGTGTCCGAGGACCCGGACAGCGCTCCCTCCCGCCTCTTATCCCGCGGGGACGCCCCGCCGCGCCCGCTGCTCGACCTCTTCGAGGAGCGCGCCCGGACCGCCCCGGACGCCGTCGCCCTGGTCTTCGGCGCGGACGAGGTCTCCTACGCGGAGCTCGACGGGCACGCGAACCGGCTGGCCCATGTGCTCGCCGCGCGGGGCGCCGGGCCGGAGCGGGTGGTCGCCTCGGCGCTGGACCGCTCGGTGGAGCTCGTCGTCGCGGTCCTCGCGGTGCTGAAGTCCGGGGCCGCCCACCTCCCGGTGGACCCCGGCTACCCGGAGCGGCGCATCGCCCACGTCGTCGGCGACGCGGCCCCCGCGCTGCTCCTCGCCCACTCCGGCACGGTCCTCCCCGCCGACGTCGCCGCGCCCCGTACCGACCTGGACGATCCGGAGACCGCCGCGGCGCTGCTGCGGGCCCCGGCGTCCCACCCGCCGGCAGGCGCCCGGCGCGAGGAGGGCGGTCTGCCCGCGTACGTCGTCCACACCTCCGGGTCGACCGGCCTGCCCAAGGGCGTGGTCGTCACCCGCTCCGGCCTCGCCCACCTGACCGCCCACCAGCGCGACACGCTCGCGGTGGACGCCGGGAGCCGGGTGCTGCAGTTCGCCTCGCCCGGCTTCGACGCCTTCTTCTGGGAGCTGGCGATGGCCCTCTCCGCGGGGGCCGCGCTCGTCCTGGCGCCCGCCCGCAGTCTGCTGCCAGGGCCCGGCCTGCGCACGCTCGTCGACGAGCGGCGGATCACCCACGCGACCCTGCCCCCTTCGGTGCTGCGCGCCCTGCCCTCCGACGCCCTCCCCCACGTGCGGGTCCTGGTCGCCGCCGGCGAGGCCCTGGACGCGGAGCAGCGGCGGCGCTGGGCGCCCGGCCGGACCCTGATCAACGCGTACGGGCCGACGGAGACCACGGTCTGCGCCACCATGAGCCGGCCGCTCGGCGAGGGCACCGGGACGCCGCCGATCGGCGAGGCCGTCCGGGGGACCCGGGTGCACGTGCTGGACGCCGCCCTGCGGCCGGTGCCCGTCGGAGCGGTGGGCGAACTGTACGTCGCCGGGGCGGGCCTGGCCCGCGGGTACCTCGGCCGGCCCGGACTCACGGCGCAGCGCTTCGTCGCGGACCCGTACGGCCCGGCCGGGACGCGGATGTACCGCACGGGCGACCTGGTCCGCCGGACGACCGCGGGAGAACTGGAGTTCGCCGGTCGAGCGGACGACCAGGTCAAGGTGCGCGGGCACCGGATCGAGCCGGGCGAGGTCGAGGCGCGGCTCGCGGGGCACCCCCGGGTGGCCGCGGCCGCGGTGACCGTTCACGAGGACCGGGACGGCGACCGGCGGCTCGTCGCCTACGTCCGTCGCGCGTCCCGCCCGGTCGACGGGACCGACGGAGCCGACAGGACCCACGGGGCCGACAGGACCCACGGGGCCGACGGGGCCGCCCGGGAGGACGCGGGCCGTGTGGCCGACTGGCGGCGCGTCCACGACGCCGTGCCGGCCGACGGGCCGACCGTCTTCGGCGAGGACTTCACCGGATGGAACAGCGCCTACGACGGGAGCGCGCTGCCGCTGGAGGAGCTGCGGGAGTGGCGGGACGAGACCGTACGGAGCATCCGCGCCCTGCGGCCCCGACGGATCCTCGAACTCGGCGTGGGCAGCGGCCTGTTGCTGGCGCATCTCGCCCCCGAGGCGGAGGCGTACTGGGGGCTCGACCTCTCGCCCCGGGTGATCGGACGGCTGCGGGAACAGGTGGCCGCGCGGCCGGAACTCGCCGGCCGGGTCGTCCTGCACAGCCGGCCGGCCGACGACCACGAGGGCGTCCCGCGCGGCTCCTTCGACGTGGTCGTCATCAACTCCGTCGCCCAGTACTTCCCCAGCGGGCGCCATCTCGCCCGCGTCCTCGGGCTCGCGGCGGCCGCGCTGGCCCCCGGCGGCTCGGTGTTCGTCGGCGACGTCCGGCACCTGGGGCTCGCCGAGACCTTCCACGGGGCGGTCGCGGCCCGCCGGCCGGGCGCCGCCGCACCGGGGAGCGCTGAGCACCGCCGGGCGGTGGCGCGCGGTCTGGCCACGGAACCGGAGCTGCTGGTGGACCCGGAGTTCTTCCGGTCCCTGACGATGGAGGCCGGGGGGGTCCGCGCCGACCTTCGCGAGCTGCGACGTACGCCTGAAGCGCGGCACCCGTCCCAACGAGCTGAACCGCTACCGCTACGACGTCGTCCTGCGCCCGGCCGGGGGGACGGGTTCCCGCGGGGGTACGAATTCCCGCGGGGGTACGGGCTCGCGCGCCGGCGCGGTGGCGGAGCTGCTGTGGGGCGCGGACGTCCGTACGCTCGACGGGCTCTCCGACCACCTGCGGGACCGCGCCGGGGACACCACGCCCGTCCGGGTGGCCGGGGTGCCGAACGCGCGCCTCGCCGAGGACCTGCTCGCGTCGGGCGGCACCCCGGCCCCCGGCCAGGACCCGGAGGAGCTCGCGCGGCTCGGCGAGCGGCTGGGGTACCGCGCCGTGCTGCGCTGGTCCGCGAAGGCGGGCCCCGACCACGTCGACGTCGAGTTCTCCTCCGGGGAGCACGACGTCCCCCCGGAGGCCGCGGCCGAGCCCGCGGCGGACCCGGAACGCCACGTCAACGTGCCCTTCGCCGCGTCCGGCGACGCGGAGCTGGTGCGCGAACTCACCGCGTGGGCGGCCGCGTTCCTGCCCGGGTACATGGTTCCGTCCGCGGTGGTCGTGCTCGACGCGTTCCCGCTCACCCCGCACGGCAAGCTCGACCGGGCCGCCCTGCCCGCCCCGCGCGGCCCCCGGGGCGGGGCCGGGCGCCGGCCGCGGTCCGCGCGGGAGACGGCGCTGTGCCGGATGTTCGCGGAGGTCCTCGGGCTCGACGCGGCGTTCGCGGTGGGCATCGACGACGACTTCTTCGAGCTCGGCGGCCATTCCCTGCTCGTCACCCGGCTGGTGAGCCGGGTCCGCGCCGACCTGGGGGTGGAGCTCCAGGTGGGCACGGTCTTCGAGGCGCCCACGGTGGCCGGGCTCGCGGCCCGGCTGACGGGCGCCCGCAAGGCGAGACCGGCTCTGCGCAGGATGCCGCGGCCCGACTGACGGCGGCACGGGGCCGTGGCAGGCCCCGGCACGGACACACGGCACACGGCACACGGCACACGGCACACGGCACACGGCACACCGCACCCGCACCCGCACCCGCACCCGCACACGGCACGGATCAGGACCGATCGGACCACGACCAGGGCTATCGAGGGATCCCCGATGGACTTCAGCCTCTTCTACTTCGCCGACGACAGCACACCGGACGGGGCCGCCGGACGGTACGAACTGCTGCTGGAGGGCGCCCGCTTCGCCGACCGCCACGGCTTCCGCGCCGTGTGGACGCCGGAACGGCACTTCCACCCCTTCGGCGGGCTCTACCCGAACCCCTCCGTCGTGGGCGCCGCCCTGGCCATGGTCACGAGCAGCGTCGCCATCCGCGCCGGGAGCGTCGTCGCGCCCCTCCACCATCCGCTGCGGATCGCCGAGGAGTGGTCGGTCGTCGACAACCTCTCGGGCGGACGGGCCGGGGTGTCCCTCGCCTCCGGCTGGCACCCGGTGGACTTCGCGCTGGGCCGGGTCCCGTACGAGGACCGCAAGCGCGCCCTGGCCGACGGCATCGAGGGGCTCCGCGGGCTGTGGCGGGGGGAGGAGCTGGAGGTCCTGGACGGCAACGGCGCCCCCGCGCGCGTACGGATCTTCCCGCCGCCGGTGCAGCGGGAGCTGCCGCTCTGGGTGACCAGCGCGGGCGACGCGGAGACCTTCCGTACGGCGGCGGCGGCGCGCGCCGGGGTCCTCACCCATCTGCTGCACCAGGACGTCGACGAACTCGCGGTGAAGATCGCCGACTACCGGCGGGCGGCGCGGGAGGCGCACGACGGCTGGGAGGGGCATGTCGTCCTGATGCTGCACACCTTCCTCGGCACCGGCCGGGACGAGGTGCGCGCCACCGTCGAGGGGCCGCTGAGCGCCTACCTCAGGAGCTCGGTCCGGCTCATCGCCCGCTCGTTCGGCGCCCTCGACCCGGACTTCGACGTCGACGCGCTGGAGGACGAGGACCTCGACTTCCTCGTCGCCCGGTCCTTCGACACCTACTTCGAGCAGCGGGGGCTGTTCGGGACGGTGGCGGACGCGAAGGAGACGGTCGAGCGGCTGCGCGGCATCGGCGTGGACGAGATCGCCTGCCTGATCGACTTCGGCATCGACACCAAGACCGTCCTGGACGGGCTGCGCCACCTGGACGCGGTGCGCGCGGCCTGCGAAGCGAACTGACCCGAGAGCCCCGAGAGACCCGAGAGGCCGAGACCACCGTGATCCCTCTGTCGTTTTCGCAGCTGCGGTTCTGGTTCCAGGAAGAGCTGGACCGCGCGGGCGCATCGCCGCACGCTTCGATGGCGCTCCGGCTGTCCGGCCCGCTCGACGTGGCGGCGCTGGGCGACGCACTGCGGGACGTGGTGGCCCGGCACGAGAGCCTGCGCACGGTCTTCCCGGTCACCGACGGGGTGCCCGGGCAGCGGATCCTGGAGTCCGCGACGGTCGGTCTGCCGGTACGGCGGGGGGTCACGGAGCGGGAGGCCGAGGCCGCCGTGGCCGAGGAGGCCGGGCACCTCTTCGATCTGGAGCGGGAACTCCCGCTGCGGGCCGTCCTGCTGGCCCTCGACTCCCCGGACCTGCACGTGCTGGCGGTCACCGTGCACCACATCGCCTTCGACGGCTGGTCGGTCGCCCCGTTCCTCCGCGACCTCGCGCGGGCCTACGCCGCGCGCGCCGACGGAAGGCCTCCGGCCTGGGAGGAACTCCCCTTCCAATACGCGGACTTCACCCTGTGGCAGCGCAAGGAGCTCGGCGCGCCCGACGACCCGGGCAGCGTCTTCGCCGAGCAGCTGGCGCACTGGACCGGCGTGCTCTCCGGCGCTCCGGCCGAGCTCCCGCTGCCCGCCGACCGGCCGCGCCCGGCCACGGCCACCCACCGGGCCGGCACAGTCCCCTTCCACCTGCCGCCCGAGCTCGTCCGGGACCTGGCGCCCCTCGCCCGCCGGCACGGCGCCAGCACGTTCATGGTGCTCCACGCGGCGCTCGCGGGCCTGTTGGGGCGGCTCGGCGGCGGCTCGGACGTCCTGGTGGGCAGCCCGGTCGCCGGCCGCACCGACGTCGGCCTCGACGAGCTCGCCGGCTGCTTCGTCAACACCGTCGTCGTCCGGACCGACACCTCCGGCGACCCCGACTTCCACGAGCTGGTCCGCCGGGCCCGAACCGGTGTCATGGCGGCGCTCGACCATCAGGACGTGCCCTTCGAGCAGGTCGTGGAGGCCGTCAACCCGCCCCGGTCGGCGGCCCGTCACCCGCTGTTCCAGGTCATGCTGAGCCTGCAGAACAACGCGGGCGCCGCCGTGCGCCTGCCCGGTCTCGAATGCCGCCTGCTCGCCCCCGTCCCCCACCGGACCGTCGCCTTCGACCTGCTCCTCGACCTCACCGAGACCGACGGGGCGCTCGACGGCACCCTGGTCTACGCCCGGGACCTCTTCGACCACGCGACCGCCGAGCGTCTGGTCCGCGGCTTCACCGCCTTCCTGACCGAGGCGGTCGCCGCCCCGGAGCGGCGGATCGGCGCCCTGGAGCTCCTCGCGCCCGCCGAGCGCCGGACGGTCCTGGAGACGTGGAACGGGCGCGAGACGACGCTCCCGGCCGGCTCGGTGCCGGAGCTGTTCCGGCGACGCGCCGCCGCCGCCCCCGACGACCTCGCGGTGGTGTGCGGCGCGACCCGGCTCGACTACGCCGGGCTGGAGGCCCGCGCCGAGCGCCTCGCCCGCCGCCTGCGCCGGGCGGGCGCGGGTCCGGAGCGGCTGGTCGCCGTGGCCATGGGCCGCTCGGCCGAGCTGGTCGTCGCCCTGCTCGCCGTCCTGAAGGCGGGGGCCGCCTACCTGCCCCTGGACCCGCGCAATCCGGAGGAGCGGCAGCGCGCGGTCCTGGACGAGGCCCGGCCCTGCCTGCTCCTGACGGACGCGGCCACGAGGGAGCGGGCCGAGGCGCTCGCGGGGACGGGGCCCGGGCTGCCGCTGGTGGTCGTCGAGGCCGGGGACACCGGGGACACCGGGGACACCGGGGACGCCGGGGACGACCAGGCCGCCGCGGATGCCAAGGGCACCACGGACGCCACGGACGCCACTCACACCACTCACACCACTCACACCACTCACACCACTCACACCACTCACACCACTGAAAGCGAAAGCTCCGACGTCGCCGTGGACGCCGTGGACGCCGGGCAGGCCGCGTACGTGATGTACACGTCCGGCTCCACCGGCCGCCCCAAGGGCGTCCTGGTGACCCACCGGAACATCGTGGCCCTCGCCTCCGACCCCTGCTGGGCGGCGGACGGCGGCCACCGGCGGGTGCTCGCCCACTCGCCGCACTCCTTCGACGCCTCGACGTACGAGCTGTGGGTCCCTCTGCTCGGCGGCGGGACGGTCGTCATGGTGCCGGCCGGCGACTCCTCGCCGCGGGCGCTGGAGCGGGCCGTGGCCGAGGGCGGCGCGACGAGCGCGTTCCTCACCACCTCGCTGTTCAACCTGTTGGTCGCGGAGGGGAGTCCGGTGTTCGGCCGGCTCGGGCAGGTCTGGACGGGCGGCGAGCAGCCGTCGGCCGGGGCGCTGCGGCGGATGCTGACGGACTTCCCCGGCACGGCGCTGACCCATGTCTACGGGCCCACCGAGAACACGACGTTCACCACCTTCAGGCGTCTTGACCCGGCGCGGGACGCGGCCGGCGGGAAGCCGCCGATCGGCCGGCCCATGGCGAACACCCGGGCGTACGTGCTGGACGAGCGGCTCCGGCCGGTGCCGGTCGGGGTGCCCGGCGAGCTGTACCTCGCGGGCGCCGGTCTCGCCCGCGGCTATCTCGGGCGCCCCGGTCTCACCGCGGGGCTCTTCGTCGCGGATCCGCACGGCGCGCCCGGCACCCGCATGTACCGCACCGGGGACCTCGTGCGGTGGACCGCGGACGGCGAGCTCGACTTCCTCGCCCGCACCGACGACCAGGTGAAGATACGCGGCTTCCGCATCGAGCCCCGCGAGGTGGAGGCCGTCCTGGAGCGCCACCCGGCCGTCGGCCGGGCCGCCGTCCTCGTACGGGAGGACCGGCCCGGGGAGCGCGGCCTGGTCGCCTACGTGGTCCCCGCCCCGCACGCCGGTGCCGGTCTCGCGGCGGAGCTCGACGGGCACGCCCGGCGGGCCCTGCCCGACTACATGGTGCCGGTCGTGGTCGTGCTGCCCGAGGGGCTGCCGCTCACCCCCAACGGCAAGCTGGACAGGGCGGCGCTGCCCGCCCCGGCGGCGCACCCCGTCAGCCGTCCGCCCCGCACCCCCGCCGAACGGCTGCTGTGCGGGCTCTTCGCCGAGGTGCTCGGGGTCCCGGAGGTCGGCGCGGACGACGACTTCTTCGCGCTCGGCGGCCATTCCCTGCTGGCCGTACGGCTGGTGAACCGGCTGCGCGAGGTGCTGGACGAGGGGATCGGCACGCGGGCGGTCTTCGAGTCGCCGACGCCCGCGGGGCTCGCCGGGCGGTTCGGGTCCGCGGGCGCCGGGCGCGGACCGCTGCGGCTCCCGCCGCGCGGGGAGGTGCTGCCGCCGTCCTTCTCCCAGCTGCGGTTCTGGCTGCAGGGCGAGCTGGCGGAGGGGGCCGGCTCGCAGACGGTCACGACCGCCCTGCGGCTGACCGGACCGCTGGACGCCGGGGCGCTGTCGGCGGCCCTCGGGGACGTGGTGGCCCGGCACGAGAGCCTGCGCACCGTGTTCCCGGTGACCGACGGCATGCCCCGCCAACTGGTCCTCGCTCCGGCGGAGTTCGAGCTCCCGTTGCGCGAGGTGTCCCGTCGGGACGTCGAGGCGGCGCTGGCGAGCGCGGCCGAGCGGGACGTCGACCTGGCGCGGGAGGTCCCGCTGCGGGCCGAGCTCCTCGTCTGCGCCCCCGAGGAACACGTCCTCGCGGTCACGGTCCACCACATCGCCTTCGACGGCTGGTCCGCCGCCCCGTTCCTCCGCGACCTCTCCGCGGCCTATGCCGCCCGACTGCGGGGCCGCATCCCCGAATTCCCCGAACTCCCCCTCCAGTACGCCGACTTCGCCCTGTGGCAGCGGGCCGCGCTCGGTGCGCCCGAGGACCCGGGCAGCGCCTTCGCCGAGCAGCTCGCCCACTGGACCGGCGCGCTGGCCGGCGCCCCCGGGGAGATCCCGCTGCCCGCCGACCGGCCGCGCCCCGCCGCCGGCACCCAGCGCGTGGGCACGGTGCCGTTCCGGCTCGGTCCCGAGGAGCACGCGCGGCTGACGGCCCTGGCGCGGAAGCACGGCGCGAGCGTGTTCATGGTGCTCCACGCCGCTCTGGCGGGGCTGTTGCGACGGCTCGGCGGCGGGACGGACGTCCTTGTCGGCAGTCCCGTCGCCGGCCGCACCGACAGCGGCCTGGACGAGCTGGTCGGCTGCTTCGTGAACACCGTGGTGGTGCGCACCGACGTCTCCGGCGATCCGGACTTCGGCGAGCTGCTCGACCGCGTCCGCCCCGGCGTCCTGGCCGCGCTGGAGAACCAGGACGTGCCCTTCGAGCGGGTCGTGGAAGCCGTCGCCCCGGAGCGGTCGGCGGCCCGGCACCCGCTCTTCCAGGTCATGCTGAGCCTGCAGAACAACGCGGCCGGTGCGGCGGAACTGTCCGGCCTCCGCGTCGACGTGCTGCGCCACGGCCGGTACCGCTCCGTCCCCTTCGACCTGCTCTTCGACCTCACCGAGTCCCGCGGGGGCCTCGACGGCACCCTCGTCTACGCCCAGGACCTCTTCGACCACGCCACCGCCGAGCGGCTCGCCGGCTGGTTCACCGCCTTCCTCACCGACGCGACCGCCCGCCCCGCGCTTCCGGTGCGCCGGCTGGACCTGTTGTCCCCCGCCGAGCGGGACACCCTCCTCACCGAGTGGAGCGGACCGGCGGCCGGTGCGGAGCCGCTGACCGGTACGGTGTCGGACCGGTTCCGGGAGCAGGCCGCCCGGACGCCCGACGCACCGGCCGTGCTCCACGGGGCCCGCCGGATCACGTACGGCGAGCTCGACGCGCGGGTCGGGCGACTGGCCGGACGGCTGCGCGGGCTCGGTGCCGGGCCGGAGCGGCTGGTCGCCGTGGCGATGGACCGCACCCCCGACCTCCTGGTCGCGCTCCTCGCCGTGCACCGGACCGGGGCCGGGTACCTGCCGGTCGATCCGCAGCACCCCAGGGACCGGGTGGCGTCGGTGCTGTCCGAGGCCGCGCCGCTGCTCGTGCTCACGGACCGCGCCACCCGCGACGCGCTCGGCACGGCCGACTGGCTCACCGTGGACGACCCCCGGCTCGACGCCGTCGGCGCCCCGGGCGCGGAGGAGGCGGTCCCGGCCGACGGCACGGCGTACGTCCTCTACACCTCGGGGTCGACGGGCCGGCCGAAGGGGGTCGCGGTCACCCACCGCAATCTGGCCCATCTGCTCGCCGCCGTGGGGGGCCGGCTGCCGCTGGGCCCCGCCGACCGCCTGCTCGCGGTGACGACCGTCGCCTTCGACATCGCCCATCTGGAGCTCCTGCTGCCCCTGCTGGGCGGGGCCGCCGTCGTCCTCGCCGCGCCCGACGAGGTGCGCGATCCGCACGCCCTCGGCCGTCTGATCGGACGGCACCGGGTCACCGCCGTCCAGGCGACGCCCTCCCTGTGGTCCGGCCTCGTGGCCGAGGTCCCCGACGCCGTCCGCGGACTGCGGGTCCTGGTCGGCGGGGAGGCGCTGCCGCCCGCCCTGGCCGCCGGACTGGTCGGCCTGGCCGCGGAGGTCACCAACGTGTACGGGCCCACCGAGACGACCATCTGGTCCCTGGCGGCTCCCCTCGGCCCGGAGGACGCGGAGCGCCCGCCGCTCGGGTCTCCGCTGGGCGAGACCCGGGTGTACGTCCTGGACGCGGCGCTGCGGCCGGTGCCCGTCGGCGTGCCGGGCGAGCTGTACATCGGCGGCCAGGGCGTGGCGCGGGGGTACCTCGGCCGGCCGGGGCTGACCGCCGAGCGCTTCGTCGCCGCTCCGTACGGTCCGCCCGGCAGCCGCCTGTACCGCACCGGCGACCTGGTCCGGTGGACCGGCGACGGCGAGCTCGTGTTCCTCGGGCGCGGCGACGACCAGGTGAAGCTGCGCGGATTCCGGGTCGAGCCCGGCGAGATCGAGGCGGTCCTGGACCGGCACCCCCACGTCACCCGCAGCGCCGTGGTGGTGCGCGAGGACCGGCCGGGCGAGCGCCGGCTCGTCGCGTACGTCGCGCCCGCCCGGGCCACCGGCCCGGGCACGGCTACCGGCACCGGCACCGGCTCTGCATCCGCCGACGCGCTCGTCTCCGAACTCGACGGGTGGGCGCGGCGGGCGTTGCCGCCGTACATGGTCCCCGCCGTCGTCGTCCTGCCCGAGGGGCTGCCGCTCACGCCCAACGGGAAGCTCGACCGCTCGGCGCTGCCCGCCCCGGAGGCTCCCGCCGCCGGGCCGGCCCGGGAGCCGGAGACCCCCGCCGAGAAGCTGCTCTGCGAGCTGTTCGCCGCCGTCCTCGGCCGGGCCTCCGTCGGCGTGGAGGACGACTTCTTCGCGCTCGGAGGCGACAGCATCGTGTCGATCCGGCTGGTGTCCCGCGCCCGCTCCCGCGGTCTGTCCCTCTCCACGCGGGACGTCTTCCGCCACCGGACCGTCGCCGAGCTGGCCGCCCACGCGAAGGTGCGACCGCCCAAGGCGGGCGCGGCGAAGGGCACCGCCCCGGCGGAGCCGTCCGGGGCGGTGCCGCTCACCCCGATCGTCCACTGGCAGCGCGAACGGGGCGGGCCCGTCGACGGGTTCCACCAGTCCGTGCTGGTCCGTACCCCGGCCGACCTGTCGCCACAGCGCCTGCGGGCGCTGCTCCAGTCGCTGCTGGACCGGCACGACGGGCTGCGGACGCGGCTGACGCGCACCCCCGCGTGGCGCCTCGACGTGCTGCCGCGCGGCGCGGTCGACGCGGCCGGGTGCCTCGTACGGATCGACGCGGCCGGCCGGGCCGACGGGGAGCTCGCGGAGCTGGTGCGCGCCGAGGCGGACGCGGCGCGGCGGCGGCTGGCGCCCGAGGCGGGGACCATGCTCCAGGCGGTGTGGGGCGACGCGGGTCCCGGCCGGCCCGGCCGGCTGCTCCTGATGGTCAACCACCTGGTCGTGGACGGCGTCTCGTGGCGGATCCTCCTGGAGGACCTGGGCTCCGGCGCGGCCCCTCGCGCGGCGGGCCCGGACGTCGTGCCCGTGTCGTACGCCGAGTGGGGGCGCCTGCTGGAGCGCGAGGCGCCGGCGCGGGCCGCCGAACTCCCCTTCTGGCTCGGTGTCGTCGAGGGGGCGGACGATCTGGTGCACGGCGCGGAGCTGCTGCCCGCCCGTGACGTGGAGGGCGCGAAGCGCACCGTCACCCGGGTGCTGCCCGCCGACCGCACGGAGGCGCTGCTGACCCGCGTGCCCGCCCGGCTGGGCGTCGGGGTGAACGCGGTGCTGCTGGGGGCGCTGAGCACGGCCGCGGGGCACTGGCGCACACCGCCCGCCGGGGCCTCCGGCGGCGCGGCGCCGTTCCTGGTGGACGTGGAGGGGCACGGCCGGGAGGAGATCGCCGACGGCCTCGACCTGTCGGCGACCGTGGGCTGGTTCACCAGCATGTTCCCGGTGCGGCTGCCGGGGCGGCCGGGCGATCCGGACGGCGTCGTACGGGCCGTGGACGAGCAGCTCGGCGGCATGCCGGACAAGGGGCTCGGCTTCGGACTGCTGCGGTACCTGCGTGCGGAGAGCGCGACCGTGCTCGCGGCGCGGCCCCGGGCGCAGATCCTGTTCAACTACCTGGGCCGGTTCGACCGGCCGGACGGCTCCGACTGGGGCCTGGCTCCGGAGGCGGGGGCGGTCTCCAGCGGCGGCGACCCGGAGATGCCCCTGACGCACCTCCTGGAGCTGTCCGCGGTCGTCCACGACCGCGGGGACCGGCCGGAGCTCCACGTCACCTGGGCGTATCCGGAGGGCCTGCTGGACCGGCCCCGGGTGGAGGCCCTGGCCGACGCGTGGTTCGAGGCCCTGGACACCCTGACCGCACACACCGGCGAACCGGGAGAGACGGCGTGACCGCACCTGACCGCACCCACGAGCACACGGACGCGTACGCCGGCGGGCCGGTGTCGAGGCCCGCGCCGCTCCAGCAAGGGCTGTTCTTCCACACGGCGTTCGACTCGGACGGCCAGGACGTCTACACCACGCAGCTGGCGCTGGACTTCGTGGGCCCGCTCGACCCCGTGCTGCTGCGCGAGGTCTGCCAGGCGCTCCTGGACCGGCACGACAGCCTGCGTTCGGGGTTCCGTACCGACGCCTCGGGCGCGCCCGTGCGGTTCGTGCCGTCCCGGGTCCCGCTGGAGTGGCGGACGGCGGACCTCGGGGGGACGGCCCCCGAGGGGCGGGAGGCCGAGGCCGCGCGGCTGCTCGACGAGGAGCGGCGGAGGCGCTTCGACACCGCGCGGCCGCCGCTGGTCCGCTTCCTGCTGATCAGGCTGGGCGGCACCCGGTGGCGGTTCGCGCTGACGAACCACCACATCATCCTGGACGGCTGGTCCACCTCGATCCTGCTGGACGAGCTGTTCCGGCTGTACGACGCCGGGGCGGGGGCGGCGGCGGAGCGCGTGCTGCCGGCCGCCCCCTCGTACGGCTCCTATCTGGAGTGGCTCGGCGAGGTGGATCCGGAGTGGTCCCTGGAGGCCTGGGCGGAGGCGCTGTCCGGGATCGAGGGGCCGACGCTGGTGGCGCCCCGGGCGCGGGGCGCGGGCACGGTGGTCCCGGAGCGGGTGGTGCGCGCGCTGCCGGCCGGGCACACCGCGGCGCTGACGGAGCGGGCGCGGGAGGCGGGGGTCACCCTCGGCACGGTGATGCAGGTGGCCTGGGGACTGGTGCTGCGGCAGCTGACCGGGCAGGGCGACGTGCTGTTCGGGATGACGGTGTCGGGCCGGGCCGCCGACGTGGACGGCGTCGAGTCGATGGTCGGCCTGCTCATCAACACCGTTCCGGCGCGGGTGCGGACGGACCCCCGGGACACCCTGCTCGATCTCCTCGAACGGGTCCAGGACGAGCAGCTCGACCTGATGGAGCACCACCACGTCGGGCTGACGGAGATCCAGCAGCAGGCGGGCTTCGGGGCCCTGTTCGACACCACGGCCGTGTTCGACAACTACCCGATGGGCTCGGGCCGGCGCCGGCTCGGCGCGGCCCTGCTGGTCGACGTCACGGGGTTCGACGCCACCCACTATCCGCTCTCCCTGATCTGCACCCCGGCCGAGGAACTGGGCGTTCGGCTCGACTTCCGGCCCGATCTGCTCGGGCGGGCGACGGTGGAGGGGATCGCCGAGCGGCTGGTCCGGATCCTGGAGGCGATCGCCGACGACCCGCACCAGCCCGTCGCCGGCCTGCCGGCCCTCTCGGACGACGAGCGCCGGCGGGTCCTGGAGGAGTGGAACGCCACCGCCCGCCCGGTGGCGCCGGTCACCCTGCCCGCCCTGATCGAGGCGCGGTCCGCCGGGATCCCGGACCGGCCCGCCGTCTCCCACCGGGGGCGGGAGCTCGGCTACGGGGAGCTCGGCCGCCGGGCCAACCGGCTGGCGCGCGTGCTGCTCGCCGAGGGCGCGGGGCCGGGCACCCTGGTGGCCCTGGCGCTGCCGAGGACGGCGGACCTGGTGGTCGCCCTGCTGGCCGTGCTCAAGGCCGGGGCCGCCTACGTGCCGGTCGACGTGCGCTACCCGGCCGACCGGGTGGCGCGGATGCTCGGCGACGCCCGGCCGCGGCTGGCGGTGGTCACCGGGGCGACCCGGGACGTGCTGCCGGAGGGGACGGCCGCGCTCGTCCTGGACGATCCGGCCGTGGTGCGGCGCGTCGTGGAGCAGGGGGACGCGGACCTCGTGGACGCGGACCGGCCGGAGCCGCTGCTCCCCCGGCACCCGGCGTACGTGATCTACACCTCGGGCACCACCGGCGTGCCCAAGGGCGTGGTCGTCGAGCACGCGAACGCCGTCAACTTCGTGGCGACCGTGGAGGACCACTTCGGCGCCGAGGGCATGGCGCGGGTGCTGGCGTCCACCTCGCTCAGCTTCGACGTGTCGGTCTTCGAGATCGTCGCGACGCTGGCCCTCGGCGGGCGTCTGGAACTGGTCGACGACCTGTTCGCGCTGCTCGACCGGGACGGCTGGGAGGGGAGCCTGGTCAGCGGCGTCCCCTCGGCGGTGGCGAGCCTGCTGGCCGGCGGGGCCTTCGCGGTGTCGGCACCGCACGTGGTGCTCGGCGGGGAGGCGGTGCCGCACGGCCTGCTGCGGGAGCTGCGGGAGCGGGTGCCGGGCTGCGCCGTGACCAACATCTACGGGCCCACCGAGGCGACCACCTACTCGACCTGGTGGCGCGGCGGGCCCGAGGACGCCGACGGCGATCCGCCGATCGGCCGGCCGGTGCCCAACGCCCGGGTGTACGTGCTGGATCCGTGGCTGCGGCCGGTCCCGGTGGGGCGGCCGGGAGAGCTGTACATCGCCGGGGCGGGTGTCACCCGCGGCTATCTGAACCGGCCGGCGCTCACCTCGGAGCGCTTCGTGGCCTGCCCGTTCGGCGAGCCCGGCGGCCGCATGTACCGCACGGGCGACCGGGTGCGGTGGCGGGCCGACGGGCAGCTGGAGTACCTGGGCCGGCTGGACGGCCAGGTGAAGGTGCGCGGTTTCCGGATCGAGCTCGGTGACGTGGCGGCCGCCCTGCTGCGGCACGAGGACGTGGCGCAGGCCGTGGCGGTGGTGCGGGAGGACCGGCCGGGCGACCGCCGGCTGGTCGCGTACGCCGTGCCGGGTGCGTCCGGGACGCCGCTCGACGGTGCGGAGCTGCGGCGCTTCGCCCGTGACGTGCTGCCGGACCACATGGTGCCGTCGGCGGTGGTGTCGCTGGAGCGGCTGCCGCTGATGCCGAACGGCAAGCTGGACCGGTCGGCGCTGCCGGCCCCCACGTACCGCACCGCCGCCCGGCGCGGGGCGGCCCGCGCCCACGAGGAGCCGCTGTGCGCGCTGTTCGCCGAGGTGCTCGGGGTGGACCGGGTCGGTCCGGACGACGGCTTCTTCGACCTGGGCGGGCATTCGCTGCTGGCGACCCAGCTGGTGAGCCGGGTGCGGGCGGTCCTGGGCACCGAGCTGTCGGTGCGGGCCCTGTTCGAGGCGCCGACCCCGGCGGCCCTGGCCCGGCGGCTGGACGGCGAGGGCGGCGGTTCCGGCCTGGACGTGCTGCTGCCGCTGCGGACCGGCGGGCGGCTGCGGCCGCTGTTCGCGGTGCACGCGGCGAGCGGTCTCGCCTGGCCGTACGCCCGGCTGCTGCCGCACCTGGACCCGGACGTGCCGCTGTACGGGCTGCAGGCGCCGAGCCTCGCCGATCCGGAGGGCGGTGCGCGCAAGCCGGAGGAGCTGGTGCGGGAGTACGCGCGGCGGATCCGGGAGCTGCGGCCGGAGGGGCCGTACCGGCTGCTCGGCTGGTCGGTCGGCGGCACCCTCGCCTACGGGGTGGCCGCGGAGCTGGTGGAGTCGGGGCACGCCGTGGAGTTCGTGGCCCTGCTCGACTCGTATCCGGCTCCCGAGGAGGGTCTGCCGGGCTGGGAGGAGACGCACCGGCACGTGGCCGGGTCGGCCGGGTTCGCCGCCGACGGGACGCCGCCGGAGCAGATCGCGCTGCTCGGGGAGCGGGCGGTGGCGGGGGCGCGGCTCGCGGTGCGGTCGGCGGTGGACGCCCTGCGGACCGCACCGGTGCGGACGCGCGGGGTCGACGTGCTGCACTTCCGGGCCGCCGCGGAGGGTACCGAGGGGGCCGGCGTTCCGGTCGCGGATCCGGAGGCCTGGCGGGCGTACGGCGGCGGGCGCCTCACCGCCGTCGACCTCGCCTGCGGCCACTACGAGATGCTGGATCCCGTTCCGCTCGCCCGGATCGGGGCGGTGCTGTCCGAGCGGGCGGCGGAAGGGCGTGCCGGGAGCTGAGCGGGGCGCGGGGCCGGGCGGTACCCGGCCCCGCCGGGCGCCGGGTCCGTCAGAAGTCCCAGCCCGCGTCCTCGGCGGGGTCGGCGGCGCCGTCGGCCGGTCCGGGGTCGGCGAAGGACGCGCCGACCATGCCCGCGGTCAGGGTGGTGCCGTCGCCGGGGTCGATCAGGATGAACGAGCCGGTGCGGCGCGAGTCGGCGTAGGAGTCGACGGGCAGCGGTTCGGCGGTGCGGATCCTGACGCGGCCGATGTCGTTGGCCACCAGCCGGCCGGAGTGCGGGTGCAGGGTCAGGTCGTCGAGGGTGAGCCGGGAGGGGATGTCCTCGACGATGGCCTTGACCGTGCGGGTGCCGTGCTTGAGCAGCACCCGGTGGCCGACGGTCAGGGCCTCGTCGGCGACGTGGCAGACGGTGGCCTCGATCTCCTGGGTGGTCGGCGGGGCGTCGGCCGTCGGCACGATGAGGTCGCCCCGGGAGACGTCGATGTCGTCCTCCAGCAGGACCGTCACCGACTGCCCGGCCCCGGCGACGGCGACCCGGCGGCCGAGCAGGTCGATGGCGGAGATCCTGGTCGTCCGGCCGGACGGCAGGACCGTGACCGGCTCGCCCACGCGGAAGGCGCCGGCCGCGACCTGGCCGGCGTAGCCGCGGTAGTCGGGGTGCGCGGCGGTCCGGGGGCGGATGACGTACTGGACGGGCAGCCGGGCCCGGCGGTGCGCGGGGCCCTGGCCGACCGGGACGGTCTCCAGGTGTTCCAGGACGGTCGAGCCGCCGTACCAGTCCATGACCGCCGAGGGCTCCACCACGTTGTCCCCGGCGAGGGCCGAAATGGGGATCGCGGTGACCGCGGGGATGCCGAGCTCGGCCGCGTACGCGGTGAACTCGGCGACGATCGTGGCGAAGACCGGCTCGCGGTAGCCGACCAGGTCCATCTTGTTGACCGCGAGCACGACCTGCGGGACGCGCAGGAGGGCGGCGATGGCGGCGTGCCGACGGGTCTGCTCGACGACGCCGTGGCGGGCGTCGACGAGGATCACCGTCAGGTCGGCGGTGGAGGCACCGGTGACCATGTTGCGGGTGTACTGCACGTGCCCGGGGGTGTCGGCCAGGATGAACCGCCGCCTCGGGGTGGCGAAGTAGCGGTAGGCGACGTCGATCGTGATGCCCTGTTCCCGTTCGGCGCGCAGGCCGTCGGTGAGCAGGGCGAGGTCGGGCGCCTCCTGGCCGCGGCCGGCCGAGGCGCGCTCCACGGCCTCCAGCTGGTCGGCCAGGACCGACTTGGAGTCGTGCAGGAGCCGGCCCACCAGGGTGGACTTGCCGTCGTCGACGGAGCCGGCGGTGGCGAACCGCAGCAGGCCGCCGGTGGGGAGTTCCGTGGTCCTGGTCATGCTCAGAAGTACCCCTCGCGTTTGCGGTCCTCCATGGAGGCCTCGGAGAGCTTGTCGTCGGCGCGGGTCGCGCCCCGCTCGGACAGCCGGGACGCGGAGATCTCCGCGATCACCTGGTCCAGGGTCACCGCCTCGGAGTCGACGGCGCCGGTGCAGGACATGTCCCCGACGGTGCGGTAGCGGACGCGCCGCTTCTCGACCCGCTCGCCCTCCTCGGGGCCGCCCCAGTCGCCGACCGGGAGCCACATCCCGGAGCGCCGGAAGACCTCGCGCTCGTGGGCGAAGTAGATCTCCGGGAGTTCGATGCCCTCGCGGGCGACGTACTCCCACACGTCGAGCTCGGTCCAGTCGGACAGCGGGAAGACCCGTACGTGCTCGCCGGGTGCGTGCCGGCCGTTGTAGAGCTGCCAGAGCTCAGGGCGCTGGCGGCGCGGGTCCCACTGCGAGAACCGGTCCCGGAGGCTGAACACCCGTTCCTTGGCCCGGGCCTTCTCCTCGTCGCGCCGGGCGCCGCCGAAGACGGCGTCGAAGCCCTCCGAGCGGATCCGGTCCGTCAGGGGCAGCGTCTGCAGCGGGTTGCGGGTCCCGTCGGCGCGTTCCTTGAGCACACCGCGGTCGAGGTAGTCCTGTACGGAGGCCACGTGGAGGCGCAGCCCGTGTGCCGCCACCACACGGTCCCGGTACGCCAGGACCTCCGGGAAGTTGTGTCCGGTGTCCACGTGGAGCAGGGCGAAGGGCACGGGGGCGGGCGCGAAGGCCTTCAGCGCGAGGTGCAGCAGGACGACGGAGTCCTTGCCGCCGGAGAACAGGATCACCGGCCGCTCGAACTCGCCCGCCACCTCGCGGATGATGTGCACCGCCTCCGCCTCCAGCACGTCCGCGTGGGTCCGCGCGCCCGGGTCGTCGGTGCTCCCGGTCTCGGCCGTCGTCGGCGTCGCGGTCGGCGGAGCGGTCGCCGTCGTCGCAGTCGTCGCAGTCGTCATGCCAGCCCCTTCTCCCGCAGCAGTGCGACCAGCGCCTCCGCCGACTCCGCCCGGCTCTGCTCGTGCGCCGGGATCCTCAGGTCCGGTGCGGCCGGCGGCTCGTACGGGTCGTCCACCCCGGTCAGTCCGGTCAGCTCGCCCCTCGCCTGGCGGGCGTAGAGGCCCTTCACGTCCCGCCCGGCGCACACCTCGACCGGGGTCGCCACGTGCACTTCGACGTACCGGAGGCCGGCGGCCTCGTGCCGCGCGCGCACCGCGGCGCGGGCGTCCGCGTACGGGGCGATGACCGGGACCAGCACGGTGACGCCGTGGGAGGCGAGCAGCTCCGCGACGTAGCCGACGCGTCGCACGTTCGCGTCCCGGTCCTCGCGGGAGAAGCCGAGGTCGGCGGTCAGGTGGGCGCGCAGCTCGTCGCCGTCCAGGATGTGCGCCCGGCGTCCGGCGGACCGCAGGGCGCCGGCCGCGCTGCGCGCGATCGTGGTCTTGCCGGCGCTGGGCAGGCCGGTCAGCCATACCGTCGCGCCGGTGGTGTCCCCGCTCATGACGCACCCGCCGCCTCGGTCTCGGTCTCGATGGCGGTGACGGCGATCAGCCGGCCGGTCGCGCTGTCGCGCAGGGCCATGTCGGCCACCTCGACGTCCGGGGACGCGGTGCTCCGCCACCTGCGGACCGTGACCGTGAAGCCCGTGCCGGGGTCGGCGTTGCCGAAGTAGCCGATCTTCTGGTCGGTCACCTTGCGCCGCAGGAACTGCTCGTCCGTGCGCCCCAGCGAGCGCCACAGCCGCAGCAGCATCGTGTCGAAGACGGCGAAGTACGAGGCGAAGTACATGAGTCCGGCGCCGTTGAGGTCGCGCACGACGTCCAGGGTGTACGGGAAGGTGACGGGCTGCCCCGCCTCGTGGAATCCGGGCGGGCCCTCGGGGTGGAAGCTTCCGGTGGCCCGGGCCCTGCCCACGAGGGAGCGCGGGGAGTAGGCGTTCGGCAGCGGTGCCAGCTCCTGGTACGCGAAGTCCGGCGGGGTCACCTGGGCGAGGTCCCGGTTGCTGCCCGCGGTGGTGCGGGCGATCCAGCGGTTGAAGTTCTCGGCGTAGAGGCAGTGCGGGTGCGGGTTCTCGTACACCTCCGCCGGGTCCAGCGGTCCGGCCGGCAGCTCCAGGCCGGCCGGGGCCAGCCGGTGCAGGGTGATGACCGACTGGCTGCCGAAGCGGAAGGACCGGGAATCGACCCGGAGTTCGTCGCCGAAGGTGAGCCCGTGCGGGTGGACGACGTCGCCGCCGCGCACGTGGAAGTAGTAGAAGGACAGGTAGGCGGGGTCCCCCGCGGCGGTCCTGGCCGCGTGCACGTTGATCCGGCACGACTCGGCGACCACCTCCCAGGTCCAGTCGCCGATGCGGCCGAACACCAGGGAGCCGCCGCTGCACATGCCCGGCGCGACGACGACGTGCCGGGAGACCCCGGCGGCCGCGGCCGGCAGCAGGGCCTCGGGGGCCGGGTGGAACGTGGTCATGCCTCCGCCGCCTTTCTCGAGGTGCGCCAGGCGTCCGCCACGGCGAGGAACCGGTCGTCGTCCTCGGCGGAGCCGATCGACACGCGCACGCCCACGCCGGCGAACGCCCGTACCGCGACGCCCCTCTCGGCGCACCACGCGCCGAACTCGGCGGCGTCCGGGCCCAGCCGCAGCCAGACGAAGTTGGCCTGGCTCTCCGGGACCTCCCAGCCGGCCCCCACCAGGGCGTCCCGTACCCGGGTGCGTTCCGCGACCGTCTCGTCGACGCGGCGCAGCAGCCGCTCCTCGAGTCCGAGGGCCGCGACGGCCGCCTCCTGGGCCACGGTGCTCACGGCGTAAGGCGGGCTCGCCTTGCGGAGCCGTTCGACGACGTGGGGGTGGCCCACCAGGTATCCGGTGCGCAGGCCGGCCAGTCCGTAGGCCTTGGAGAAGGTGCGCAGCACGACCAGGTTGGGGTGGTCGGCGCACAGCGCCAGGGCACCGGGGGCCGCCGGGCCGCGGACGTACTCGTGGTAGGCCTCGTCCACGGCGACCAGGCAGGTCGGGGGCACGGACGCGACGAACTTCCGGAGCTCGTCCGGGTCGACGACCGTGCCGGTCGGGTTGTTCGGGTCGCAGACGATCACGAGCCGGGTCCGCGGGGTGATCCGCTCGGCCATGGCCGGCAGGTCGTGGGCCTCGTCGGCCAGCGGCACCGGCACGGCGGTCACACCGGCCAGGGCGGCGAGCGTGGGGTAGACCTCGAACGACGGCCAGGCGTAGACGGCTTCGGCGCCGGGGTCGGCGACGGACTGGAACAGGGTCTGCAGGAGGGCCACGGAGCCGGCGCCGACGGCGACCCGGTCCTCGGCGATCCCGTGGGCCCGGGCGATGGCCCGGACCAGCGCTCCGCAGCCGGGGTCCGGGTAGCGGTTCACCGTGGCGCCGGCCCGGGCGATCGCCTCGACGATGCCGGGGAGGGGGGTGTGCGGCGACTCGTTCGCCGACAGCGGGCGGGGGCGCTCGGCCGGGCCGTGGAGGCCGTCGGACGGCTTGTAGGCGGCGACGGTCTCCAGGACCGCGCGCAGGCGTGGGTAAGACATGGGACTCCCGGTGGAGAGGGCGCCGCCGCGCCCGGTCGTGCGGGCGGCGCCCGGATCGACTGTGGGGCTCAGCCTCCCGGCTGCCGTTCCGCGATCAGGCGGGCCACGTCGGCGAGGGTGCCGGCGTCGAGCAGTTCGTAGTCCTGGACCTCGATGCCGAGCCGCTCGTGGAGCGCGGTGGCGAGTTCCAGCACCGCCAGGGAGTCCAGCCCGACCTCTTCGCGGGTGGCCGTGGGCAGGACGTCCTCCTCGCGCACCTGCAGTTCGCTGACCAGGATGTCCTTGAGTACCTCGTACACGGCCGGCTCTTCCCTCGTTGTCCTCGCCCGAACGGAAGCCGCGGGATTGCGGCGTTCACGCACCACGGGCCGCCTTCAGGGCGAGGGCCACCTCGATGATGAGGTCCTCCTGGCCCGCCACGGCCTGTCTCCTGCCCAGTTCGAAGAAGACGTCGCGCGGATCGACGCCCTCGCGCCGGGAGACGTCCAGGACCCGGGTCTTGAATCCGGAGAACACTCCGGCCAGGCCGCTGACGACGCTCACCGAGTCGATGGTGGGCGGGGCCGGCATGAGCTCGCGCTCGGCGAGGTCGGCCGCGTCCAGCAGACCGTAGAGGTCGATCCCGGTCGGGAAGCCCATCCGTTCCAGCACCGGCACCAGGACTTCGAGCTGGGTGTTCCCGGCTCCGGCGCCGAAGCCCCGGGCGCAGGCGTCCAGGATGTCCGCCCCGGCCTCCACGGCGGCGACCGAGTTCGCGACCGCCATCCCGAGGTTGTTGTGGGCGTGGAACATGACCGGCACGTCGACGGCTTCGCGCATGGCGCCGACGCGTTCGGTGACGTCGGCCGGAAGGTAGTGGCCGGAGGAGTCCATGATGCCGACGGCGGTGGCGCCGAACTCGACCAGCCGGGCGCATTCCCGGGCCAGCCGGTCGGGGCTCGCCATGTGGCTCATCAGCAGGACGGCCTGGGCCTGGACACCCTGCTCGCGGAGGAAGCCCAGGTGCCGTTCGGCGAGGTCCCCCTCGGTGCAGTGGGTGCCGATCCGGACCACGTCCACCTGGTGGGCGATGGCCCGTTCCAGGTCGGCGGTGGTGCCCCAGCCCGGCAGCATGAAGACGGCCATCGTGCTGTTCTGCAGGGCCTCCCGCACGATCGACAGCATCTCGTCGTCGTCGAGCCGGGCCTGCCCGACCTGGAGGGAGGAGGCGCCGAGGCCGTTGCCGTGCCCCACCTCGACCACCGGGACGCCGGCGGTGTCCGCCGCCCGCGCGTAGGCCCGCAGTTGGTCGCGGCCCAGCTGGTGGCGGACGGCGTGGTGGCCGTCGCGCAGGGACGCGTCGTGGATGAGGACCTGCTTGCCGGCTCCGCCGGGAGGGGGTGCTGCGCTCATGACGTCTCCGTACCGATGCCCGCCAGGCCGGCCGCCGCACTTCGTTCGGCGACGTGAACCGCTGCGGAGTTGATGATGTCGAGGTTGCCGGCGTACCGGGGGATGCGTCCGCCGCTGGAGGTGACCTCCGCGGCGACGAACACCTTGTTCTCGTCCACGACGCGGGCGGTGATCCGGTAGCCCTTGACGAAGGAGCGGACCTGCTCGGCCGCGGTCGTCACGGCGGCGTTCACCGAGGCCGTGCCGAAGCCCTCGCCGAGGACCGACATGGCGACCCGGAAGGTGGCCGGCGGTCTGGCCGGGCTGATGTTGAGGATGGCCTTGACGTCCTTGACGCCGGTGAAGTCGCGTACGGCGTCCTGGGTGGTCTCGATGTACTCGTCGAGGTTGAGCCGGGTGGAGCGGCCGACGCTCGGGCTGGCGGCGGTCGTGACGACCTCGACGTACTCGACCCGGTGCGCCTGGGTGATCGCGTGCAGGATCGGGATCGAGGCCTGGCCGCCACAGCTGATCATGTTGATGTCGTCGCAGTGCAGGACCTCCTCCCCGTTCACGCTGGGGATCACCATCCGGCCGACCTTGCTGGGCGTCAGGTCCACGAGCCGCGCGCCGGTCCGCCGCAGGCGGTCCGCGTGCTCGGCGTGCGCCATGGCGTTGGTCGCGTCGAACACGATGCCGAACGGCTCCGGTGCCTCCAGGAGGGACTCGATGCCGCGCGTGCCGATGGGAAGACCGAGGTCGGCCGCCTGCCGCAGGCCCGGTGTCCTCTCGTCGCGTCCCACGACCATGCCGCACTCGAGGAACTCCGAACGCATGATCTTCTCGGCCAGATCGACGCCGATGAGCCCGGCGCCGAGGACGGCCACGGGCAGGCGCCCGTTTCGCTTCATGGCTGCTTCGCCCTTCCCTGTCTAGAGGTGCGCCTGGGGGCGCGACGGTGGTCTACGAGTCGCCCATGTGGAGCGTGACGGTGCCCAGCCGGTCGAACTCGGCCACGAAGGTGTCGCCGGGGGTCATCGGGACGGCCGCGTGGAGGGCGCCCGTCATGATCAGCTGGCCGGCTTCGAGGGTCACGCCGTGTTCGCCGAGCACGTTCGCCAGCCAGGCGACCACCGCGGCCGGATCCCCGAGGGCGGCCGCACCGGCTCCGGTCGCCACGAGCTCGCCGTTGCGGGAGAAGGCCATCCCGATCAGGCGTACGTCGCAGTCGTCGGGCAGCTCGACCGGGGGGCCGAGCACCACCGCGCCGTTCGAGGCGAGGTCGGCGACCGTGTCCGCGAGCCGGATCCGCCAGTCCTCGATCCGCGAGTCGACGATCTCCAGTCCGGCCATCACCTCGGAGATCGCCTCGCGGGCCGCGGCCACGGTGACGCCGGGGCCCCGCAGGGGCGTGCCGAGCCGGAACACGATCTCCGCCTCGACCTTGGGCGCGATGAACGCCCCGCCCGGCGTGGTGGCCCCGTTCTCGTACACGGTCGAGGCCAGCACCGGTCCGTAGTCCGGGGTGCCGACGCCGAGCATCTGCTGCATCGGGACGGAGGTGAGCCCCGCCTTGTAGCCGACGACGGTGTCGCCGGCCGCGGTCAGCAGGGCGACCAGTTCGCGCTGGATGGCGTACCCGTCGTGCATGTCCAGCGCGGGCTGCTCGTCGGTGAAGGGAGGGATGGGGCGGCCCGTCGCACGGGCCTCGTACAGTGCCTTGGCCTTGACTCTGGCGTCGTCCACCGAGATGTTCACTCTGCTCCTGTCAGAACACATCGCGCCTGCCGCACGGTCCCGCCGGTCTCCTGTACGCGGACGGTCTCGCGCGCCGACGCGTCGGCGCGGTCCGGGGCGTGCCGTGCGGACCGGATCACTCGGATCGGCAGAACGGATCCGGGCGAGGGGAGGGCGGCCGGAGAGCCCGCGGGCCCGATGCCCGCCCCCTCGTTTCGCGTCTCACCGTAACGACGAAGTGAGCCGCGCAGAAGGTTTTCCCCGGGCCCGCCGCCGGTCCGTGGAACGGCGCGGGGCCCGGTCGGCGGCGGTCTCAACGGACGGCCCGCCAGGCCCCGTTCACGGGGTCGGTGCGCTGCATCCCGGCGGCCAGCCGTTCCCATTCCCGGGCGTAGTGGCTCATCACCTCGGTGAGGGCGCGGGCGCAGTGCGGGGGGACGGCGGCCAGCAGCTGCTCGCCGGCCGCCAGCCCCTGCGCTTGGCCGTTGAGCCAGCGCAGCAGGGCCCGGCCGCTGTCCGTGAAGCGGATCGAGGGGTCGTTGGACAGGACGTCCAGGGCCCGCACCCGGATGCCCGGGACCCCGCGCGGGGAGCGGTCCGCCGGGGACGGCAGGGCGGCCAGGCCCGTGTAGCGCGGGGGCGCCGCCACGAGTGCGGCGAGGTACGGGGAGTCCCCGCGCGCCCCCGGTGCCCGCTCGTCGGGGTCCGGGGCGCCGGAGCGCAGTTCCTGCCGCAGGCGGTGGGCCGTGCTGACGGAGACCCCGGCTTCCTGGGCCACCTCGCGCAGGGTCGCGCGGGGCCGCTCCGTGAGCAGGGAGCGGGCCTTCTCCCGCCGCTCCGGCATGTCCGCCGGGCGGGCCCGGCCGTCCCTGCCGACGCGCGGGAGCGAGGGGTTCGACTGAGGAGATTCCTCAGTCGAACGTTTGCCCCGTACGACCCCTACCGTCTTGGGCGACACCCCTGTGACGGCGGCGATGGCCCGGTCCGACCAGTGCGGGTGGGTCGTGAGGATGCGCAGGACCGCCGCCTTGCGGTCCCCCAGCGTCAGCGGGAGGCCGTGCCGGATGTTGGCCTGCACCGACCGGATGAAGAGATCGGCCGAGGCCCCGTCGACGTGCCGGACGGCGATGCGGTGTTCCCCGCGCAGGACCACGGCCCGCAGCCGGTGCATGCCGTCGATCACCCGGCCCGTGTCCCGGTGCACGAGGATCGGTTCGAACTCCGTCCCGCTCTCCGCCAGGGCCCGCGCGTGGTCCTCGTTCAGGCCCTCCAGCCGCGGCGAGTCCGCCGGCAGCAGGGATTCGACCGGCACGGTGTGAATCGGCGACTCCGATGTGTCCAACAACTGTTCCACCCCTTCCGCTTGCGGTGCCCCTGCGCCGTGCCCGCGCGCCGCCCGCCCCGCCTCAGACCTTCTCGGCCGGCACCGTCCAGGGGACGTGCCCCCGGTAGGTGGTGTACGAGAAGGGGCTCAACAGCACCTGGATGTGCAGGTCGCTCGGGTCGCCCTGGTAGTGGAGCGAGACGATGACCTCGGCGTACATGCTGTCGACGGCCCGGTCGGCGAAGTAGTCGCCGGTCTCCAGGACCAGTCGGTAGGAGCCGAGCGGGAGGGCCTGGCCGTTCCACGAGCCGGCGTTGCCGGCGCTGTCGGTCCTCGACCTGGCCACCACGGGCCATGCGCCGTGGTCCCTGGTGTGCAGGGCGACGGCCAGGTCGGCGACCGGGCAGCCGTTGGTGGAGTCGATGACCCGAACCGAGATGCTCATGTCCGCGTCAGCCCCAGATCGTGTCGTCCGTGGTGAAGAAGCCCGCGAATCCGAAACCGGCCAGGGTGTTGAGCAGTGCCAGCATGTCGATCTCCCCTACGGAAACTCGTGACCCGGAGGCCCGGGTGGATGCCTCCAGTTAAGTGAGCTCCGTTTTCGTCCTCCTACTGGAACGCTAAGTCCTCGCTAAGCGCCCTCGGCGGGGTGCCCGGGGAAGGGATCGCCTTCGCCCGCGGCCGCGCCACCGCAGGGGGCGACCGGGGTGGGGTCGCCTGTGTCCGTCCGTCCTCAGCGCCTCGGACGTGCGTCTTCCACGCTGCCGCCGGGCGTCTTCCGTGGGCCGCGGCTACTGGCCGACGGCGCACACCGCGTATCCATGGGGGGCGATCACGATCGGGATCTCCTGGTCCGCCTCCCACTCCGCGAACGCGACCGCGATGTGACTGTAGAACGGCCGCATCCCGAGCGTCGTGAAATACCGGTCGGTCTCCAGGACCAGCCGGAACGGCCCGGGCTCGTCCTCCGGCAGGGAGGGACGGTCCAGCCGCCCGTCCTGCCCGGTCAGCCCGTGCCACACGGTCCGCCATTCGTCCGGGCTGGGTCGTTCGATGCGGATCATCAGCCCGTCGACGGGCCGCCCATTGGTTCCATCAGAGACACTCACTCCGAGCTTCACGTGACACCGGCCTCATCGATTGCATCCTTTGTGGGACGGGACACCGGATGCGCCCCGTCTGCGAACGTCAGCCCCGCCGCCGCCGCGGCGTCCTTCCTTCCTCCCACCGTCCGCCGTCCGCCGCCGGGACGGGGCTTGCCGCCGAGGCGGGCATCCTGCCACGCGGGCGCGGCGGACGGGGGAGTTTTCGCACCTCGCTGGCCGGTTCCGGTGCCGGGCCCCCGGGCCCTTCGGCCGGGTACCGGGACGGCGGAGGCGCCGTCCCCGGCCGCCGGCTCCGGGGGCCCGGCGTCAGCCCGTGCTCGCCGGGGCGTAGGCGGCGTCGGAGGCCGCGCAGACCTCGCTCATGAGGCGCGAGGCCTGTTTCTGCCAGCGGGTCGCCTGCATCCGCCCGAAGACGTCCAGGGCCGCGTCGATGTGTTCCTTGGCGCGTTCGTAGCTGCCCTTGTCCGCGGCCACCTCGCCGAGCGAGAGCTGGATACGGCCGATGGCGAGGTACTCGCGGGCCTGGGAGGCGATCCCGACGGCCTCCTCCAGCATCTCGTACGCCGCGTCGTGACTCCCCTGGCGGGACCGGACCATGGCGAGGCCGCGCAGCGCGTAGCACTCGCCCACCGGGTCGCCGACCGAGCGGACGGTCTCCAGCGCCTGGGTGAACACGTACTCGGCCTCGGTCACCTCGTCGATCTGCAGATGCGCCTCGCCGAGGCGGCACAGGATCTGCGCGCGGACCCGCCGGTTGCCCGAGCGTTCCACGGCCGCCAGACCGGCCGCCATGGTCTCCTTGCCCTCCGCGATCAGCCCGCGGTCCAGGTGGATCTGCGCCATGTTGCTGAGGACGTGCGCCTCGGCGGTCGAGTCGTTCACCTGGGAGAGCATGACCAGGGCCTTCTCGTACCCGGCCATCGCCTCGTCGAGGCGGCCCTGGATCCGGTCGACGAAGGCGAGGTTGCGCAGGGCGAGGGCTTCGCCGTGCACGTCGCCCACCTGGCGGAACAGCTCGCAGGCGGGCCCGAGCCTGCCCCGTGCCTCGTCCAGCTTGTACTCGAACATGTGCAGGGCACCGAGGGAGTACAGCATCGCCGCCTGGCCGCGCCGGTTGTCGTTGTGCCGGGTGACCGCGAGCGCGATCTCGTGCGTGGTGCGCCAGTCGTCGAAGTAGCCGTACATCTCGAAGAGGGTGACCAGGGTCAGCGCCAGGTCCCAGCAGAGCTCGTCGAGCCCGGCGCCGGCGGCCTGTCTGACGGCCGTGATGAGGCTGGCCCGCTCGTCCTCGAACCACCGCAGCGGGTCGTCGAGTTCGCGGTCGAGGACCGAGGCGTCCAGCGCCAGGCGCGGCGCGTCGCCGTGGATGAGCGTGTGGTCCCCGCCGTAGGCCCGCCGGTGCGCCTCCTCGACCAGGAGCAGCCAGGTGCTCAGCACCCGGCCGAGCACGACGGAGCGCTCGGCGGTGTTCTCGTGTTCGGCCAGGCACTCCTGGGAGTAGACCCGGACCAGGTCGTGCAGGCGGTAGCGGGGCCGGCGGCCCCGCACCACCTCGACGTCGACGAGCTGGGCGTCGACGAGGATCTCCAGGACGTCCTCGGCCTCCGCCACGGCCACGTCGAGCAGGGGGGCCGCGACCCAGCTGGAGAACTCCGCCGCCTCCAGCATGGACAGGCGCCGGAAGAGGCGCTGGGCGTCCGCGGGCAGACCCTGGTAGACCATGGCCAGGCCGGCCCGGACGCCGACCCCGCCGTGGGTCAGTTCGTCCAGGCGCTGGCTCTCGTCGCGGAGCCGGGCCACCATCTTGCTCAGCGGCCAGTGCGGCCGGGCGGCCAGCCGCGCCGCCACGATCCGCAGCGCGAGCGCCAGGTTGCCGCAGAGCTCGATCAGCTGGAGGGCGCTGGGCAGTTCGCTGTGGACCCGCTCGGCGCCGAGGATCCGGCTGAGCAGTTCCAGCGCCTGCTCGGTGGAGAACACGTCGATCTGGACGGAGCTGGCGCCCTCCAGGCCGGCGAGCCGGGAGCGGCTGGTGATGAGGACCGGACAGTTGGAGGAGCCGGGTAACAGCCAGCGCACCTGCTCCTCGTCGATCGCGTCGTCGAGGACGATCAGCATGCGCCGGTCGGCGATGAGGTTCCGGAACAGCTCCGCCCGTTCCTCGATGGTCTGCGGCATGGCCGAGCCCGGTATCCCCAGGCTGCGCAGGAAGCGTTCGAGGATGCGGGCCGGCAGGATCGGCTGGGCCGAGGGGCCGCGCAGCTTGGCGAACATCTGGCCGTCGGGGAATCGTTTCGCCAAGGAGTGTCCGAGATGCACCGCGAGGGTGGTCTTGCCGACGCCGCCCCGGCCGGTGATCGAGACGATCCGCAGGGCGTACGAGGTCTCCGGGTCCTCCTCCAGCGCGCGTTTGAGCCGGGCGAGCAGGTCGTCGCGTCCGGTGAAGTCGGCGATGGCGCCGGGCAGCAGGCGGGGGGACGGCCGGCGGCTCGACGCCCGGCGCGGCCGCGGCCGGTGCCACGGGCGCCGCCGACGCCGACGGCTCCGCGGGGGCGGGGGGCGCCGCCGGTGCCGCGGTACGGACCACCGGCACCGCGACGGTCTGCGGGGCGCCGTCCAGCCGGCCGGCCAGGATGGACTCCTGGAGCCTGCGGAGCTCCTCCCCCGGCTCGATGCCGAGTTCGTCGATCAGCTCGCGCCGGCCCCGCCGGTAGACCTCCAGCGCCTCGGCCTGGCGGCCCGACCGGGACAGCGCCACCATGAGCTGGGCGCGCAGGCGCTCGCGGAGCGGGTTCTGCATCACCAGGTCGATCAGCCGGGCCACGAGCTGCTGGTGCAGCCCGAGGGCGAGGCGCGCGTCCACCCACTGCTCGACGACGGCGAGCCGCTGTTCGTCGAGCCGGGCGGCCGGGGCCTGGAGCACGGTGCTGGTGATGCCGCCGCCGAAGCACGCGGAGCCGCGCCAGAGCCCGAGGGCGCTCTCGAAGGCGGTGGCCGCCTCCTCGAAGCGGCCGGCCTCGGCGGCGGTCCGCCCGGCGGACGCGGTCCGCTCGAAGACCTGGAGGTCCAGCTCCTCGTCCTCGACCTCGACGAAGTAGCCCGGCGACCGGGTCTGGATGACGTCGGGCAGGCCGGCCTTCGCCATGCTGGCGCGGACGATGGAGACGCAGATCTGGATCTGGGCGCGCGCGGTGGGCGGCGGGGAGGCACCCCAGACCGCGTCGACGAGCCGGCCCATCGGGACGATCCGGTTGGGCTCCAGGAGCAGGACCGCCAGGACGATGCGCTGACGCTCGGCGGTGATCAGCGCCGGGCCACCGGGACCGACGACTTCCAACGGCCCGAGTAATCGAAAGCGCATGACCGTCCTTCACATCCAGACACGATTTCCGCCGGTCAGCTACGCAGCAACACCATATCTACCTAACCCGATCGGGTCTGTCCAGTGAGCGGTGTTGCCCGAGGGGCCGGGGATGCGTCGGCGGGATGTCAGGTCGTCAGGTGCGGTGGGCTCCGGGACGGCGGCGGCCCGCCGCGGCCGGAACCGCCGTGCGCGCTCACCGCCTTCGCGCCTCCGTGAGGTCTCCGGTCACCGGCCCGCCCAGCAGGGGCGGCAGGTCCGCGCGGCGGCTGATGCGCAGCTTCCGGTAGGTCCGGGTCAGATGCTGCTCGACGGTGCTGACCGTGACGTGCAGGCCTTCGGCGATCTCCCGGTTGGAACAGCCGACGGCCGCCATCTGGGCCACCCGGCGCTCCGCCTCGGTGAGCCCGTCGCCGCCGTCGGACGGTGCCGGCAGCGCGGTGGCGCTCTCCACCGCCAGGCCCCGCACCAGTGCCTCGGCATGGCAGTCGGCGGCCACGATGACCGCCCGGCGCTCGGCCGCCGCGGCGCGCCGGAACTCCCCCAGGGTGCGGTAGGCGCGGGCCAGGTCGGCGAAGGCCAGGGCGAGTTCGTACCGGTCGCCGTCGTCGGACTGCAGCAGTTCGGCCGCCTGGCGCAGCAGCGTCGGCCGGTGCGCCGGGGCGCTGGCTCCGGCGAGGACCCGGCTCGCGGTGCCGCGGACCCGGTTCGGCATGAAGGTGAACTTGGCCGACTGCTCGGCGAGCATCCGCCGGGCGTCCTCGGGACGGCCCAGGCCCAGGTACACCTCGGCGGCGTCGGTGCGCCAGGGGATCAGGCCGGGCGTGTCCATCCCCCACTGGGACAGCTTGGCACCGCAGCGGCGCAGGTCCTCCAGGGCCATCTCCAGGTAGCCGGTGGCGAGTCCGAACCGGGCCCGCGCGTAGTGGTAGTGCATGCCGTAGCGGGTCTCGAACATCGCCTCCGGGACGCGGTGGTCCAGATAGGTCTGCGCCTCGTCGTAGCGGCCCATCGCGGTGGTGGCCAGGATCAGGGTGCTCAGGGGCGCGCCGACGGTCACCCCCCAGCTGATCGCCGGCAGGGTGGCGAGCGCCTCGCTCGCGTAGCGCCGGGCGTCGGACAGGTCGCCCCGGCGCAGGGCGATCTCGGCCCGCACCGCGCCGAGCCTGGCCCGGCGGCTCGGCGTGTGCCGGGCCTCCATCCGGTCGAGGAAGAGGTCGCACCAGGCGGTCGCGCGTTCGGCGCGCCCGCTGTAGGCGAGGGTGAGGAGGGCGCTTTCGACGGTCTCGGTGGACAGTTCGTCGGGGCGGGTGCCGTGGAGCACCCGCTGGGCCACGCCGACGGCCTCGTGGTGGGGGCCCTCGCTGAGCACGGCGGCCAGCGCGGACACCGCCTGCAGGCGGCGGTCGGCGCTCACCGAGTGGGTGGGGGGACGTCCGGCGCCGGACCGCGGGCCGAGCGCGGCCAGGAACGACGGGTAGGTGTGCCGGAGCCTGCGCCGGGTGATCTGCAGTTCGGTGGCCGTCTCCGGGTCGGTCGTCTGGCCGGAGCCGGCCAGGTGGCCGAGGACCTCCTGGGCCTGTTCGAATCGGCCGTGCCAGAGCAGCGCCCGGGCCAGGGTGAGCGCGTCGGCGCCCCGCAGGCAGCCCTTGCGCATGGCCTCGACAAGTTCGCCGAGCCGGCCGCTGGAGACACCGGGGTTGATGCTCCACTCGGCCCGGATCAGGGCGGCGGTGATGCGTGACCTGCGGAGCGGGTCCGCGCAGACGGTCCGGGCCAGCCGGAGGCAGTCCACCGCCCGGTCGGCCGCGCCGTCGCGCAGGGCGTGCGCCGCGGCGTCCTCCAGCGCCGGCAGCGCCCAGGGCTCCTGCAGCACACCGCCCCGGGCGGGCGCGTCGACGTGCAGCAGGTGGCCGGCGACGACCGTGGTGCCGGCGCCGCGCTCGTGGGCGTGGAAGGCCGCGCGGGCGTGCAGCCGGGCGAGTTCGTCGGCCTCGATCGCGCCGGCCACCGCGGAGCGGGCGGCCTCGTGCCGGAAGCCGTCCATGGTGAGCAGTCCGCCGGCGATCAGCGCGTGCACCGCCTCCGTGGTCCGGGCCGGGCTGAGGTCCACAAGACCGTCCAGGTGGTCCCACTCCCCCAGCACCACGTAGCCGTTCAGCGCGCGGAGCATGTCCGGGCAGCTGCGGCGCAGGCAGGACAGGACGGCCTCGCGGTAGCGGGGGCCGGCCTCGCCGCCGCCCAGGTGGTCGCGGACCAGCGCCTCGACCAGCAGCGGGTTGCCCCCGCTGTAGGCGTACCAGTCGGCGGACCGCTCGTCGGCGACCGCCTCGCCCAGGTGCTGGGCCGTCAGCGCCCGGACGCCCGCCGGGGAGAGCGGGGTGACCTCGACGCGGTGGCAGTTGGGCTGCCGCAGCAGGTCGGCGCCGAAGCGGAAGTCGGTGTCGCACCCGTGGCCGCTGTGCGTGAACGCCGCGAGCACCCGGGCGTTGTTGAGGCGGCGCGCCAGGTACGCCAGGCAGGTCAGCGAGGCCTGGTCGGCCTGTTCCACGTCGTCGACGGACAGGAACAGCGGGCAGCGTTCGGCCAGTTCCAGCAGGACGGTGCAGAGCCCGTGCACGATGCCGGCGTCCATCCGGGCGCCGGGTCCCTGGTGGCGGGCCGCGTGCACGCCGCGCTCGATGAGCTCCACGGCCCGCGTCCGGTCCTCCTCGTCCAGCGGCGCGTCGTCGACGAGCTGCCGGACCACGCCCAGGGGCAGGTGCCGCTCGGCCTCGGAGGCCAGTGCCGACAGGGTGAGCATGCCCAGGCTCAGGGCGAGGTCGGCGAAGTCGTGCAGCAGGACGCTCTTGCCCGCCGCCACCGGTCCGGAGACCAGGACGGCACGCCCGTGTCCGTCCCGTGCCTGTTCGGCCAGTACGGACAGCAGCGCCAGCGGTACTTCGCGCTCCACCAGTTCCACCGCGAACTCCTCCCATGGGTCGGTGAGCAAAGAGGGAAAGCCGTTCCTCGGACGGGCCGTAAGGTCTTGGCCCATGCTTCCCGTCCGGCTCATCGACCGGCTATCAGCGCGCTATCGGTCGTCCCGGGTGCCGTTCGGCCGCCGCGCGGAAAGGAAATGCGAAGGGAGTCGTCGCAGAACGCGGCCAGGGACCACGCTGCCGTGCGGCGTGGTCCCTGGCGGATTTCGAGGGCGGTGCGTCAGCCGGACTGACCCATCGCCTCGACGAGGCTCTTGGGGCGCATGTCGACCCAGTGTTCGTTCACGTAGTCCAGGCATTCCTGCCGGGACGTGCTCTCCAGGGCGACGGTCCAGCCGGCCGGGACCTCCGCGAAATCCGGCCACAAGGAATACTGCTCCTCCGCATTGACCAGAACGCGGTATGAGGCATTTTCATCCTCGAACGGATTGCTCATGAGCCAGCGCACTCCTTTTTCGCTGCGGATGGGACGAGCTGCCCGCATTCTGTCCGCGTGGCAAACTCCTGACAACCCCTACATCCCCGTACGCGGGGCCCGCCCGACCCGGTCATCGCACCCCCATCGAGGTGAGCGCCGCGTCCACCGCGGCGACCGCCTTGTCCAGTTCGTCGAGCCCGATGGTCAGCGCCGGGCGGAACCGTACGGCGCGGGGCCCGCCGGGCAGCAGGAGCACCCGGTGGACCCGCCGCAGGCGGTCCAGGAGCTCCTTGCGCAGCGCCGTGTCGGGCAGGTCGAAGGCCCACATCAGGCCGAGGCCGCGCACGTCGTGGACGAGGGCCGGGTGGGCCTCGGCCAGGTCCGCGAGGAGCCGGCCGAGGTGGGCGCCCTTGGTCTCGGCCGCGGCCACCAGGCCGTCCCGCTCGACGATCTCCAGGATCCGGGTGGCCCGCACCATGTCCGCGGTGTTGCCGCCCCAGGTGGAGCCGAGCCGGTCCGGGACGGTCAGCGCGCCCTCGGGCACCCGGTCCACCCGGCCGCCCGCCATCAGGCCGCACACCTGGGTCTTCTTGCCGAAGGCCACCACGTCGGGTTCGAGCCCGAGCCGCTGGTAGGTCCACGGCGCGCCGGACAGGCCGCAGCCGGTCTGCACCTCGTCGAGCACGAACAGCACGTCGTGCTCGTGGCACAGGTCCTGCATGCGCAGCAGGAACTCCCGGCCGAGGTGCCGGTCGCCGCCGGCCCCCTGGACCGGTTCGGCGATGAAGCAGGCGATCCGGTCGCCGCGTTCGGCCAGGTGCCGTCGTGCGGCCTCCACCGCCTCCCGCTCGGCACCGGGCCGGGGCACCGGCACGCGCGGCCAGCTCCAGGCGGGGTAGCGCGCGGTCACCGCCGGCGAGGTGTTGGTCAGGCTCAGCGTGTAGCCGCTGCGCCCGTGGAAGGCGTGCTCCATGTGCAGGACTTCGAGGGGCCGCGACGGGTCGGTCCCCCGCCGTTGGGCGCGCCAGTCGAAGGCCACCTTCAGCGCGTTCTCGACCGCCAGGGCGCCGCCGTCGATGAAGAAGAGGTGCGGCAGCCTCGGGTCGCCGAGGACGCGGCGGAAGGTCGCCGCGAAGCGGGCGTACTCCACGGTGTAGATGTCGGAGTTGGTCACCTTGTGCAGGGCGGCCCGGGCGAGTCCGGCCAGGAACGCCGGGTCCTCGGCCATGCCGGGGTGGTTCATGCCCAGGGGCAGCGAACCGTAGAACGTGATGAGGTCCAGGTACTCCTCGCCGCCGCGCGCGTCCACCAGGGTGCTGCCGCGGCTGCGTTCCAGGTCCAGGACCAGGTCCAGGCCGTCCATCAGGACGTGCCGGGACAGTTCCTCCAGGGCGTTGTCCGCCGTGATCTCCATGTCATTCCTCGTCGTGCCGGTAGCGCTGCGGATCCAGCTCGCTCAGGTCGGCCAGCACCGCGTCGGCACCGGCCAGGTCGGCCGCCCCGGCCGGTTCCCAGGGGACCGCGACGCAGCGCAGGCCGGCGGCCCGGGCGGCGCGGAGCCCCGTCGGGGAGTCCTCGACGGCGAGCGCGTCGCCGGCGGCAACCCCGGCGCGTGCCAGCGCGAGCAGGTAGAGGTCCGGTGCGGGTTTGTGCCGGTCGGTGTCGTCGCCGGTCACCAGGAAGGCGAGGTGGTGCCGCAGCCCGAGCCGCCGCAGGTGGTCCTCGACCCAGGCGGCCGGGCTGCTGGACACGATCGCGGCCGCCCCCTCGGCGGTGCGCAGCAGCCGTTCCGCGCCGGGCCGGGCGGGCGCGGCGGCGCACCGGACGGCCCGCCGCTCCCGCTGCCAGGTCCACTCGGCGTCCTCGACCGGCCGGCCGAGCCGGGAGGCCAGGTCGGCCAGCGCGACACGGGCTCCGGCCGAGTTGCCGAGCATCCCGGCCCGCACGCCGGCGGTCAGGGGCACCCCGAGCCGGTCGTAGAGGTCCTGCCAGGCCAGCAGCGCGGCCCGTTCGGTGTCGCACACCAGGCCGTCGAAGTCCAGCAGCAGGAACGGCTGGTCCATCAGTGGTCCACCGTCCCTCGGTCGCCCGCGGTGAGCAGGGCGCAGTAGCGGGAGAGGGCGTCGGTCCAGTGGGGCATCGCGTGGACGAAGGCGGCCGCGCGGGTGCTGTCCAGGCGTGAGTCGCGCGGCCGGCCGCCGACGAAGCCGGCCTCGGCCATGGACATCGGCACCGGGTGGGCGGTGCCGAGCCGTTCGGCGAGGGCCAGACCGACCTGGTACCAGCTCGCCCGGCCCCGGTTGGCGATGTGCAGCAGGCCGCGCACGGCGAGGGCGCCCGGCAGCAGCCGTACCAGCGCGGACGCCAGGTCGGGGATGTAGGTCGGGCTGCTGAACTGGTCGTCGATCAGCCGCGGCCGGCCGCCGTCCAGGAACTCCCGGGCGGCGGCGAGGACCTGGTCGAGGCGCGGGTCGGTGCCGCCGTACAGCCAGGAGGTGCGCACCACGAGGTGGTCGGGGACGGCCTCCACGATCCGCTCGCCGGCCAGTTTGCTCAGGCCGTACACGCTGACCGGGGCGGGGATGTCGTCCTCGTTGTACCCGGCGGGCCCGGGGGCCCGGCCGTCGAACACGTAGTCGCTGGAGATGTAGATCAGGCGGCTGCCGTGCCGTCGGCAGGCCTCGGCGACGTGGCGGGTGCCCCCCACGTTGACGCGCAGGGCCAGGGCCGGGTCGCGTTCGCAGGAGTCCACCACCGCGTTGGCGGCGGTGTGCACCACCACGTCCGGCCGGAACGCGTCGATCGAGTCCCGTACGGCGGCCGCGTCGCCGATGTCGAAGTCGGCGAGGGAGACCCCGAGGACGGGCCAGTCGGCGGTCTCCGGGCGCGAGGCGAGCTCGTGGCGCAGCGCGGTGCCCAGCATCCCGTCCGCGCCGGTGAGGTAGACCCGCATCACAGGTGACCGAACTCGGCGATCAGTTCGGCGACGGTCAGGCCGGAGCTGATCTTCTCGCGGATGACGCGCTCCCGGTCGATGTTCATCCGGGTGCGCTCCAGCACGGTGCCGGCGGTGTCCTTGGGGACCACCGCGATCCCGTTCTCGTCGGCCACGACGATGTCCCCGGGGTTGATCACCTGGCCGTCGATCACCACGGGCACGTTCACCTGGACGGGCTCGGTGCGGTCGTGCACGGCGGTCGGGGAGGGCCTCGGGACGGTGCTGCGGTACCAGACCGGGAAGTCGAGGTCGCGGATCTCGTCGACGTCGCGGACGGCGCCGTCGACGATGCCGGCGGCGATGCCGATCTGCTTCGACAGGGTGGACATGAGGCCGCCCCACATGGCGGTGCGGGTGGTCTCGTGGCAGGCCACGACGATGACGTCCCCCGGCTGCGCCTGGACGAGGACCGGCATGCAGTCGACCAGGTCGTCGATCGAGAGGTTGACGGTGAGCGCCGGTCCGGCGATCTTGTGGTGGTGCTTGACGGGCAGCAGCCCGCCGAGCGCGCCGACCCGTCGCCGCGCGTCGGTGACCAGGCAGCTCGGGCTGTACTCGGCGAGTACGGCGCGGAAGCCCTCGACGATCTCCTGGGGCGGGCGGTTGAGCTCGTTGCGTACGGTTTCCACGGGGGGTGTCTCCTCGTCAGTCGGTGGGTGCGGGTGCGGCGTCCAGGACGTCCGCGCCGATGAGCCGGGCCAGGTGCGCGGCGTCCATGCCGTGGGCGGCGAGGACTTCGGCCTCGGTGCCGCAGCGCGGCACCTCGGTGAGGTGGATGCCGCGGAAGGCGAGGCCGTCCGCGGTGCCGGTCTCCAGCAGGTGCCGGGCGAGCAGGTCGGCCTGGCCGCCGTTGCCGTACTGGTGCTCGACGACGAACACGTGCCGGACGCCGGCCAGCAGCTTGCCCAGCCACACCGGGTCGACCCGGTTGTGCCAGGGCAGGTCCACCACGGTGAGCGTGACGCCCCGCTCCGCGAGCAGGTCGGCGGCGCCCAGCAGTTGCCCGAGGACCACCGGGCCGGCGCCGAACGCGACCGCCTGGCCGCCGGCCCGCAGCACCTGCCCCTGGCCGACCGCCAGCGGGGCGGGCGGCAGTTCGGCGAGTTCCGGCGGGACCGGCTGGCTGGACAGCCTCAGGTAGACGCTGTCCGGGGTGGACCTGCAGTGGTCGAGGGCGGCGGCCAGCTGGGCGGGGTGGGAGGGTTCCAGGATGGTCAGGCCGGGCACGCCGGACAGCGCCGACACGTCGCGGACCGCCTGGTGGGAGTGGCCGGGGGCGGCGGGCAGCAGTCCGGCGAGCGAGCCGACGTAGACCACCGGCCGCCGTTCGGTGGCGTTGTTGTAGATGTGCTCGTTGGGCCGCGCGTGCAGGAAGCAGGAGAACGAGTGGACGAAGGGCCGCAGTCCGCCGGCCGCCAGTCCGCCCGCCATCGAGACCATGTCCTGCTCGGCGATGCCGCATTCGACGAACCGGTCCGGGTGGGTCTCGCGGAACGGGATCAGGCCGGTGTCCAGCACCAGGTCGCCGTCGAGGGCGACGATCCTCCGGTCCTCGTGGGCCGCCTCGGTGAGCAGTCGGCCGTACAGCTCGGGAAGCCGCACCGCGGCCGGTTTCGCCGGGAGGTCCACGGTGAGCTCGACCGGCCGCAGCGGTGCGAGGCCGCACCCGCGGAGGATCCCGTCGGCGGTGCCGAGCAGCTCCCGGTAGGCGGAGTCGTGGTCCGCGGGACCCGGCGCGCCGCTGTGGTGGCGGTAGCGCCATTCGCCGGGTGCCATCGAGGTCGCGGCGAAGGTGGCGCAGCCGCCGCCCTTCACGGTGTCCGCGATGATCACCGCGGGCCGCTCCGGGTGCTCGGCGGCCCGGCGGGCGAAGGCCTCCGCCAGCTGCCGGGGGTCGTGCCCGTCGCAGCGCAGCACGCCCCAGCCGGCGGCGGTGAACTTGCCCGCCAGGTCGCCGAGGTCGCTGACGTCGGCGACGAAGGTATCGGACTGCAGGCGGTTGTGGTCGACCACCACCGTCAGCTCGCCCATGCCGTACCGCGCGGCGCTGGGCAGCGCCTCCCAGTTCTGGCCCTCCTGCAGTTCGCCGTCCCCGGTCATCACCACCACCCGGGAGCTGCGGCCGGCCAGCCGGTGGGCGAGGACCAGGCCCTTCGCCTTGGAGATGCCCATGCCCAGGGAACCGGTGTTGAAGGGCATGCCGGGGGTGCCGACGTCCGGGTGTCCGGGCAGGCCGTCGATCCGCCGCAGCCGGTGCAGGAGCTCCTCGTCGAGCAGCCCGAGCCCGATCATCGCGGCGTACAGTCCGGGCGCGTCGTGGCCCTTGGAGGAGAAGTACACGTCCCCGTCGGCCTCGAAGGGCCGGTAGAGCTCCTCCAGGACCAGCCGGCTGACCACGTCGGCGGCGCTGAAGCTGGAGCCGATGTGGCCCGAGCCGGCGCGCGTGATCATGTAGAGGGTGTTGATGCGGCACATCGCCGAGAAGGCGAGCACCCTTCGGTGCGGGTCGACGACCTCGCCCAGGACGCGCTCGAACTCGGCGCGCGGGATCCAGGCCAGGGACCTGTCCATGGCTTCTCCTCGTGCAGGGGTAGGGGTCACCAGCACCCGAACCCGCCGTCCACGGCGAGTTCGGTGCCGGTGACGTAGCGGCTCAGGTCGGACGCGAGGAACAGCAGCGGTCCGGTCAGGTCCTCGGGGCGGGCCATCCGCCGCAGCGGCACCTTGGCGTCGAACTTCTCCCGGAACACCGGGTCCTGCGCGCCCAGCACGCCGCCCGGCGACAGGGTGTTGACCCGCACCCCGGCCGGTCCCCACAGCGCCGCGAGGTACCGGGTCAGCGCGGCGACGCCGGCCTTGGACATGCCGTACGCGGGCGGCTTCAGGAACGGCGGGTCCACCGGCAGGTGTTCGTACATCCGCGGGTCGGGCGCCAGCCCGCCGTACATCGAGCCGATGTTGACGATGGACCCGCGGCCGTTGCGGGCCATCCGCGAGCCGAACACCTGGCACATCCGCAGGGTGCCCTGGGCGTTGACGTCGAGGACGCCGCCCGACACCTCGTCCGGGATGTCCTCGAAGCGCCAGCCGGTGCCCTCGGCCGAGGGCGGACTGTCGATGCCCGCGTTGTTGACGAGCACGGCGGGTTCTCCGGCCCGTTCGAGACAGGCGTCGAGCGCCCGGCGCAGGCCGGCGGTGTCGGTGACGTCCGCGACCAGCGGCAGGAACCGCTTCGGGTCGTGGGCGTCGAGCACCGCCCGCAGCTCCGGTCCGACGGTGTCCCGCACGTCCAGGCCCACGACGTCGGCGCCGGCGCCCAGCAGGGCGTCCACCCACACCGCGCCGAGCCGCCCGCACACGCCGGTGACGACGGCGACCGATCCGGTCAGGTCAATCGCGGCCGGCATCGCCGTCCACCAGGTCGTCCAGGACGATGTCGGCGTCGGCCGCCAGCGGCCGGCCGAGGCGGCGGCCGACCACGTCGGCGAGCCGGTCGGGGGTCAGCCCGTCGCCGGGCGACTTGATCGCCACGTCCTCCAGGGTGAGGCGGTGTCCGGCCGGCAGGTCCCGGTGGGCGACCAGCTTCTTGCCCATCTTGTCCATGGCGGGCCGTTCGCGCGGCAGGACCTGCTTGTCCGGGCTGCCGAGCGAGCGCCGTACCCGGCGCAGCCCCTCGACGAGTTCGGCCATGTCCTCCTGCTCCAGCGAGAACTTGTGGTCGCTGCCGGGCCGGGTGCGGTCGAGGGTGACGTGCTTCTCCACCACGCGGGCGCCGAGCGCGTACGCGGTCCAGGCGGCCCACGGGCCGAGGTCGTGCCCGGAGTAGCCGATCACCGTGTCGGGGAACTCGGCCCGGTAGGTGCCCAGCACCTTCAGGTTCAGCTCCTCCGGCTCGGCCGGGTAGGTCGCGGTGCACTGCAGCAGCGCGAGGTCGGGGTTGATGGGCAGGATGGTGCCGCAGGCCCGCCGCACCGACTCCATGTCCGCGCCGCCGGTGCTGACGACGAGCGGCTTGCCCGCCTTCGCCGCGTAGGCGAGCAGCGGGGTGTTCCTGATGTCGCCGGACGCGATCTTGATCGCCGGGACGCCGAGCTCGGCGAGGAAGTCCACGCTGGCGAAGTCGAAGGCGGTCGCGAAGAAGTCGACGCCCAGTTCGGCGGCGAGCTGCTGGAGGTGGGTGTACTCCTTGGTGCCGAACTCCAGGAACTCGCGGTGGGCTCCGTACGTCGGGCCGAAGCTGTTGCGCCCGGTGTACGGGGAGTCGTACATGGCCTTGGTGTAGAGCGAGCGGTTGTCCCGCTTCTGCAGTTTGACGGCACTGGCCCCGGCCGCCGCCGCCTGGCGGACCAGCTCCTCCGCCTTGCCGAGGTCGCCCTCGTGGTTGTGGCCGATCTCGGCGATCACGTAGGCGTCGGTGTCGTCCGAGACGATCCGCTCGTTTATCGTCAGCGCTCTCATGGTTGTCAGGTCCTCTCCAGAAGGTCGGTCACCAGCGCAGCGAACCGGTCCAGACCGAGGTCGATCTTCTCCGGCGTGAGCGAGCTGAGGGACAGGCGCAGCTGCCGCGCCCCGCCCTCCGCCGCGTAGAAGTGGTGCATCGGCGTCCAGATGACCTTGTGCCGCTTGGCCGAGTAGGCGAGCAGGTCGTCGTCGGCGACGAACGGCACCGTGACGACCAGGAAGAATCCGCCGTCCGGTCGGTTCCAGCCGACCGGGGACGGGGTGGGGAAGCGTGCGGCCAGCCCGTCGAGCAGGTGCCGCAGCCGCTCTCCGTACCGGGCGGTGGCGTCCCGGTTCGCCTCGCGCAGGGCGAAGTCGTTCTCCAGCAACGCGCCGCCGATGACCGCCTGGGCGATCGGCGGGGTGTTGACCGTGATCATGCTCTTGATCTTCGAGAGCTCGTCGGCGAGGGTGCCGGCCGTCTCGCCGCCGCGGACGACGGGCTGGTCCGCCACCACGAACCCGATCCGGGCGCCGGGCAGGAGGGTCTTGGCGTACGAGCCGAGGTAGACCACCCGGTGGCCGGAGTCCAGCGACTTGAGCGTCGGCTTCGGGGCCGCGCCGTCGCCGAAGAAGCCGTACGGGTTGTCCTCGATGATCAGGATGTCGAGCTCCGCCGCCAGGTCGAGCAGCCGGTGCCGGGTCGGCACGTCGAGGCTGAGCCCGGTCGGGTTGGCGAAGTCGGGCACCAGGTAGCAGGCCCGGGGCCGCAGTCCGGCCTCGCGCGCGCCCTTCACCTTGGCCGCCAGGTCGTCCAGGTCGATCCCGGCGGTGCCGCTGTCGACCGGCACGACCGGCAGGTCGACCAGGCGGGCCGCGCCGGTGATGCCCACGTAGGACGGCGACGTGGCCAGGAGCACGTCGTGCTCGTCGGCGCGCAGCGCGCGCAGCACCAGGACCATGGCCTCCTGGCAGCCGACGGTCACCAGGATCGTCTCGGGGTCGACGTGGATGTTCTCGTCGGTCGCCAGGTTGCGGGCCACCAGGTCCTGGATGACGCCCTTCGTCCTGCCGTACTGGTAGAGCCGGTTGCGGGCCGTCTCCGCGCCCTGGTCCGTGCCGTCGGTGACGTGCTCGGTCCAGGCGCGCAGATAGCGGTGGACGTCCTCGATCGCGAACCCGCCGGGGTCCGGCCGGCCGGGCGCGAAGGAGACCGCGTCCGGGTACCGTTCGGACACCTCGTTCAGCAGGTTCATCGAGAGCAGCGCCGGATCGGACAGCGACCCGTGCAGGTCGGCCAGGTCCAGCACCGTTCCCGGCCGTGCCGTCGAGGCGTGGGACGCCTCGGTCATGACCCCTCCCGTTCGTCGGTTCCGGGTGCCCAGCGCACGCCGAGCCGTCGGGCCGCGGCCACGTTCGGCGCCCCGGCGAGGGCCATCGACACCTCGAGTTCGGTACGCAGCAGGCGCAGCGCCCCGGTCACCCCGGACTCCCCGCCGTCGGCCAGTCCCCACAGGACCGGCCGGCCGAGCAGCACCCCGGACGCGCCGAGGGCCAGCGCGCGCAGGACGTCGGTGCCGCCTCGCACGCCGCTGTCCAGCAGCAGCTCGCACGCGTCGCCGACCTCGTCCCGGATCGCCGGGAGGGCGAACAGGCTGGGCACGGCGCCGTCGAGCTGCCGGCCGCCGTGGTTGGACACCACCAGGCCGTCCGCGCCGAGGTCCACGGCGCGCCGCGCGTCCGCCGGGTCGAGGACTCCCTTGAGGACCAGCGGCAGCCGGGTCCGGCGCCGCACCCACTCCAGGTCGGCCCAGGAGAGGGTGGGGTCGATCACCGCGGCCGCGTGCCCGCCGACGGTCTGCCCGGCACCGCGCTGGGTGTCGGCCAGGTTCACCGGCGCGGCGTGCGCCGGCACGGCGAACCCGTTGCGCAGGTCGCGCAGCCGGCGGCCCATGAACGGGACGTCCACGGTGAGGATCAGGGCGCGGGCGCCAAGCCGCTCGGCCTCGGCGATCAGCCATGCGGTGCGGGCCCGGTCGCGCAGCCAGTACAGCTGGAGGAACAGTTCGCCGCCGGCCGGGACCAGTTCGTCCAGCGGGCGGCTGGCCAGGGTCGCCGCCGTGAAGGGGATCCCGGCCGCGGCCGCGGCCCGGGACACCGCCGGCTCGCCGTCCGGGTGCACCACCGAGTGGAAGGCCATCGGCGCCACCGCGACGGGCATCGACGACGCGGCACCCAGCAGGGTGGTCGTGGTGTCGGCGGTCTCCACCCCGTTGAGGACCCGGGGCACGAGGTGGCAGCGGTCGAAGGCGGTGCGGTTGGCGTGCAGCGTCGACTCGTCGCCGCTGCCGCCGGCCACGAAGTCGTAGACCTCGGGCGCCAGGACGGCGCGGGCGCGGTCCTCGACGTCGGCGAGGGTGAGCGGGTCGGGCGCCAGGACGCCCGGTCCGCCCGTCACGCGAGGTCCTGTCGTTCGACCGCCTCGTACAGCTTGCGGATGTTGTTGCTGCCGAACGTGGTCGCGCCGCGGCGCTCGATGATCTCCATGAAGAGGGTGCGGCGCGGGTGCTCGGACCGGGTGAAGATCTGGAACAGCTCGCCGTCGTGGTCCCGGTCGGCGAGCACGCTGTGCTTGCGCAGTTCGGCGACCGCGTAGCCGGACGAGCCGAGCCGCTCGTGCAGGTCCTCGTAGTAGGTGTCGGGCGTGGAGAGGAAGCGCACGCCGGAGCCGCCGAGTTCGGCCACGGCGTCCACGATGTTCGGCACCGCGAAGGCGAGGTGCTGGACGCCGCCGCCGCCGTGCTTCTTCAGGAAGTCGTCGATCTGGCCGGGCACGGCGCCGCTCATGGGCTGCAGCAGCGTCAGCGTCACGCCCGCGTTCGGGCTCTGCACCACCTTGGACTGCATGGCCTGCGCTCCGACGTGGATGTCCTCCTCGAACACCACCTCCCAGCCGAGCGTCCGGCGGTAGAACTCGACGGTTCCGTCGAGTTCGCCGGTCTCCAGGCAGACCGCTATGTGGTCGACGCGGAGCAGGTGACGGGTGGCCGGCGCCGAGGTGGCCGCGGTCTCCGTGGTGCCCTCGGTCCGCACCGGCGCGATGCCGGGCAGCGACCAGGGCGCGCCGGCGGGCCGGCTCACGAAGCTGTGGGTCACGTCGCCGAAGGCCTGGAGCACCGTCGGGTCGGGTGTCGCCACCCGCAGGGCGATGTCGCTGACGCCGTCGCCGTGCCGGGCGGTGAACAGGGTGGACGGGTGGTCGTCGGTGAGGCCCTGCAGGAGCAGGAGGACGGTGTCCCGCTGGCCCACCGCCACGGCGGTGAACTCCGGGGTCTCTCCCGCCGCGATCACCTCGAAGCCGTAGCGCTCGACGTACTCGGCCGCACGGGCACGGGCGTCCCCGACCGAGAGCGTGATGTGGTCGATCTCGGCGTCGACGGCGTGCTGATTTCTGGTCTGGGGTCCGGACGACATTAATTCCCCCAAGGCTCGATAATCGGTTTCGACGTCGGGAACAAGAATTGTTCAGATCCCGGTACCGCGACGGAAAAACGCTAAGGACGGGCGTCGGAGAATGTCAACGAACCGTGCCGCCAGCCGCCGAACAGTGCGGAACCCGCCTTCTCGCACTTGGGTTTCGAAGCAACCCCTATGGGGTGCATAGGGGTTGCGCACACCATGGTGACAGGTGAGTATGCGACCGATCGAAGCTGCGGACAAGGAGCGGTACGTGCTGATTCATCAGGCACTCGACGAGCGCGCGGCGGAATATGGCGACCATATTGCGCTGATTGACGAAAACGGCCCGGTCACCTATTCCGAACTGGTTTCCACGGCCGATTCGTACGCCGCGGCGCTGGCCGAGGCGGGAGTGGGGCCGGGGAGCCTGGTGCCGGTGCGCATCGCCCGCTCGGCCCGGATGGTGACCGTCCTGCTGGCCGTGCTCAAGACGGGCGCGGCGTACTGCCCGATCGACGTGAAGTGGCCGGACGAGCGGGTACGGGAACTGCTGCGCCTGCTGCGGGCGGAGCTGTTCGTCACGGACACGCCGCTCGCCGGCGCCCCGTGCTGGGCGCCGCCGGCCGTTCCCTCGCCCGGGTCCCCCGCCGTCCCGGCGGACCTCGGGCCGGACGCCCCGGCCTGCGTCTTCTTCACCTCCGGCAGCACGGGCGCCCCCAAGGGGGTGGTGACCCCGCACCGGGCGGTGCTGCGGCTCTTCGACAGCGGCCCGCTCGCGGCCTTCGGCCCCGGGCGGGTGCTGCCGCAACTGGCCCCGGTCGGGTGGGACGCCTGCGGACTGGAACTGTGGGGCATGCTCAGCCGGGGCGGCACCGTGGTGCTGCCGGACGAGGACCACCTGCTGCCGGACACCCTGCGCGACCTGGTCGAGCGGCACGGCGTGAACACCCTCGTCCTGGTCGCCTCCGTGGTGAACCTGCTGGTGCGGCTGGACCCCGACTGCCTGCGCGGGGTGGACCTCATGTTCATCGGCGGCGAACGCCTGTCGCCCGAGCCGGTGCGCGCGCTGCTGCTGGCGCATCCGGACACGACCGTCATCAACTGCTACGGCCCGGTGGAGAGTTTCGCCTTCGCCACCATGCACCCCATCCGGCCGGAGGACTGCGACCTCCCGCACGGCGTGCCCATCGGGCGGGCGGTGCCCGGCACCGCGATCCATCTCATCGACGGCGAACTGTGCGTCGCCGGCACGGGTCTCGCCCACGGATACCTGCGCGACCCGGACCGCACCGCCGAGGTGTTCGTCACGGTCGACGTCGAGGGCGTGCCGACCCGGGTCTACCGCACCGGCGACCGCGCGGAGCGCGACGCCGAGGGCGTGCTGCACTTCCTGGGCCGCGCCGACCGGCAGGTGAAGATCCGCGGTTACCGGGTGGAGCTGGGCGAGGTCGAGAGCCACGCCGCGCGACGCGCCGGCGTGCGCGACTGCGTGGCGGTGGCACTGGCCGGCCGGAGCGGCGCGTACGAGCGTCTGGCGCTGGCCTTCACCGGAGACGCGGACCCGGACCGGGTCCGGACGGAGCTGCGCGAGCGGCTCCCCGGCCATCTGGTGCCCGATGTGGTGCGCCGCCTCGACGAACTCCCGCACAACGCCAACGGCAAGGTCGACCACCGAGCCGTCACCGAACTGCTGCGCGTCCCGACCCCCGGAAAAGGGCTGACGATGACCACGTACACCGAGACCACCGAAGCCGTGGCGACCACGGCCGCCGGAGCGACCACGCCGCCCGCACGCGCCGAGGAGGCCGTCGCGGAGGCCGTCGCGGACGGCAGAACCGGCGGAGCCGGCAGAACCGCCGGCTCCGCGGCGACCGCCGACACCGCGCCCGTCGAGGCCGCCGACCCGATCGTGCGGGACTACCTCACGCTCGTCGACGACAGCATGGTCGCGGTGCTGCCGCACGCCCTGCGCATCGCCGTCGAACTCGGCGTCGCCGACGTGATGGACTTCTCGACCGCACAGCCCGTGGCGAAGACCGCGGAACTGATCGACGCCGACCCCGACTCCCTGGGCCGGCTGCTCGCCGCCCTCACCACCGCCGGGTTCTTCGCCGGCGATCCGGCGGGCGGCTTCCGGCTGACCCCGCTCGGCGCGCGGCTGCGCCGGGACGACCCGCACAGCCTCTCCGCCTCCCTGGTCAACGCCGAGAGCCAGCTGGCCTGGCTGCGCGCCACGGACACCTTCCGCACCGGCACCGCCTCCTTCAACGGCGGCGCGGGCAACGAGGGCGCCGACGGCTTCTTCGGGGTCAAGAACACCCGCCGCGGCGAGAACCTCGCGTTCCTGCGCCGGATGCGGGAGCGCACCGGCCGCCTGTACCGGCAGGCGGCCGAGGCCGTCGACTGGTCGGACTCGCGGGTCATCCTGGACATCGGCGGCGCCGACGGCTTCCTCCTCGGCGAGATCCTCTCGGTGGCCCCGCACGCGGGCGGCGTCCTGTTCGACCGCCCCTCGGTGATCGACGAGGTGAACCTCCGCGGCGGCGTCCCCGGTTGCCGCGCGGTGCCCGGGGACTTCTTCGTCTCGGTGCCCGCCGGCGCGGACACCCATCTGCTCTGCAGCGTCCTGCACGACTGGACCGACGAGCAGGCGGTGGAGATCCTGCGGTCGAGCCGCCGCGCGCTGGCGCCCGGCGGCCGGCTGCTCGTGATCGAGATGCTGGTGCCGGAGGACGGCGGCCGGCACGTCAGCCACTGGAGCGACCTCGGCATGATGGTGCTCACCGGCGGCCGGGAGCGCGACCGGGCCGGCTTCGCCCGGATCCTGGAGGCGGCCGGGTTCGGCATGCACCGGGTCCTGACGATCCCGGAGTCGCCGTTCTCCGTGATCGAGGCGCGCTGAGCCGCGATGGACATCGATCTGCTCTCCCCCGGCGTCTTCGCCGGGCACCGGTTCCTCGACCGGCTCGCGGCCGTCCGCGAACGGCCGGGTCTGACCTGGCATCCGGAGCCGGACGGCCCCGGGTTCTGGGTGGCCGCCCGGTACGACGACGTCCAGGCGGTCCTGTCCGACCCGGGCACGTTCAGTTCCCGCGCGGGCATCAGGCTCGGCGGGTCGGGCGAGGCGGCCGACCTGGTCGCCGACCGGATGATGGTGGTCAGCGACCCGCCGCGGCACGGTCGGATCCGCCGCGTGGTGGGCGCCCCGTTCACCCCGGCGGCGCTGCGCCAGTGGCACGACCGGATCGTCGCCGGAGTCACCGACCTGGTGGACGAGGTGGTGGCCGCGGACGCCGGCGGGCCGCTGGTCCGGGACGCCGTCGGCGACCTGGCGCAGCGGCTCCCCAACCAGGTCATCTGCGCCATGATGAACCTGCCCCGGGCCGACTGGCCGCTGATCGGAAGGCTCACCACCGACGGCCTGGACTCCCCCGACCCGATCGACCGGCTGGACGCCAACGCCGAGATCTTCGGCTACTTCGCCGACCTGATCGCCGAGCGCCGGGCCCGTCCCGGCGACGACCTGATCAGCGCGCTGCTCGCGGCCGACGGCGATCTGACCGACGACGAGCTGATCCTCAACTGCAGCGGCGTGCTGACCGGTGCGAGCGAGACCGTACGGTACGCGGCGGCCGGGGCGCTGCTGGTCTTCGGCGACCGGCCGGAGCTGTGGACGGCGCTCCGCGCGGCGCCGGAGCTGCTGCCCACCACCGTCGAGGAGATCCTGCGCTGGACCAGCCCCGGGCTGCACGCGCTGCGCACGGTGACCCGCCCGGTGACGGTGGCCGGCACCGTGCTGCACCCCGGCGACCGGGTGACCGCCTGGATCTGCTCGGCCAACCGCGACCCGGCCGTCTTCCCCGACCCGGACACCTTCCGGCCCGACCGCACGCCCAACAAGCACCTGGCGTTCGGCTGGGGCCCCCACGTCTGCGTCGGGGCCCGGGTCGCCCGGCTGGAGCTCACCGCGCTGCTGACGGCGCTGATCCGCCGGGTGCGGGTGATCGCCCCGGCCGGCGAGCCGGTGTGGGGCGCGGGCAACTTCATCCATGGACTGACCCGACTGCCGGTGCGGCTGAGCCCGGCGTGAGCCCGTCAAGGAGCTGATGGACTGTGACGAACGCCGCCCCCGCTGAGAACGCCGAGAACGCCGGCAACGCCGGCACGGCCGCGATCGCCGAGATCTGGCAGGAGGTCCTGGGCGTCCCGGTCACGGAGGACGACGACTTCTTCGCCCTGGGCGGCCAGTCGCTGGCCGCCATGGAGGTGGTGGCCGCGGTGCGCCGCCGCCTCGGCATCACGGTCCGGGTCCGGGTGCTGCTGGAGCACCCGGTGCTGGCGGACTTCACCGCACGGCTCGCCGAGCTCGGGCAGTCCGACGGGACCCGATAGGACCCGGCGGACCCGACCGACGGGACGGCGGGAGCGGAGGTTCCGCTCCCGCCGTTCCGCGCGTCCGCGCACGCCCGCTCCCGCCGTTCCGCGCGTCCGCGCGCGCCCGCTCTCCCCGTCCCGCGCGTCCGCGCGCGCCCCTGGTCTCCCCAAGCCCGCGCGTCCACGCGCCGGCCCGCTCTCCCCGTCCCGCGCGTCCGCGCCCCGTGCCCCCGCCCCCGCCGTCCGGGAACGCCGCAGCCCCGGCCTCTCCGGGCCGGGGCTGCGGTGGTATGCGGTGCGGTGTCCCGTCAGGGTCGGACCAGGCGCTCCAGCACCCCGCTCAGGCTCCGCGCCAGCGCGGTCAGGTGGGGCTGCTGCAGCATGGTGTGGTGGTCGCCGGGGACCGTGTGGAGTTCGAAGCCGCCGCGGGCGAGGACGCGCCACGGGCGGGTCTTCGGCCGGCGCGGCTGCTGCTGCGCCGACAGCAGCACCAGGCGTCCGTCGACCGGGCCGGGGCGGTGCCGCAGCAGGGCTCGGGTGTTGGCCTCGAAGACCCGTATCCGCTCGCGCATGTCGTCGCGGATGCCCTCCGGCACGAGGGCCGCGCGCTCCAGCAGGTCCAGCAGCGCCTCGTCCTGACGGTCCGGCGTGAGGCCCCGCAGCGCGGCCTCGTCGTACCGGGGCGCCGGCACGCCGGCCAGGCCGGCCAGGTCGTGGACGAAGCCGCCGAGGAGCACCGCGCGGTCCGGCAGTGCCTCTCCCAGGTACGGGGGCATCCCGGTGTCCAGCATGACGACCAGCGGGGCCGTCTCGCCCGCGGCGGTGAGCAGGCGCGCCATCTCCGCGGCCACGACGCCGCCCAGCGACCAGCCGCCGAGGTGGTAGGGGCCGTGCGGCTGAACCGCGCGGATCGCCTCGACGTACCGCGCGGCCAGATCGGTCAGCGAGGCGGTGACGGGGCCGCCGTCGAGCCCCGGGTCCTCCAGCCCGTAGAGCGGCTGGTCGGGGTCGATCAGGCGGGCCAGCGGCAGGTAGGGCACCACCGACCCGCCGACGGCGTGGACCAGGAAGAGCGGTGGCCGGCCGCCGGTGGGCTTGATGGGCACCAGCGGCGACGGCTGGGTACGGGTGCGGCGGGACGGATCGAGCAGCATGGCGGTCATCTCCACGGTCGGAGCCGAGTACAGGTCACGCATGTCCAGTTCGACGCCGAGCCGCCGACGCAGCTCGGCGCGCAGCCGGGTCAGGTCGAGCGAGGTGCCGCCCAGGTCGAAGAAGCTGTCGTGGACGCCGATCCGGTCGGTGCCCAGCAGGGCGGACCAGACCCGGGCGACCGCGTGTTCGGTGGCGTCGCGCGGGGCGACGAACGCGCCGTCGCGGCTCGGCTCCGGCGCGGGCAGCGCGGCCCGGTCCACCTTGCCGTTGCCGGTCAGCGCGATGCGCTCCACGGGGACCAGCGCCGAGGGCACCATGTAGTCGGGCAGGTGGGCCGCGAGGTGTGCCCGGAGGTCGCCGGGCTCCACCGCGTCCTTGCTCACCACGTACCCGACGAGCCGGTCGTCGCGCACGGTCACGCAGGCGTCGTCGACCCGGGGATGGGCGGCGAGCACGGCCTCGATCTCGCCGAGTTCGATGCGGAAGCCGCGGATCTTCACCTGGTGGTCGATGCGGCCCAGGTACTCCAGGCCGCCGTCGGAGCGGCGCCGGGCCAGGTCGCCGGAGCGGTAGAGCCGGGCGCCGGGGGCGCCGCCGAGCCGGTCGGCGACGAACCGCCGGGCGCTCAGGTCGGGCCGGTTGAGGTAGCCCCAGGACAGGCCGGCGCCGCCGACGAGGAGTTCGCCGGGGACGCCGATGGGGGCGGGCTGCCCGGTCCTGTCGACGACCCACAGCGACAGGTCGGGGATGGGCTCGCCGATGGGGCTGGCGTTGTCCCGCAGGAGCTCCCGGGTCAGCGGGCAGTAGGTGACGTGGACCGTGGTCTCGGTGATGCCGTACATGTTGACCAGGCGCGGGTGGTCCTCGCCGTGCCGGTCGAACCAGCGGCGCACCGAGTCGCCGTCCAGCGCGTCGCCGCCGAAGATCACGTAACGCAGGGAGAGTTCCTCCGGGCGTTCCTCGTGGGCCGCGACGAGCTGGCGGAAGGCGGCCGGGGTCTGGTTGAGCACCGTGACCTCCTCCCGGGCCAGCAGCCGCTGGAAGTCCTCGGGCGAGCGGGTCTGCCAGTGCGGTACGACGACCAGCCGGCCGCCGTGGGCGAGGGCGCCCCAGAGTTCCCAGACGGAGAAGTCGAAGGCGAAGGAGTGGAACAGGGTCCACACGTCCCGCTCGTCGAACCGGTACCAGTCCTGGGTGGCCCGCAGCAGCCGGACGACCTGGCCGTGCGGGACGGTGACGGCCTTGGGCGCGCCGGTCGAGCCGGACGTGTAGATCAGGTAGGCGAGGTCGGCGGCGGTCGCGGTCGCGTCCGGCACCGGGAGGTCCCCGTCGGTGTCCTCGTCCAGGAGCAGCGCGGTCCCGGGGACGTCGAGTCCGCGCTGGGTGACGACCACCGACAGGCCGGCGTCGTCGGCCATGTACGACCGCCGCTGGGCCGGGTGGTCGGGGTCCAGCGGTACGTACGCGGCCCCGGCCCGCAGGATGCCGAGGATCCCGACGACGAGGTCGGTGTCGCGGTGGGCGCAGAGGCCGACCAGGCTTCCGCGGCCGACTCCTCTGGCGGCCAGCCGGGCGGCCAGCCGTTCGGCCCGCCGGGCCAGTTCGCGGTAGGTCGTGCGCGTGTCGCCGGCGACGACCGCCACGGTGTCGGGGCGCAGCCGGACCTGCTCGGCGAAGAGGTCCCAGAGCGAGGCGTCGGCCGGCACCTCGCGGCGGGCCGCGCTCCAGCCGCGCAGCAGCGCCGCCTCCTCGGGGCCGGGCAGGACGAAGGCGGCGACGGTGGCGTCCGGTTCCGCCGCCGCCCGGGTCAGGACCCTGCCCAGGTGTTCCAGGAGCCGGGTGACGCGGTCGGCGTCGAGGAGGTCGGTGGCGTACTCGGCCTGCAGGCGCAGCCCGCCGTCGGCGGTGACGGTGGCGTGCAGGGCCAGGTCGAAGCGGGCGACCCGGCCGGCCACCGGCAGCGGTTCGACGGTGACCGGGCCGAAGGCCGGGCCGGCCGCGGCGCGTTCGTCGGCGTGCAGGGTGAGGCTGATCTGGAAGAGCGGGTTGCGGCCCGGTTCGCGGGCCGGCCGCAGCTCTTCGACCAGGGTGGTGAAGGGGAGGTCCTGGTGTTCGGTGGCGCCGCGCACGGCCAGTTCGCAGCGGTGCACGAGTTCCCGGAAGGCCGGGTTCCCGGCGACGTCGGCGCGCAGCACGACGGTGTTGGCGAAGTAGCCGACCAGCGGTTCGAGTTCGGGGCGGTTGCGGCCGTAGAGGACCGTGCCGATGCCGATGTCGTCCTGCCCGGTGTGCCGGGAGAGCACGACCAGGAAGCCGGCCGTCAGCACGGAGAGGAGGGAGCCGCGTTCGGTGTCGGCGAGCCGGCGCAGCGAGGCGCCGAGGCCGTCGTGGAGGTGCAGTTCGGCGGTGGCCCCGGGGTGTCCGGCGCCGGTGCCGCGCGGGCGGTCGGTCGGGAAGTCCAGCCGGGGCAGCGCGTGGAGCTGTTCGCGCCAGTAGCCGAGCTGCTTGTCCAGCGCGTCCTCGGCGAGCCGGGCGCGCTGCCAGACCGCGTGGTCGGCCGGCTGGATGTCCAGGGCGGGCAGGGTCCGGTCGGGGTCGGTGTACAGGGCGGCCAGTTCGTCGAGCAGGACGCCGGCCGACCATCCGTCGGCGATGACGTGGTGGGTGCACAGCACCAGGACGTGCTCGGCCGGGCCGAGCCGCAGCAGCTCCGTGCGCAGCAGTCGGTCGGCGGCCAGGTCGAACGGGCGGGTGGCGGCCTCGGCGAGCGCCTCGGGGACGGCGTCCGGGTGGACGGCGGTCACCGGGAGCGGCCAGGACTCCGGTGCGGGGTCGGCGACCTGGACGGGGACGCCGTCCACCGTGACGAACCGGGTGCGCAGGCTCTCGTGCCGGCCGACCAGCGTGCCCAGGGCGCGGGAGAGGCGGTCCGGGTCGAGCGGGCCGCGCAGGCGCAGCGCGAGCGGCACGTTGTAGACCGGGGAGGCGGGGTCGAGCTGGTGCAGGAACCAGAGCCCTTCCTGCTGGTACGAGAGCGGCATGGCGTCGGTCCGGGCGACGGCGGGGATCCGCGCGGTGCCGCCCGGTTCGGCGAGCCGGCCGGCGAGTTCGGCGACGGTGGGCGCCTGGAACAGGGCCGCGACGCCGAGGTCCGCCCCGAGCGTGGTGCGGATCCGGTTGACCAGGCGGATCGCGAGCAGGGAGTGGCCGCCGAGCGCGAAGAAGCCGTCGTGCACGCCGACCCGCGGTACCTGGAGCACCTCGGCGAACAGGGCGCACAGGGCGCGTTCCCGGTCGTCGCGGGGGGCCACGTGGTCGGCGTCGGCGGCGGCCTTCTCGGGTTCGGGCAGCAGCCGCCGGTCGATCTTGCCGTTCGGGGTGAGCGGGAGCTGGTCGAGCGTGACCAGGGCGGCGGGGACCATGTACGGCGGCAGCACCGAGGCCGCGGCGGCGCGGATCCCGGCGAGGTCGGGCGAGGGCACGGCGGGGACCAGGTATCCGACGAGGCGCTTGTCGCCCGGCCGGTCCTCGCGGGCGTGCACATGGGCCTGGGCCACGTGCGGGTGGCGGACCAGCACGCTCTCCACCTCTCCGGGTTCGACCCGGAAGCCGCGGATCTTCACCTGGGTGTCGACCCGGCCGGCGAACTCCAGGGTCCCGTCGGAGCGCCACCGGGCGAGGTCGCCGGTGCGGTACATGCGGGTGCCGGGGGCGCCGAAGGGGTCGGCGACGAAGCGTTCGGCGCTGAGCCCGGCGCGGCCGTCGTACCCGCGCGCCAGACCGGCGCCGGCCGCGTACAGCTCGCCGATCACGCCGGCGGGCACCGGCCGCAGCCGGTCGTCGAGGACGTAGACGGCGGTGTTGTCCATCGGCCGGCCCATCGGCACGCTGTCCGGCACCGTGTCCGGGTCGTGCAGGGGCATCTGCACGGAGCACATGGTGAGTTCGGTGGGCCCGTAGGTGGCCCGGACCCGGAGGTCGGGGTGGCGGCGCAGGACCGCGCGGACGGCTGCGGAGCTGATCACGTCGCCGCCGGTCATCACCTCGCGCAGTCCGGCGAAGCAGTCCGGGTCCTCCTCCGCGATGACCTGGAAGAGGCCGGAGACCAGCAGGACGTCGGTGAGGCCGGCGGCCCGGACGACGGCGCCGTCGACATCGCCAACGGGTGCCACGACGACCTCGCCGCCGGAGAGCAGCGGCACCCAGATCTCGCAGGTCGAGGCGTCGAAGGCGTGCGGTGAGTGCAGCAGCGCGCGGCGCGGGCGCTCGTCGTGCCAGCACCGGTCCCGGGCGAAGGCGAGCACGCCGCGCTGGGTGGTGACGACGCCCTTGGGCGCGCCGGTCGAGCCCGAGGTGTACATGATGTACGCGGCCTGCTCGGGATGCGCGTCGCCGGACGGCACGGCGGCGCGGTCGGCCGCCGTGGGCGAGAAGCCGGTCACCGTCAGGCTCTTCACCCCGGCGCCGGTCGCCAGCTCGTGTTCGCGTAGCGCGTCGTCGACGAGCAGGAGCGCCACGCCGGACTGCTCCAGCATGTCGCGCATCCGCTCGGTGGGCGCGGTCAGCGGCAGCGGTACGAAGCAGCCGCCGGCCTTGAGCACCGCGAGCATCGCCACGATCAGGTCGGCGGAGCGCTGCTGAAGGATCGCGACCCGCGTCTCGGCCACCACGCCGAGCCGGGCCAGCCGGCCGGCCAGCAGGTCGCTGCGCCGGTCCAGTTCGGCGTAGCTCAGCGTGCCGTCCCGGTCGGAGACGGCGGGCGCGGCGGGGGTCAGCCCGGCCTGCCGGGCGAACGCCCGCGCCAGTCCGACGGGCTGTTCGGGCCGGGGCTCGCCGTTCCACTCGTGCAGCAGGGTGTCGCGTTCGCGGGCGTCCAGCAGGTCGAGGTCGCCGAGGGCCCGGTCGGGGTCGTCCACCACCGCTTCGAGCAGCCGCGCCAGGCGGTGCGCGAGGGCCGTGACCGTCTCCCGGTCGAAGAGTTCGGTGCGGTGGACGAGCTGCGCGGACAGGCCGAGCGGCGTGCCGTCGGGGGCGTGGCGGTCGGTGAAGCTGACGGACAGGTCGAAGTGGGCGGCGATGGTCCGGTTCCGCAGCTCCGTCACGGTCAGGCCGTCCAGGGCGTACTGCGCGGCGGCGTTGTTCTGCAGCACCAGGGCGACCTGGAAGAGCGGGTGCCGGTTGAGCGCGCGGCTCGGGTTGAGCGCCTCGACGAGCCGGTCGAAGGGCAGCTCGGGGTGGGCGAGGGCGGCCAGGTCGGTCTCCCGGGCACGGGCCAGCAGCTGCCGGAAGGTCGGGTCCCCGGAGGTGTCCAGGCGGAGCACCAGGGTGTTGACGAAGAACCCGATGAGGTCCTCCAGGTCCTCCTCGGAGCGGCCCGCGTCCATCGTGCCGAGGGGGATGTCGGTGCCGGCGCCGAGCCGGGTGAGCAGGGCCGCGAGGGCCGCGTGGACGACCATGAACAGCGAGGCGTCGGCGTCGCGCGCGAGCCGCAGCAGGCGGCCGTGCAGCTCCGCCGGGAGGTCCAGCAGCACCTCGCCGCCGTCGTCGCCGGAGACCTCCGGGCGGGGCCGGTCCCAGGGCAGCGGCAGCTCGTCCGGCAGGTCGGCGAGCCGCCCGGTCCAGTGGTCGAGGAGGTCCGCGCCGTCCGGTCCTTCGAGGAGCTCCCGCTGCCACAGCGCGTAGTCGGCGTACTGGACGGGCAGCGGCTCCCAGCCCGGCGGTGCCCCGGCCCGGCGGGCCGCGTAGGCGGTGCCCAGGTCGCGGCCGAGCAGCGCCGTCGACCAGCCGTCGCCGACGATGTGGTGGAGCACCACGTACAGCGTGTGGTCCTGCTCGCCGGTCCGCAGCAGCCACACCTTCAGCGGCAGGTCGGTGGTCAGGTCGAAGGCGTGCCGGGCCAGCCGGTCGAGTGTGGCGGGCAGTTCGTCGGCGGTGACGTCGAGTCCGGTGACGAACTCGGCGAGGTCCACGGTCGCGCGCACCCGCTGGCGCGGCTCGCCGTCGACCTCGGGGAAGACGGTGCGCAGGCTTTCGTGGCGGGCCACCAGGTCGCCCAGGGCCGCGTGCAGGGCCTCGGTGTCGAGCGGTCCCTCCAGCCGCAGCGCGAGCGGCAGGTTGTAGGTCCAGGCGCCCGTGTCCAAGCGGTTGAGGAACCAGAGGCGTTGCTGCGCGAAAGACAACGGGAACACGGATCCTCCTGCGCCTGTGAGGCATCGACGGTCGTCGGCCGCACGATAGGACGGTTCCGTCGGACGGACGGCCGACGACTCCCAAAAGCCCCTGTCCACAGGGGTTTTCGCGGCCCCGGATAGGGGTTGTCGGCCTTCTCGGCGTCCGCCCATCATGAGCCAGCCCGCCTGGGACCACCGGCACACATCGATCATGGAGAGCCGCGATGCCGTTTTCGCCGGAGCGCCTGCCCTCGGCCGATATCGACCCGCACGAGTCCTTGCACGGCCTCGTGGCCCGGCACGCGGCGGACCGCGGTGACGCGCCGGCGCTGCGCTGCGGCCCGGACGAGCTGCGGTACGCCGACCTGGACGCCCGGGCCAACCAGCTGGCCCACGCGCTGCGGGCCCGCGGCATCGGCGCCGAGGACGTGGTGGCGCTCGCGCTGCCCCGCTCGGCCGAGCTGATCGTCGCCATGCTCGCGGTCGGGAAGGCCGGCGGCGCGTTCCTGCCGGTCGACGTCCACCACCCGGCCGAGCGGATCGCGTTCATGTGCGCCGACAGCGCGCCCCGCCTCCTGCTGACCACCGAGGCGGCGCGGCACGGGCTGCCCGACACCCCGGGCACCGTCCAGGTGCCGCTGTCGGAGCTCCTGGCCGAGGCGGCGGCCGCGCCGGTGACCGCCCCGGACCCGGTGGACCGTCCGCTGTCGCTGGCCTACGTCATCTACACGTCCGGCTCGACCGGCCGGCCCAAGGGCGTCGCGGTCCCGCACCGCGGGCTGCCGCCGTTCGCGGCCGACCTGGTGGAGCGGATGGCGTCGGGCCCCGACGCGGTGGTGTCCCAGCTCGCCTCGCCCAGCTTCGACGCGATGATCATCGAGGTGCTGCTGGCCTTCGCGCCGGGCGGCACCCTGGTCGTCTCGCCCCCCGACCCGCTGGCCGGCGAGGACCTGGCCGCGTTCCTGGCGGAGCACCGGATCACCCACGCGTTCGTCCCGCCGTCGGTGCTGGCGACCGTGCCGCCGGCCGAGCTGCCGGAGCTGCGCTCCCTGATGGTCGGCGGCGAGGCGTGCGGCGCCCGGCTGGTGGAGGCCTGGGCCCCCGGCCGCCGGATGGTCAACGGCTACGGGCCCACCGAGACCACCATCGCCGTCACCCTCTCCGCCCCGCTCGAACCCGGGCCGGACGCCCCGCCGATCGGCTCCCGGTCCGGCGCCACCCGCCTGTACGTCCTGGACGACGCGCTGCGCCCGACGCCCCCCGGCGAGATCGGCGAGCTGTACAGCGGCGGCGAGGGCGTGACCCGCGGGTACGTGGACCGCGCCGGGCTCACCTCCGAGCGCTACGTCGCCGACCCCTTCGGGGAGCCCGGCACCCGGATGTACCGCACCGGCGACCTGGTGCGGCGGCTGCCCGACGGTCAGCTCGCCTACTGCGGCCGGGCCGACGACCAGGTCAAGATCCGCGGCCTGCGGATCGAGCCGGGCGAGATCGAGTCGGCCCTCGCCGGGCACCCGGCGGTGGAGCAGGCCCGGGTGCTGGTGCACGAGGACCGGCTCGGCGAGAAGCGCCTCGCCGCCTATCTGGTCGCGGCACCGGCGCCGGAGACCGAGGACGGCAACGCCGAGCGGCACGTCGACGAGTGGCAGCAGATCTACGAGACCTTCTACGACGAGTCCGACCGCTCCGCGTTCGGCGCCGACTTCTCGGGCTGGAACTCCACGTACACCGGCGAGGGGATCCCCGTCGAGGAGATGGCCCGCTGGCGGGAGGCGATCGTCACCCGCGTCCGCGGCTTCGCGCCGAAGCGCGTCCTGGAGGTCGGCGTCGGATCCGGCCTGATCCTCACGCCGCTGGTCGGCGGGGTCGACGAGTACTGGGGCACCGACTACTCGGCGTCCGCGATCGAGGGTCTGCGCGACCGGCTCGCCGGCGAGCCGGACACCGCCGGCAAGGTCACCCTGCGCCACCAGGCGGCCGACGTCACCGACGGCCTGCCCCGCGGCCACTTCGACACGATCGTCATCAACTCGGTCGTGCAGTACTTCCCCGACGAGCGGTACCTGCGGGACGTGCTCACCAAGCTGCTCGACCTGCTCGCTCCGGGCGGCCGCCTGCTCGTGGGCGACGTGCGCTGCCTGCCGCTCGTCGACAGCATGTGGACCGGCGTCCGGCTCGCGCAGCTCGACCACGACCCGGACCCCGCGGTGCTGCGCCGCGAGGTCGAGCAGGCCGTGCTCCTGGAGAAGGAGCTCCTGATCGACCCGGGCCTCTTCGGCACCGTCGGCGCGGGCGCGGTCGACGTGCGGCTCAAGCGCGGCGCCGACCACAACGAGCTGACCAAGCACCGCTACGACGTGGTGCTGCACAAGGACGGCACCGCCGCCCAGGACCTGTCGGCGGCCCCGGCGCTGGGCTGGGGGGCCGAGGTGCGGGGCCCCGAGGAGCTGGCCGCCCGGCTGGCCGACGGCACCGCGCTGCGGCTCACCGGGGTGCGCAACGCCCGGGTCGCCGGTGAGGTCGCCGCGGCACGGGCGGTCCGGGCGGGCGCGCCGGTGGAGACCACGCGCGCCGCGCTGGACGGGCCGGACGACCGGATCGACCCGGAGTACTGGCACTCCCTCGCCGCCGCGCACGGGCGATCCGCCGTGGTCACCTGGTCCGCGGACGGCCCGGACCTGCTCGACGTCCTCTTCCCGGCCGCCGGCGCGGGCGAGGCGCTGGACGGGGTGTACCTGCCCGGCGGTCCCGCGGGAACGACGGGCTCCGCCGGCCCCGCGGGCACTACGGGCACCACCGACGCCATCGGCACCGCGGGCACCGCAGGCTTCACCAACGACCCCATCGCCACCCGTCGTCGCGGGCTGCTCGTCGCGGCGCTGCGCGACTGGGCCAAGGAGCGGCTGCCCTCCTACCTGGTGCCCGCCGCCTTCGTGGTGCTCGACGCCCTGCCCCTGACGGCGAGCGGCAAGCTGGACCGGCAGGCGCTGCCCGAGCCCGACTTCCGCGGCGACGTGTCCGGCCGGGCCCCCCGTGACGCGCGGGAGAGGCTGCTCTGCGAGCTCGCCGCCGAACTCCTGGACCGGGCCTGGGTCAGCATCGACGACGACTTCTTCGAGCTCGGCGGCCACTCGCTGCTCGCCGCCCGCCTGCTCAACCGGATCCGGGGCGCCTTCGGCGTCCGGCTCGGGCTCGACGCGCTGTTCGCCACGCCCACCGTCGCCGGTCTCGCGGCCACCCTCGCCGAGACCGCCGGGCAGGAGGCGCCCGCCCTGGTCGCGGCCCCGCGGCCGGACCGCGTCCCGCTGTCCTGGGCGCAGCAGCGCCTGTGGTTCGTGAACCGGATGGATCCGCTCGGCTGGACCTACAACCTGCCCGTGGTGCTGCGCCTGACCGGCCCCGTCGACCGGGCCGCGCTGGCCGCCTCGGTCGAGGACCTGACGGCGCGGCACGAGTCGCTGCGCACCGTCTTCGAGGAGCAGGACGGACAGCCGTACCAGCGCATCCTGTCCCAGGTGCCGGCGGGAGACCTGGTCCGGGTGCTCGACGTGCCCGAGCCGGAGCTCGACGAGGCCGTGCGGACCGCGTGCCGGCAGCCCTTCGACATCACCGCCGAGGTGCCCGTCCGGGTGTGGCTGCTGCGCACCGCCCCGGACCGGCACGTGCTGGTCCTCGTGCTGCACCACATCGCCGGCGACGGCTGGTCGATGCAGCCGCTGGCCCGGGACCTGGCCACCGCGTACGCGGCCCGGGTCACCGGCGCCGCACCGGAGTGGCGGCCGCTGCCCGTCCAGTACGCCGACTACGCGCTGTGGCAGCGCGACCTGCTCAGCACGGCGTACCAGGAGCAGCTGACGGGATTCTGGCGGGACCGCCTGGCGGACCTCCCGGAGGAACTGGCCCTGCCCTACGACCGGCCCCGCCCGAGCGGCGCCGACCACGCCGGCGAGCTGCTCCCCCTGCGGATACCGGCCCCGCTGCACGCCGCCCTGCTCGGCCTGGCCCAGCAGAGCCGGACCACGCTCTTCATGGTGCTGCACGCCGCCCTGGCCGCGCTCTACACGCGGCTCGGCGCGGGCACCGACATCCCCGTCGGCACCGTGGTCGCGGGGCGCGGCGACGACCAGCTGGAAGAGCTGGTCGGCTTCTTCGTCAACAACCTGGTGCTGCGCACCGACACCTCGGGCGACCCGACCTTCCGCGAGCTCCTGGAGCGCACCAGGACCGAGGACGTGGCCGCGCTCAGCCACCAGGAGCTGCCCTTCGACCGGCTGGTCGAGGCGCTCAACCCGGCCCGCGCGCTGAGCCGCCACCCGCTGTTCCAGACCACGCTGGTGCTGCAGAACAACGCGGACGCCGACTTCGCCCTGGCCGGCCTGGACGTCGAGGTGGTCCGGTCGACGCCGTCCGCCGCCCAGCTCGACCTCTTCGTGAACCTCACCGAGGCGTACGGGCGGGACGGCGCCGCCGACGGCATCGTCGGCGAGATCGTCTACCGCACCGGGCTCTTCGACCGGGACACCGTGCAGGCCCTGGCCGACCGGTTCGTCCGCGTCCTGCGGGCCGTCACGGCCGACCCCGACGCCCGGCTCGGCGGGCTCGACGTGCTCGCCGAGGACGAGCGCGACACCATCCTGCGCTCCTGGAACGACACCGGGCGCGCGCTGCCCGAGGCCTCGCTGCCGGGGCTGTTCGCCGAGCACGTCGCGGCGGCCCCGGACGCGGTGGCGGTCGCCGGACCGGTCGTCCTCACGTACGCCGAGCTCGACCGGCGGGCCAACCACCTGGCCCACCGGCTGGTCGCGGCCGGGGCGCTCCCGGACCGGCCGGTGGCGCTGCTGCAGGAGCGTTCGGCCGAGCTGATCGTGTCGATGCTCGCGGTGCTCAAGGCCGGGTCCGCGTACCTGCCGCTGCCCTCGACGGTGCCCGCCGACCGGATGCGCGCGATGGCCGAACGGGCCGGCGCCGCCCTGCTCGTGACCGACCGGCCGCACGAGCTGACGGGCCTGACCGTGCTGGCGCCCGAGGAGGGCGAGGCGGCCGAGCCGCCCCGCGCCGACCCGCACCCGGACCAGGCCGCGTACGTGATGTTCACCAGCGGCTCGACCGGGGTGCCGAAGGCCGTGGTCCTGACGCACCGCAACGCGGCCGGGTTCGTCCGCGACCGGCTCTGGCGGGCCGGCGGCACGGTGCTGATGCACTCCGCCACGGGCTTCGACGCGTCGGTGCACGAGATCTGGACCCCGCTGCTGACCGGCGGCACGGTCGTCGTGGCGCCCGACGGCGTCCTCGACGACGCCGGTCTGGCCCGCGCGGTGGCCGAGTCCGGCGTGGACCGGGTCTGGCTCACCTCCGGCCTGTTCGCGGCACTCGCCGAGGACCCGGAGTGCTTCGCGGGCGTCCGGGAGATCCTGACCGGCGGCGACGTGGTGCCGCCCGCGGCGGTCGCGCGGCTGCTGGACCGGCACCCCGGCCTCACGGTCCGGGCCCTGTACGGCCCGACCGAGACCACCACCTGCTCCTCCCGGTTCTCGATGTCCGCAGGCCAGGACGTGCCCGGCCGGGTGCCGATCGGCGCCCCGATGGACAACACCCGGCTGTACGTGCTCGACGAGCGGCTCCAGCCGGTGCCGGCCGGGGTCCCCGGCGAGCTCTACATCGCCGGCTCGGGGGTGTCGCGCGGATACGCAGGCCGGCCCGACCTGACCGCCGAGCGGTTCACCGCCGACCCGTGGGGCCCGGCCGGCGGCCGGATGTACCGCACCGGCGACATCACCCGGTGGCGTGCCGACGGCACCCTCGACTTCGTCGGGCGGGCCGACGCCCAGGTGAAGATCCGCGGCTTCCGGGTCGAACCCGCCGAGGTCGAGTCCTCGCTGACCGCGCTCGCGGAGATCGGGCAGGCCTTCGTCACCGCCCACGAGGACCACGGGGGCGAACGCCGGCTCGTCGCCTATCTCGTCCCCGAGGACGCGGCCCCGGACCTCGCCGCCGTACGGGACCACGTCGCCGCCGCGCTGCCCGACTACATGGTGCCGAGCGCCTTCGTCGTCCTCGACCGGCTGCCGCTGACCGGCAACGGCAAGGTCGACCGGCGGGCCCTGCCGGAGCCCGCGTTCGAGACCGGCTCCGGGTACACGGCCCCGCGCACCCCGACCGAGGAGATCCTCGTCGAGCTCATGGGCGAGCTGCTCGGCAGGTCCCGGGTCGGCGCCCACGACAACTTCTTCGACCTCGGCGGCCACTCGCTCCTCGCCACCCGGCTGGTCAACCGGGTCCGCACGCACCTGGGCGCGGACCTGGGCGTCGCGGACCTGTTCGAGGCGCCGACGGCGGCGGCGCTCGCCGCGCGCATCGCCTCCGGCGACGCGTCGGGCCGGACCCGCGGCGCCCTGGTGCCGGCCGAACGGCCCAGCCCGCTGCCCCTGTCCTACGCCCAGGAGCGGCTGTGGTTCCTGTCCCGGTGGAACGGGCTCGGCTGGCCGCTGGTGCTGCGCCTGGACGGGGCCCTGGACACCGGGGCGCTGCGCGCCGCCGTGGGCGACCTGCTGGACCGGCACGAGACCCTGCGGACCCGCTTCCCGGAGGTCGACGGGGCGCCCGGCCAGGAGATCCTGAAGGAGGCCGACCCCGACGAGGTGCTGCGGGCGCTCCGGGTGGACCCGGCCGACCTGGACCGCGAGCTGGCGGCCGCGGCCGGCCACCGTTTCGACCTGACCACCGAACTGCCGCTGCGGCTGCACCTGTTCACCACCGGCCCGGACCGGCACACCCTGCTGCTGCTCCTGCACCACATCGCCGGCGACGGCTGGTCCCAGGCCCCGCTGACGCACGACCTCGCCCAGGCCTACGCCGCCCGGGTCCGCGGCGACGCGCCGGTCTGGCGCCCGCTGCCGGTCCAGTACGCCGACTACACCCTGTGGCAGCGGTCCCTGCTCGAAGGACCGGACGGCGAACGCCTCTCCGGGTACTGGTCCGAGCGGCTCGCCGCGCTCCCGCAGGAGCTGGCCCTCCCCTACGACCGGCCCCGGCCGGACTCCTCGGACCTGCGGGGCGCCCTGCTCCCGGTCACGCTGCCCGCACCGCTGCACGCCGGACTGCTGGCTCTGGCCCGGCGCACCCACACCACGCTGTTCATGGTGCTGCACGCCGCGCTCGCGACGCTCTACACCCGGCTCGGGGCGGGCACCGACATCCCGATCGGCACCGCGGTCGCCGGCCGCAGCGACGACAGCCTCGACCAGCTGGTCGGCTGCTTCGTGAACAGCCTGGTGCTGCGCACCGACACCGGCGGGGACCCGAGCTTCCGCGAACTGCTGACCCGGGTGCGGGAGCTGGACCTGGCGGCCTACGCCCACCAGGAGCTGCCGTTCGACCGGATCGTCACGGCGCTCAACCCGGCCCGCACGCTGAGCCGGCACCCGCTCTTCCAGACCATGCTGGTCCTGCAGAACAACGCCGAGGCCTCCTTCGCCCTGCCGGGCGTCGAGGTGTCGCCGGCGCCGACCGGGGGCGCGCTCGACGCGATCCGGGTCGGCCCGGTCGACTTCGACCTCAGCCTGAGCTTCGCCGAGCGGCACGGGGAGGGCCGGGCGCCCGAGGGCATCACCGGCGAGGTGCGCTACCGCACCGATCTGTTCGACCGGGAGACCGTGACCGCTCTGATGGACCGGCTGACACGGGTCCTGAGCGCGGCCGTCGCCGATCCGGACCTGCCGATCGGGCGGATCGACCTGCTCTCCGACGCCGAACGCCGGGCCGCGCTGTCGGACCGGGCGGACACCGGGCGGCCGGTCGTCGACGAGGACCTCGCCGTGCTCTTCGCCCGGCAGGCCGCCGCCACCCCGGACGCGGTCGCCGCGGTCGAGGGCGACCGGTCGATCAGCTACCGGGACCTGGACCGGCGCGCCAACCACCTGGCGCACGCCCTGGTCGCGGCGGGCTGCGCGCCCGACGACCCGGTGGCGGTGCGTCAGCCGCGCGGCATCGACTACCTCGTGACCGTCCTCGCGGTCGTCAAGGCCGGCGGCGGCTACCTGCCGCTGCCCGCGTCCGCGCCGCTCGCCCGGCAGCAGCGGATGGTCGACCACATGCGGGCGTCGCTGCTCGTCACCGACACGCCCACCGCGCTGACCGGGGTCACGGTCGTGGCGCCCTCCCCGGGCGCCGAGGAGCACGGACCCGCCGTCACCACCCACCCCGAGCTCACCGCGTACACGATGTTCACCAGCGGCTCGACGGGCACGCCCAAGGCGGTCGGCGTCTCGCACCGCAGCGTCGCCGAGTTCGTCACCGACCGCGCCTGGGCGGAACTGCGGCCGGCGGACGCGCTGATGCACTCGCCGACCTCGTTCGACCCGTCCACGTACGAGATCTGGCTGCCGCTGCTGACCGGCGGACGGGTGGTGATCGCTCCCGAGGGAGACCTGGACACCGAGGTGCTGGCCCGCACCATCGTCGAGGGCAAGGCCACCACCGCGGTCTTCACCTCCGCGCTGTTCAACCTGATGGCGGCGGAGGCCCGGCCGGCGCTGGCCGCGCTGGACCTCGTGTGGATGGCCGGCGACGTGGTGTCGCCCGCCTCGGTCGCGGATCTGGTGGCCGACGCTCCGGACACCGCGGTCGCCGCCGCCTGGGGCACCACGGAGACCACCGTCATCTCCTCCTGGTACCCGATCGCCACGGTGCCCGCGCGTACGGTGCCGATCGGCCGGGCGATGGACCACACCCGGCTGTACCTGCTCGACGAGCGGCTGCGGCCGGTGGCCCCCGGGGTGCCCGGAGAGGTGTACGTGACCGGGACCGGCCTGGCCCGCGGCTACGCGCACCAGCCGGACGTGACCGCGGCCCGCTTCGTCGCCGACCCGTACGGCCCGGCCGGCGGGCGGATGTACCGCACCGGCGACCTCGCCCGCTACCGGACCGACGGGGTGCTGGAGTTCGAGGGCCGGGTCGACGCGCAGCTGAAGGTCCGCGGGTTCCGGATCGAACCGGCCGAGGTCGAGGCGGCCCTGACCGGCCACCCGGACGTGGCCCACGCGACGGTGACCGGGGACGGCGAGCGGCTGGTCGGCTATCTCGTGCCGGCGGACGTGGACGTGGCCGCCGTCCGGGAGCACGCCGCCCGGACGCTGCCGGACTACATGGTGCCGAGCGTGTTCGTCACGCTGGACCGGCTGCCGCTGACCGGCAACGGCAAGGTCGACCGGAAGGCGCTGCCGGCCCCCGGCCCGGGCACGTCCGCCATGGAGTACGTGGCGCCGCGGGACGAGCGGGAGACCGCGCTGTGCGCGATGTTCGCCGAGGTCCTGAAGACCGAACGGGTCGGCGTGCACGACAACTTCTTCGACCTCGGCGGCCATTCGCTGCTCGCCACCCGCCTGCTCAACCGGGTGCGCACCCGCTTCGACGCGAGCCTCAGCGTGGCCGCCCTGTTCGAGTCCCCGACGGTGGCGGCGCTCGCCGAACGCCTCGGCCGGTCCGCCGGCCGCAGCCGGCCGAAGCTCCGCCGGCGCACCGAACCCTCCGGCGCCCAGCCGGACCCCCGATGACCGTAGATCCCGAGATGACCGTCGAATTGGAGTGGGAGAACGCGATGTCAAGCATCAGCCCCCGGGAGACCGCAGCCGATCTCGCCGCCGTCGCCACGCTGCTCGAAATGGCCGACCGGCTGGGCATCGTCCCGCTGCTGGAGCGCGGTGAGCCGGTGACCTCGGCCGAGCTGGCCGTGGCCGCGGACGTGCCGGAGGAGGGCATGGACGGCTTCCTGGCCACCCTGGTCGCCGCGGCGCTGGTGGTGCCGACCGGTGTCAAGGAGTTCCGGGTCGCGGAGGACTTCGCCGACCGGATCCACGACTCCGGCTACCTCACCTGGTCGCTGCGGGCCAACCAGCCGTACGTCCAGAACCCCGCCGCGTTCCTGCGCGACCCGGCCGCCGCCGGAGCGCAGTTCCGGCGCAACGGGCGCGAGGTGGCGGTCAGTTCCCGGTGGATCGGCAGCCAGGGCTTCTACCCGGCCGCGACCGAGGCGATCCTGGCCGCGCGGCCGAAGCACATCGTCGACCTCGGTGCCGGTGCCGCCGGCCTGCTGATCGACCTGCTCGGCCGGCTGCCGGAGAGCACCGGCGTGGCCCTGGACATGAGTGCCGGCGCGTGTCAGGAGGCGGCCCGCGCGGCTCGGGACGCGGGGGTCGGCGAGCGCCTGACGGTGGTGGAGCGGCCGATCCAGTCCATCGCCGACGACCCCGGCCCGGTGGCCGGCGCCGACGTCATCCACGCCGGGTTCGTCTTCCACGACATCGTGCTGGAGGGCGACGTCTTCGACCGGGTGCTGCGGCAGTGCCGGGAGGCGCTGCGCCCGGGCGGCATCATGGCGATCACCGACGCGGTGCCGTACGCGTCGGCGGAGCGCGAGCGCCGGTTCAGCGCGCTGTTCACCTACCTGCACGCCGGGTTCATGAACGTGACGCTGCCCCCGGAGGAGGACTGGCTGGCCCGCTTCCGGCAGGCCGGCTTCGAGCAGGCCGAGTGCGTGCCGCACCGCTTCCCCGGCGGCCGCCTCTTCATCGCGACCAAGTGAGCGGAGCGAACAGAGCGGACAGAGTGATCCGGGCGGCCTCCTGACGGCCGTGCCGCCCTCCCCCCGACGCCCTCGGGCCCGGCCTCGACGGCCGGGCCCGAGGGCGTCCGTGTGCGTCCCCGGCCTTCCCTAGGACTTCCCCCCGGACTCCTCGGCCGGCTCCTTGGGCGCCCAGAACATCAGCAGGAACTCGACCGGCACATCGGCCTTCTCCTCGTCGTCGGGCCGGTTGAACTCGTCCATCAGCGCGGTCAGCCGGGACCGGAACTCGACGGCGCGCTCCGGCGTCAGCCGCCGGTCGAGCGCCACGACCATCGGGCCGAGCGGATCCGGCTGCTCGGCGGCCTCCGGGTCCGGCTCCGGCTGGAAGCGGCCGCTGATGATGTCCCGTACGAGCCGGTCGCGGAAGTCGTTGAGCGTGGCCGCGAACGCGTCGGCCAGGTCGCCCGCGTTGCCCGGCGCGGCCAGCAGGTCGCGGCTCAGCCGCAGGGCGAACTGCGCCACCTGGTACTGGCTCTCCTGGATCCCGGAGACCATCCGGGTCTGCGCCACCTTGATCAGGCCCGCGGCCTCCAGCACCTTGATGTGCCGGTAGAGCCGGGTGGGCGGCTGGTCCAGCAGCCGGGCGATGTCCTTGACCCGGTGCGAGGCCCGTACGTCGCTCATCATCGTGCGCAGGATCGCCAGCCTCAGCGGGTCGGACAGGGCCTTCAGCGTCTCCACGTCGTCCACCTCGCGGACGACCGTCACCGCGTCGGCATCGTCGGCCATGGGCCCAACTCCGTTTCCTCGTAGCGAAATCATTCATGTCCATGCTACCGTTCACGCATGAGTGAACGCTTACATCTAAGTGATAGCGCGACTCTTCCCACGCCGACACCCCTGCGCCGAAACCGGCGCTTCCAAATTCTCTGGATCGGGGCCGCATCGGCCAACCTCGGCCTCGAAACCGTGGAAGTCGCCTACCCCCTCCTGATCATGTCCCTGACCGGCTCCCCCGCACTCGCCGGCCTGTTCGGCTTCGCCCAGATCGGTACCGCCCTCCTCGTCGGCCTGCCGGCCGGCGCGGTGGTCGACCGGTGGGACCGGCGCCGCATCCTGCTGATCTCCGAAGCGGTCCGCGCCCTCACTCTCGCGTTCATCGTGATCAGTCTCATGGCCGGCCGGGCGAACTTCGGACTTCTGATCCTCGCCGCGGTCGTGCTGGGCGCCGGTACGGCCTTCGGGGCACCCGCCCGGATGCTGCTGATCCGGGCCGTGGTGCCGGACCATCAACTCACCGCCGCACTCAGCCAGGACGAGGCGCGCAGCGGCGCGGCCGCCCTCGCCGGACCGCCCCTCGGCGGCGCGCTCTACCTGGTCTCCCGCACCTTCCCGTTCCTCGCGGCGATCGCCGGCTTCGTGATCTCGTTCGTCTGCGCCCTGCTCGTCCGCGTACCGAAGACCACGGAAGCGACCGCGCCCGACGAACCGGACGGTCCTGACGGGCCGGTCGGGCCGGAGCGCGCCGGGCCGAAGAGCGCGCTGAGCCCCCTGACCACGGCCTTCTCCGGCCTGGTCGAACTCCTCACCGACCGCCTGCTGCGCTCGGCCCTCCTCCTCATCAGCATCTTCTACTTCAGCATCACCGCCGCGATCCTCATGGTGATGGTGACCCTGCGCGAGCAGGACCACTCCGCCGGCACGATCGGTCTGGCGCTGTCCGGCACCGCCGTCGGCATGCTCGTCGGCTCGGCGCTGGTGCCCCGGCTCAACCGGCTGCTCAGCCCCGGCGGCCTGCTGCTCTCCGCGTCCACGCTCACCACCCTCGCGGTGGCCCTGCTGGCCCTTCCGTTCGGACCGGTCTGGGTCTTCGCGATGCTCACCCTGGCGGCGCTCGGGCTGCCGGCCCTGAAGATCCTCGTCGACATCATGATCTTCCGGCAGACGCCGGACCACCGCCGGGGCCGCGCCATCGCCGCGACCATCACCCTCATCGGCGCCGGATCCCCGCTCGGCTCGCTGGTCGGCGGCCTGGCCCTGCAGTTCCTCGGCGTCACCGGCGCCATCGTGCTGATCGCCGGAGCCCAGGCCCTGATCACCGCGGCCGGCCTCGCCAACCGGCACGTCCGGTCCGCCCGCTGGCCCGCATGAGTACCCGCCTCCTCACGAAAGCGACCTCAGCCATGCTCAAGCAGCCCATCTTCATCGTCGGCCACCCCCGTTCCGGCACCAGTCTGGTCCGCAGCCTCATCGAACGCAGCGAGCACGTCTGGAGCATCGGCCGCGAGGGCAAGCCGATCTGGGAGCGCGACGGACTGCACCCCAGCCGGCGCGGCTGGCACTCCAACGCCCTGGACGCCTCCGACGCGACCCCCGAGGTGGCGGCCCGGCTCGACGCCGACCTGCTCGCCGCCGCACGCAGGCCCGGCGCGGAGTGGTCCGTCGACGACAAGCTCGACTACCTCGACTTCATCAGCGCCCAGGGCCCGCAGCCGTACTACTACGACGTGCCGCTCAAGGCCCTCCGGCAGCGCTTCCCCGGCGAGCTCCCCGAGGGCCCGCCCACCACGCGGGACGGCGGCGAGCTCGACGAGATCACGCCGTTCTGCTTCCCGCCGCGCGGCCCGCGCCCCACCGAGGCCGAACTCGCCGACGGCATCCGGCTGGTGGAGAAGAGCATCCAGTCCTGCTTCCGGATCCCGTTCCTGCAGGCCCTCTACCCCGACGCCAAGTACGTCTTCGTCGTCCGCGACCCGCGCACCAGCATCGGCTCGCTCATGGACGCCTGGCTCAACCCGCGGATGTTCTTCTCCTACCCGGTGCCCGAGCCGCTGCGCATCAAGGGGTACTCGGACGTCTTCCCCTGGGGCAAGGAGTGGTGGAACCTCAGCCTGCCGCCCGGCTGGCGGGACTGGGTGGACCTGCCGCTGGCCGAGGTCTGCGCCCGCAACTGGCTGGCCCACAACCGGGCCGTCCTGGACGCCGCCCGGGCCCTCGCCCCCACCGGCAACTCCGTCCTGGTCCGCTACGAGGACGTGCAGGCCGACCCGGTGGCCACGATGGAGGCCGTGGCCGAGGCCGTGGACCTGCCCTTCGCCGACGCCTGGGGCCGCCGCGACCTCCCCGTCGTGATGACCCAGACCGTCCCCGACCCCGACAAGTGGCGCCGCCACGAGCAGGAGATCCGCCAGGTCCTGCCGCTCGTCGCCGACCTCGCCGAGGAAGCCGGCTATGACCGCGCCTGACCGCCCGAACGCCGGTCCCGCCCGGTCCGGCCTCCGTACGATCCCCTCCATGAAAGCCATCCGCGTCAGCCGGGCCGGCGGGCCCGAGGTCCTCGAGCTCGTCGACGTGCCCCGCCCGTCACCGGGACCGGGCGAGGCGCTGGTGCGCCTCGCCGCCGCCGGGGTCAACTTCATCGACGTCTACCTCCGGTCCGGCCGCTACCCGAGGGAACTGCCGTACGTCCCCGGCCAGGAGGGCGCCGGCACGGTCGTCGAGCTCGGGCCCGGGGTGACCGAGGTCGCCGTCGGCGACGTGGTCGCCTGGGCCAACCTGCCCGGCTCCTACGCGGAGTACGCCCTGCTGAGCGCCGACCGCCTGGTGCCGGTGCCGGCCGGACTGGACCCGGAGACGGCGGCGGCCGTCCTCCTCCAGGGCATGACCGCGCACTACCTGTGCCACGACACCCACCCGGTCCGGCCGGGCGACACCGTCGTCGTCCACGCGGCCGCGGGCGGCGTCGGCATGCTGCTCACCCAGCTCGTGCGGATGCGCGGCGGCACGGTGATCGGCACCGCCTCGACCGAGGCCAAGGCGGAGGCGGCACGGGAGGCGGGCGCCGCCGAGGTCGTCGACTACCGGCCGGGCGCCCTGCTCGCCGCGGTCCGGAAGCACACCGACGGCCTCGGCGCCGCCGCGGTCTTCGACGGCATCGGCGGCCCGACCTTCGACGAGAGCCTCGCCGCGCTGCGCCCCCGCGGGGTCCTGGCGGTCTACGGCCAGTCCGGCGGCCCGGTCCCCCCGTTCGACCTGCAACGCCTCAACGCCGCCGGGTCCCTGTTCGTCACCCGCCCCAATCTGGAGCACCACATCACGGCCCGGTCCGAGCTGCTGCGCCGCGGCACGGCCGTCCTGCGACTGGCCCGTGACGGCGCCCTGGACGTCCGCGTCGGCCGGCGCTTCCCCCTCGCCGGGGCGGCGGACGCCCACACGGCACTGGAGGCCCGCGCGACGATCGCGAAGACGGTGCTCACCTGTTCCCCGGAGACCGCCGGTTCCCCGGTCCGCTGAGCCGGGGAAGCCGCCGTCAGTCCTCCACGGCCTGGTAGAGGGTGGTCCAGAAGTCGTGGACGAGACGGGGGGAATCGGGGGTGGACACGCCCACCTGGGTGAGCAGCACCCCGGTGACCCCGTGGACCGGGTCGGCGTACACGGAGGTGCCGGTGCCGCCGTCCCAGCCGAACTGGCCGAGCGGCGCGTAGTCGCCGCGTCGGGTGCGGACCGCCATGCCGAACCCCCAGCCGCCCTGCATGCCCTGACCGACCGTCATGGGGGCGATGTTCCCGTACATGGCGTCCCGCCCCGCCCGCTGGGCCGGGGCCACGCCGTCATGGCCCACACGGGTGAACGGCCACGGAGCATGATCGCGACGCGCGTACGCTGCTGCCCCGCACCACCACCCCTCCCCCACCCCGCCCCGCCCCGCTCCCCCGGAAGGAAGCCCCGAGGATGCGCGCACTGCTGGCCGACGCGGCCCGCACGCTGGTTCCGCCGAAGGGCGACCCGCACGGCCCGCTGCCGCCGCTGATGCTGGTCCTCACGGTCGTCACGGGCCTGGTGGACGCGGTGAGCTATCTGGGGCTCGGCCACGTCTTCGTCGCCAACATGACGGGCAACGTGGTGTTCCTCGGCTTCGCCCTGGCCGAGGCCGAGGGCCTGTCCGCCCTGGCCTCGGTCGTCTCCCTGACCGCCTTCCTCACCGGCGCCCTGGCCGGCGGGCGCTTCGGCGTCCGGTTCGGGACGCACCGGGGCCGGCTGCTCGCCTCGGGCATGACCGTGCAGGCGGTGCTGGTCGCCGGGGCGCTGGTCGTGGCCCTCGCCGGGCACGACCGGGCGGACGCCGCCTTCCGGTACCCCCTGATCGTGCTGCTCGGGCTCTCGATGGGGCTGCAGAACGCGACGGTCCGGCGGCTCGGCGTCCCGGACCTGACGACGACCGTGCTCACCCGCACCCTGACCGGGCTCGCCGCCGACTCCGGCCCCGTCGGCGGGACGGCGCCCCGGCCCGGCCGACGGGCCCTCTCCGTACTCGCGATGTTCCTCGGCGCCCTCGCCGGTGCCGCGCTCCTGTCGGTCGGCCTCTCCGTGGTCCTGGGCGCGGTCCTGGCCCTCCTCGCGGCGGGCGCGGCGGTGCTGTGGCGGGTCTCGGCGGCGGGCGCGGTCTGGGCGGCGGCGCCGTAGCCGGTTCAGTGCCCGGGGGTCTCCCGTACGGGGTGCTTGCTGAGGATCGCGACCCGGTTGAAGGCGTTGATGGTGACGGCCACCCAGAGGACGGCGGAGAGCTCGTCGTCGGCGAAGACCGTGCGCGCCTCCGCGTAGGCCCGCTCCTGGGCGAGGGCGTCGGCGGGGTGGGTGGTGGCCTCGGCGAGGGCGAGGGCCGCGCGCTCGCGGGCGGTGAAGAGCTCGGTGTCCCGCCAGGCGGCGAGCACGCCGAGGCGCCGCGTGCTCTCCCCGGCGCGCAGCGCGGCCCTGGTGTGCACGTCGAGGCAGGAGGCGCAGCCGTTGAGCTGGGACACGCGCAGGTTGACCAGTTCGACCAGGATCCGGTCGAGCCCGGCCTCGGCGGCCGTCGCGCGGACGGCGTCGGCGGTCCCCACCAGCGCCCGGTACGCGGCGGGGCTCTGCTTGTCGAGGTAGATCCGGCCGTTCGTCCGGTGGGCCGCCGCCGTGGTCTGTGCCGTCTCGGTCACCCTGTGCTCCTTCGCCCGTTGTCGTGGGTTGCCATCGGGTCTATGATCACCCATCATTGTTGAAAACGAAACTACCCGAGACGGAGAGGGCCGAGAACGATGGATGACACGGAGGTTCAGGTCCTCACCGCCCGGGACGTCCCGCTGGGCGGACCCCGCGCGATGACCGTACGCCGCACCCTGCCACAGCGGGCCCGGACGCTCATCGGCGCCTGGTGCTTCGCCGACCACTACGGCCCCGACCGGGTCGCCGACTCCGGCGGCATGGACGTGGCCCCGCACCCGCACACCGGCCTGCAGACGGTGAGCTGGCTGTTCGCCGGCGAGATCGAGCACCGCGACAGCCTCGGCACCCACGCCTTCGTGCGCCCCGGCGAGGTCAACCTCATGACCGGCGGCCACGGTATCGCGCACACCGAGGTCTCCACCCCCGGCACCACCGTCCTGCACGGCGTCCAGCTCTGGGTGGCCCTGCCCGACGCGCACCGGCACGCGCCGCGCGCCTTCCAGCACCACGCGCCGCGGCCGCTCCGCGTCGACGGCGCCGAACTCCGCGTCTTCCTCGGCACGCTGGCCGGCGAGACCTCCCCCGTCAGCACGTTCACCCCGCTCCTCGGAGCCGAGGTCCTGATCGACGCGGGGACCACGGTCACCCTGGACGTCGACCCGGAGTTCGAGCACGGCCTGCTCGTCGACGAGGGGGACGTACGCCTCGACGGCACGCCCCTGAAGCCCGCCGAGCTCGGCTACGCCGCGCCCGGGCGCACGGCCCTGAGCCTCACCAACCACTCCGGCCGCACGGCCCGGACGGTCCTGCTCGGCGGCCCGCCGTTCGAGGAGGAGATCGTGATGTGGTGGAACTTCATCGGCCGCGACCACCAGGACATCGTCGAGGCGCGGGAGGAGTGGGAGCGGGCCTCCGACCGCTTCGGCGCCGTCGACGGCTACCCCGGCGCCCGGCTCCCGGCCCCGGCACTGCCGAACGCGGTGATCACCCCGCGGAAGAACCCGCCCCGCCCCTGACCACCCCGCTCCTCCCGCGCCCGGGCCACCCCCGAACCACCCCGGCGCAAGCCCCGCGCGGTCCCCGCGCACTCACTCCCGAAGGGAACCCCGCCATGACCGAGCAGACCACCGCCACGACCGCCGCCACCCCCGTCGTCCGCCGCGTCGACGCGCGCCACCGCTACGAGATCCTCGTCGACGAGCAGCGCGCCGGCCTGACCGCCTACCGCGACCGCGAGGACCGCCGGGTGTTCTTCCACACCGAGATCGACGAGGCCTACGCGGGTCAGGGCCTCGCCGCGATCCTGGTCGAGCAGGCCCTGACCGACGTCCGCGCCGCGGGACTGCGGATCGTCCCGGTCTGCCCGTACGTGGCGAAGTTCCTCAAGAAGCACGAGGAGTTCGCGGACATCACCGACCCCGTGACCCCCGAGGTCCTCACCTGGCTGGACGCCCGGCTGGGCCGCTGAGGCCGGTCCGACCGGCCGGTCACCGCGCGCGCCCGCTCCCGCCCGTCAGGCGACCTCGCCCGACGGGTGGAAGTTGACGCGCTCCCTCACGACCGGGAAGCCGGCCCTGGCGAAGGTCGCCGCCATGGGGACGTTGCCCTGGTCCGTCGCCGCGCCGATGAACTCCGCGCCCTCCTCGGCGAGGACGTGGGTGCACTCCGCGAGGAGGTCGTAGGCGTACCCGTGGCCGCGCTGTTCCGGGACCACCCCGACGAAGCCGACGGTCGGGCCGGAGGGGTTGTGGGCCGGGATGTGGATGCCGGCCAGGTCGCCCTCGGGCGTGTGCGCGACCTGCCACCACTCCCGCGGGGAGGGGCACCAGTGGAAGAAGTCGAGCTCGTCCTGCGCGACCCGGTCGAGGCCGCTCTCCTCCCTCGTCCGGAGCGCGTGGGCGTCCAGGGTGACGGAGTGGATGCGGCGCAGCGCGTCGAAGAACACGGCGTCGTCGGGTTCGGCGCGGAAGCGCAGGCGTCCGGGCCGCTCGGGCAGGCCCCGCTCGGGGGTCCAGCGGTACAGGAAGCGCTCCACCAGGAGCGCGTACCCGGCGGCGCGGGCGGCGGCGAAGCGGGCCTCGGCGGCGGCGCGCAGGCCGGGCCGCTCCCGCCAGCCGCCGGGCAGGTTGATCTCGAGTTCGACCCGCCGGGGAGCGGAGCGCAGGAGCGCGGCCCCGGCCTCCTCCTCGCCCTCGGCCACGTCGAACCAGTTGATGTTGACGGGCTCCGTGTCGTCGGGGCCGCCCCACCACGCGCCGCGGGCGACGACCACGCCGTCGCGCAGGGCGACGCGCTTCCAGTCGGGGCGGAACCGGGTGAGCCGATGGCCCTCACGGGCCCCCAGCGGGTCGGGGAGTGCGTCGAAGAGATGGGCGTCGCTCGCGGAGAGCGCGCGGATGACCGGACCGGTCATGGATTCCTCCGGGAAACAGGCTGCTCGGAGCGCTCCCGGTCAGAACCGACGGACCACGCCGGGAACGCGGAAGAGGGAGCGCTGGGATGGTGTGAACTGCACGGCACTCGCCTCCTTCCGTCCGTCTCAGGGCGTGGGGCCACACCGTACGAGATCCTCCGCGGTTCCGTCCACGTATTTTCGCCCGTGGCCCGCCGGAGTGCCGGGCACGGAGTGCCCGGCGAACGGCGCGAGCGCCTTCTCCTGCGCCCCCACGAGTCCCGCTACCCGCCCGTTCTCGTCGAACACCATCGCGAAACATCACCGAGCCCCTCGACGGGGCCGGCGCCGTGCTCCGCAGGGTGAGACCACCGGCCCCACAGCTCGTCAGTTCCTCCAAGCGCTCTCTCATTCACCATGGAGGGTCGCACGGCTTTCTTGCAGATGCGATCCTGAGCGTCCTACGGTGTCGAACATGCAGTCCTACACCATCGGGCAGGCCGCGCGTCTGCTGGGCGTCAGCCCGGACACGGCGCGGCGCTGGGCCGACGCCGGCCGGGTCGCGACGCACCGCGACGAGAGCGGCCGGCGCGTGATCGACGGGAAGTCGCTGGCCGCCTTCTCCGTGGAGATCGCGCAGGGCGACGGCGAAGACGCGTCGTACACGTCGGCCCGCAACGCGTTCCCGGGCATCGTCACGGCGATCAAGCTCGGCGACATCGCGGCCCAGGTGACGATCCAGGCCGGTCCGCACCGGCTGGTCTCCCTCCTGACCCGGGAGGCCGTGGAGGAACTGGGACTGGAAGTCGGCATGCAGGCCACCGCCCGCGTGAAGTCGACCAGCGTGCACATCGACCGCACCTGACCACCCCTCACCCAGGTCCCGGCGCCGGGACCTCCCGGCCGTCGGCGCGGGCGGCCCCGTCCCCGTGCTTCCCTCAGCTCGTGAGGGGCCGTCCCTCCCGGGGGAAGGGACGGCCCCTCCGCCCCACGCACCCATGTCTCCGGGATCATCGATGAAACGAGCAGGCCGCCGAAGCTCCGGCGCCCGTCCGCCCCTCCTGCTGGCGCTGCCCGCGCTGGCGGCCGTGGCCTTCCTCGGCCTCCCGCTCCTCGGCATCCTCGTACGGACCGAGTGGAGCGAACTCGCCGGCCACCTCACCTCGCCGGGCACCGTCCAGGCCCTGAAGCTCTCGCTGCTCGTCTCCTTGTGGGCGCTCGGCCTGTCCCTCCTGCTCGGCGTGCCGCTCGCCTGGCTCCTGGCCCGGGTGCCGTTCCCCGGCAAGGCCTTCGTCCGCTCGCTCGTCCTGCTCCCGATGGTGCTGCCGCCGACCGTCGGCGGTGTCGCGCTGCTGCTCGCGTTCGGGCGGCGCGGGCTCCTCGGCCCCTGGCTGGAGTCCACCTTCGGCATCACCCTGCCGTTCCACACCTCCGGCGCCGTCCTCGCGGCCACGTTCGTCGCCATGCCGTTCCTGGTCATCAGCCTGGAGGGCGCGCTGGGCGGGCTGCGTCCCCGGTACGAGGAGACGGCGGCCTCGCTCGGCGCCTCACCGGTGCGGGTCTTCTTCACCGTCACCCTGCCGATGGTGGCGCCCGGAGTCGTCGCGGGCGCCGCCCTGACCTGGGCGCGGGCGCTCGGCGAGTTCGGCGCCACGATCACCTTCGCCGGCAACCTGCCCGGCACCACCCAGACCCTCCCGCTCCAGGTCTACCTCCTGCTCCAGGACGAGCCGGAGGCCGCGACCTCGGTCTCCCTGCTGCTCCTCGCCATCGCGATGGCGGTCCTGATCGCCCTGCGGGGACGCTGGACCGGCACCCCGGTGGACCGGGTCCGCCCCGCCGCGGCCGTTCCCGACGCCGATGCCGCGCCCGCGGAGCCGGCGGCGGACGTCGAGGTCAGCCCCGCCCCGGCCGGTGCCCGCTGCTCGCTGCACGCCGAGGTCACCGGCTTCACCCGGCTCACCCTGGACGCCGAACCCGGCACGACCATCGCGGTCGTGGGGCCGAACGGAGCCGGGAAGACCACCCTGCTCCGGGCCCTCCTCGGCCTCACGCCCCGGGCCCACGCGGAGCTCGCCCTCGGCGGCACGGACGTCACCGCGCTGCCCCCGCACCGCCGGCGGGTCGCCTGGGTGCCGCAGGACGGCGCCCTGTTCCCGCACCTGACGGCGCTCGCCAACACGGCGTACGGCCTGCGCGCCCAGGGCGTCGCCCGCGCCGAGGCCCGCCGCGAGGCGCAGGCCTGGCTCGACCGCCTGGGCGTCGGGCACCTCGCGCTCCGCCGCCCCGGCCAGCTCTCCGGCGGCCAGGCCCAGCGCGTCGCCCTGGCCCGGGCGCTGGCCGCCCGGCCCCGGCTCCTGGTCCTCGACGAGCCGCTCGCCGCCCTCGACCAGACCACCCGGGCGCACGTGCGGCACACCCTGCGCACCCACCTCACCGGCTTCGGCGGCGTCTGCCTGATCGTCACCCACGACCCGGTCGAGGCGGTGTCGCTGGCCGACCGGGTGCTCGTGCTGGAGGACGGGCGGGCCCTGCAGGACGCCACGCCGGCCGAGGTCACCCGTCATCCCCGCTCCCCCTGGGTGGCCCGGATGCTGGGCCGCAACGCCTGGCCCGGCACCGCGACCGCCGAGGGCCTCGCGCTCGACGGAGGCGGCACCCTGGTCGCGGCCGAGGCGCCGCCCGCCGGCACGCCCGCGCTCGCGATCGTCGCGCCGGAGGCGGTGTCGCTGCACCGCGAGAAGCCGGCCGGCAGCCCCCGTAACGTCTGGCCCGGCACCGTGCGCGAGATCACCGCGAGCGGGAGCAGGCTGCGGGTGCTGGTCACGTCCGACCGGGCGCCGGACGTCGTCGCCGAGATCACGCCCCAGGCGGCGGCCGAACTGGTTCTCGCCGACGGAGTGTCCGTGTGGGCCAGCGTCAAGGCGACGGAGGCGACGGTCGTCGTGCTCTGAGCCCGGGAAGGGGTCCGCTCGCGGGCCCCTGCACGCGCGAAGGCCGCGCCCCCGCTCGGGGGGCGCGGCCTTCCCGTCGTGCGGCCCGGGTGGATCAGGCGGAGGCGAGCGAGATCTCGGCCGACTTCACCAGGGCCTTGTCCGAGGATCCCGCTGCCAGGCCCAGGTCCTCCACCGCCTCGGTCGGGTCCCGCGCCCCGGTGTCAGGACCAGGGCGCGGGGGCCGGGGGGTGTGACGACCGGCGGGCGGTCGTCGCAGGTGACGGTGTTGGGGAGCAGCCAGGGGGCCAGCCAGCCGCCGTCGTTGCCACCGAGGTCGGTGAGGGAGAACTCCGAGCCGGTGGCGGGGAAGCCGAAGGAGCCGCAGTTGTTCACGCCCACGGCGCCGACGTTGCGGGCGTCGACGTTCTCGAAGGTGGCGGAGCCCTTGGTGCGGGCGCTGAGCACGGAGTTGCCGGTGCCGTCGACGCGGATGTCCTTGAAGTGGACGGCCGGGATGCCGTAGCGGTCCCGTACCCCGTACTCGCTGACGAGCATGATCGCGTTGTGGGTGGAGTCGAGGTAGTGGTCGCCGGTGACCCGGACGTCCGCGTCGACGGAGCCGTCCAGGGCGTAGAACCAGAGGGCGCCGAGGCCGATCCGCCAGTTGAGGTCGAGGGTGCCGGCGCGGACGGTGGTGTTGTCGGTGAAGTGGAGGGCGCCGGTGAAGGGTTCGGCGCCGAAGCGGGCGCCGGCGTGCAGGCCGCTGCCCTCGCGCACGGGGTCGGCGACGAGGTTGCCGGTGACCGTGGTGTCCGCTCCCCCGTAGACGGCGATGCCGTTGGCGAGGGTGGGTGACTGGACGGTGTTGCGGGCGAGGGTGTTGCGGGCGTCGGCGGTCTTCTCCGACCAGAGGGCGATGCCGTCGTCTCCGGTGTTGCGGACGAAGTTGCCGCGGACGAGCGAATCGGTGACGCCGGTGTGGAGGTTGACGGCGTCGGCGATCTGGTCGGTGATCAGGTTGTCCGTGATCCGTACGTTCCGCAGGGGGCCGTCGAGCCAGATGCCGACCTTGGTGTGGTGCAGGCGGAGGCCGTGGATCGTGGAGTCGTTCAGGGCGCCGCCGATCGCGTTGACCTGGTCGGTGTCGATCCGTTCGCGGACGTCTCCCTCGACGGTGAAGCCGGAGAGGTGCACGTTCCGGCTGCCGCCCTCGGCGGCGCTCCTGCCGTAGAGGCCGACGCCGGTGTGGCGGGAGCCGTCGGGGGCGGGCTCGGGGAGGGCGGTCCGGCGGCCCTTGAGGACGGTGTGCCAGTTGCCCGCGCCGACGATCGTGATGTCGTCGACGACGAGGTGCCGGTCGACCCGGAAGGTGCCCGGCGGCAGGTAGACGGGCCGGTGCGCGCGGCGGGCGAAGGCGATGGCTCGCTCGATGGCGGGGGCCGCGTCCCGGCGGCCGGTGGGGTCGGCGCCGAACGCGCGGACGTCGACCCCGCCGCGCTCCACGTGCGGGGCGGCGACCCGTTCGGTGTCGAGGAGGTCGATCACGGTCCAGGCGGCGGGACTGCCGGCCGGGACCGTCAGGCGGACGCGCTCCCCGGCCCGGTGGGTGGTGCCGAGGAGGAGGCGCTGCTCGTCGTAGAAGTGGGTGGGGCGGAACGGCTTGGTGAGCTCGGGCGCGGGGGTGGTGGCGGCCGGGACGCAGGAGCATTCGGCGAGCCACCAGTCCGGGTGGAGCAGGCCGGCCCCGGGGTCGTTGGTGAAGGGGTACTGGTTGTAGAGCCAGGAGTACTGGGAGGTCAGCGTCATGGTGCGGCGGTGGTGTCCGCCGACGGTGACGTCCAGGGGTGCGGTGATCCCGCCGCCGCCGGCCGCGTCCGGGATGCTGTAGCGGACGGTCAGGGCGTTGGCGGCGCGGGGCAGGGTGAACTCGACGTACTGCCCGGGGGCGAGCCGGACCGCCTTCCGGCCGGAGGCCTCCGAGGGGAGGGTGTACGGGGTGCGGTCCGGTCCGATGACGGTGCCGTCGGTGCGGGCGTTCTCCGCCTCCTGCTCGTCGAAGGCGACGTCGGCGCCTCTCCCGGCGACCAGGGCGGGGTCGAGTCCGGCCCGGGTGACGACGGGCCGGGCCGGGTCGGGGTCCGCCGCCGCGGCGGGGGCGCTGGTGAGGACGGTGCCGAGGGCGAGGAGGGCGGCGGCGACCGCCGTCGCCCTCCCGTACGGGTGGGCCATGCGGGGCTCTCGTTTCTCTCGGGGTGGCGGGAGCGGCTCAGGCGCGCAGCCAGACGGCGGTGTCCGGCGGGAGGGTGTCCCCGGGGCCGAGGGGGCCGCTGGCGAGGAGGAGTTCCTCGTGGCCGGGGAGGGCGACGGGGGCGCCGGAGAGGTTGACGACGCAGACGAGGCCGTGGGTGCGGGCGAAGGCGAGGACGCCGTCCTCGGCGGGGAGCCAGGCGAGCGGCCCGTCGCCGAAGCCGGGCACGGTACGGCGCAGGGCGAGGGCGGTGCGGTAGAGGGTGAGCATGGAGCCGGGGTCCTCGCTCTGCCGGTCGACGGCGTAGCGGGCCCAGTCCTCGGGCTGCGGCAGCCAGGGGTCCGTGCCGGTGCCGAAGCCGTACGAGGGGGCGGCGGCCTCCCACGGGAGGGGTACCCGGCAGCCGTCGCGGCCGGGGTCGGTGCCGCCGGAGCGGAAGTGCATGGGGTCCTGGATGCGGTCCCGGGGGATGTCGGCCTCGGGGAGGCCCAGTTCCTCGCCCTGGTAGAGGTAGACGGAGCCGGGCAGGGCGAGGGTGAGGAGGGCGGCGGCGCGGGCGCGCCGGGTGCCGAGCTCCAGGTCGGTGGGGGTGCCGAAGCGCTTGGCGGCGAAGTCGAAGCCGGTGTCGGCGCGCCCGTAGCGGGTGGCGGTGCGGGTGACGTCGTGGTTGCAAAGCACCCAGGTGGCGGGGGCGTGGACGGGGGCGTGTTCGGCGAGGGTGTCGTCGATGGTGGAGCGGAGCCGTCCGGGTTCCCAGGGGCAGGCGAGGAAGTTGAAGTTGAAGGCGGTGTGGAGCTCGTCGGGGCGGAGGTAGCGGGCGAAGCGTTCGGCGTCGGGCAGCCAGACCTCGCCGACGAAGACGCCGCCGTAGGCGTCGGCGATGGCCCGCCAGGAGCGGTAGACCTCGTGGATCTCGTCCTGGTCGATGTACGGGTGGGGGTCGACGCCCTCGACGAAGTCGCGGAGTTCGGGGTCCTTGGTGAGCAGGGCGGCGGAGTCGATGCGGACGCCGGCGACGCCGCGTTCGAACCAGAAGCGCAGGACGTCCTCGTGTTCGCGGCGGACGTCGGGGTGGGCCCAGTTGAGGTCGGGCTGTTCGGGGGTGAAGAGGTGGAGGTACCACTCGCCGTCGGGGACCCGGGTCCAGGTGTCGCCGGAGAACTGGGAGGGCCAGTCGTTGGGCGGGAGTTCGCCGTGCTCGCCGCGGCCGGGGCGGAAGTGGAAGCGGGCGCGTTCGGGGCTGCCGGGGCCGGCGGCGAGGGCGGCGGTGAACCAGGCGTGCCGGTCGGAGACGTGGTTGGGGACGATGTCGACGATGACGCGCAGGCCGAGGGCGGCGGCTTCGGCGATGAGCTTCTCCGCCTCGTCGAGGGTGCCGAAGGCGGGGTCGATGGCGCGGTAGTCGGCGACGTCGTAGCCGCCGTCGACCATCGGGGAGGCGTACCAGGGGGTGAACCAGACGGCGTCGACGCCGAGTTCGGCGAGGTGGGGCAGTCTCGCCCGGACGCCCGCGAGGTCTCCGGTGCCGTCGCCGTCGCCGTCGGCGAAGCTGCGCGGGTAGACCTGGTAGATGACGGCGTCGCGCCACCAGTCGGCGGTGCGGGACGGGTTGGGGGCTGCCACGTGACGGTCCTTTCGGGCAGGGGTGTGTGCGGTGGAGGTGCGGAGGGCCGTGGGCGGGGGGCGGGTCAGCCCTTGAGGCCGCCGGCGGTGAGGCCGCTCATGATGTTCCGCTGGAAGAGCAGGAAGACGACGAGCGTCGGCAGGGACGCGATGGTCAGGGCGGCGATGAGGATGTTGACCGGGACCCCGTTGGAGAGGGAGTAGATGCCCACGTTGAGGGTCTGCTTGGTGGGGTCGGGGAGCGTCAGCATCGGCCAGAGGAAGTCCTTCCAGACGCCGACGACCGCGAAGATCGACACGACGCCGAGGATGGGCCGGGGAGATCGGCAGGACGATCGACCAGAGGGTCCGCAGGGGGCCGGCGCCGTCGATGGAGGCGGCGTGCAGGAGTTCCCCGGGGATGGAGTCGAAGAAGCGCTTGAGCAGGAAGATGTTGAACGCGTTGGTGACGGACGGGAGCCAGATCGCCCAGGGGCTGTTGAGCAGGTTGCGCTCGACGATCGGCACGTCGAGCACGGTGAGGTACTGGGGGACGACGAGGACGGTCGCCGGGATCATCAGGGTGGCGAGCATCATGCCGAGGACGGCCTTGCCGAGCACGGGGCGCAGCTTGGAGAGCGAGTAGGCGGCGGCGACGTCCAGGACGAGCTGGAAGGCGAGGGCGCCGAAGGCGTAGTAGAGGGTGTTGAGGAGGAGGGTGGCGAGGTCCATGACCTCCCAGGCCCGGGTGTAGTTCCCCGGTGTGAAGCTGCCGGGACCAGGGTGGGCGGGGTCTGGATGACCTCCTGGGCGTCCTTGAGGCCGCTGGAGGCCAGCCAGTAGAGGGGGCCGAGGAAGACCAGGGTGAACAGGAGGAGGACCAGGCCGAGGACGATCCGGTAGGCGGCCTTGCCGCCGGGCCGGGCGAGCCGCCCGGGTGCGATGAGCGTGCGTGTGGACATCTGTGTCTCCCCGGTGCTACTCGTCCTCGGCGCGGCTGAGCTTCACGTACGCCGCCGAGAATCCGGCGAGGAGCACGAGCAGCATCAGGCCGAGGGCGGCCGCGGCGCCGTAGTTGTTGAAGCTGAAGGCGTACTGGTAGATGAGGTAGACGACGGTGGTGGTGGACCCTTCGGGTCCGGCGCCGCCGGTGAGCAGGAACGGCTCGACGAAGACCTGCATGGTGGCGATGACCTGCATGAGCAGCATCAGCGAGAGGACGAGCCGGGTCTGCGGGACGGTGACGTGCCAGATCTTGCGGAGCAGGCCGGCGCCGTCGAGTTCGGCGGCCTCGTACAGCTCGCCGGGGATGGTCTGGAGCGCGGCGAGGTAGATGAGGGTCGCGCCGCCCATGTTCATCCAGGTGGAGGCGACGACGACGGCGAGCAGGGAGAGGTCCGGGTCCTGGAGCCACTGCTGCTCGGGCAGGCCGAGGAAGCCGAAGAGCTCGTTGAGGAGGCCGTATCCGGGGTCGTACAGGTACTTGAAGAGGAGTACCGCGGCGACCGGGGGGCAGCATGACCGGCAGGTAGACGAGGAGCCGGAGGTAGGCCTGGGCGTGGCGGAACTCGTTGATGACGAGGGCGGCGACGAAGGGGACGGCGAAGCCCAGGACGAGGGCGAGGGCGGTGTAGAGGACGGTGTTGCCCCAGGCCTGCCAGAAGGCGGGATCGTCGGCGACGGTGCGGAAGTTGTCGAGGCCGACCCAGGTGGTGCGGCCGCTCTCGGTCCTCTGGAAGGCGAGCAGGACCTCGCGGATCATCGGGTACCAGGAGAAGACCGCGAAGCAGAGGACGGCGCCGATGAGGAAGCCGTGGGCGGTCAGGTTGCGCCGCAGGGACGTGGCGAACCGTCCGGTGGCCGGGCGGGGGTCCGCCGCGCCGGTCGGGGCGGGGCGGCGGGTTCCCGCCTCGCTCGGGATCGTGCTGAGGGCCGGCATCGTCGCTCCTTGGTGCTGGGTGCCGCTGCTGAGGGTGCGGACGGGCGGGGCGGACCGGGCCGGTCCGCCGCCGCCCGGGCGGGTCACTGGTGGGCCAGGACCTGGTTGACCTGCGTCTCGGCGGTGGCGAGGAGCTTGTCGACGTCGGCGTCCTTGTTGGTGAGGAGCGCGGACATCACGTTGTCCAGGACCTTGTAGACCTCCTGGGCCTTCGGCGGCTCGGCCTTGCCGGCGACCGGGTTGTCCATGAAGGTCTTGAAGTTGGCGACGGGCATGGTCGCGTGCTGGACGCGTTGGGCGTCGTCCTTGGTCTTGGAGTCGTTCAGCCAGAAGTTGGGCTGCGGGACGCCGACCGGGAGGCCGTCGGTCTTGGCTCGGGCCCAGTCGAACTGGCCCTTGCCGACGGTGAGGTTCTTGAAGTTCAGCCAGGCGACGGCGGCCTTGATCTTGTCGCCGGAGATGCCCTTCTTGATCATGTAGTTGTTGCCGCCGGCGAGGGTGTTCTTGCCGCCGGGTATGGGGCCCATGCCGAAGTTCTCGTACTTCGCGCCGAGCTGCTGGACCATGTACGCGATGTCGTCGGGGGCGGCGAGGAACATGCCGAGCTTGTCGGTGGCGATCTGCTTCTGGAGGTCGCCCCACTTGAGCAGCTGGGTCTTGCCCATGCTGTCGTCCTCCCAGCGCATGGCGTGGAGGTTCCTGGCGACCTGCTTGCCGATCTCGTCGTTGAAGGCGGCCTTGGTGCCGCTCGCGTCGACGACGTCGCCGCCGAGGCTGTACATCTGGGCGGTGAAGTGCCAGCCGCCGGTGTTGCCGGCGCTGTACTCGCCGAAGCCCGCGACGCCGTTGCCGAGGCCCGCGATCTTCTTGGCGGCGGCCCGGACCTCCTCCCAGGTGCGGGGCGGGTTGTCGGGGTCGAGGCCGGCGTCCTTGAAGAGCTTGCGGTTGACGAGCAGGCCCATCGTGTAGTTGCTCGTGGGCAGGCCGTAGAGCTTGCCGTCGTGCTTGAGGGAGCCGAGGACGTTGGTGTCGATGTCCGCCAGCGCCGGGACGGTCTTGTCGTTGACGTAGGCGGTGATGTCGGCGGCGCCGTCCTCGGAGAGGACCTGCGGCAGGTCGGTGAAGTAGGTGTAGAAGACGTCCGGCTGCGACTTGGCCTTGAGCATCGCGGTGAAGCGCGGGGGTTCGAGGCACTGGCCGGGGGTGGAGCGGCCCTCGATGGTGACGTTCGGGTACGTCTTGTTGAACTCGGCGACGTCCGCCTGCCATTCCTTGAGCTCGGCGGCCTTGGCGGCGGGCGGCATGCAGTCGATGGTGAGCGTGACCTTGGTCTTGGGGTCGAGCGGCTTCGAGGGGTCGGAGGATCCCCCGGCCCCGGCTCCGCCGTTGCCGTCGTCGCTGCTGCTGCTCGTGCCGCAGGCGGCGAGAGCGGTCAGGGTGAGGGCGGAGACGAGGCCGACGGCGGCGGTTCTGCGGGCACGGCGGAGCCGGGCACTTCTCATGGGTGGTCCCCTTCGGGCGATGCGCGGGTGGGTGAGTGGGGTGGGCCACACTCAACCACCCGCGACAAGTGAACGCAAGATATCGCGCTGATTTCGTAAATGCGCGACAGAGTGATGCAACTACGGGTTAATGTTGATCTTGAAGGTGGAGGTGGTGTTGCGGACGTCCACGGCGTTCCCGCTCGTCCGCAGCCCGTTGAAGGTCACCTCGCCCACCGCCGGGCCCTGGCCCGACTCGGGCAGCTCGTTGGCCCACAGACCGAAGCCGGACTTCGCGTCGAAGGCGTCACCGCTCTTGCGCGCCCCCGTGACGGAGACGTCGCTGAAGACGGTGTCCTTGATGGGGAACTGCGGCTGGCCGCCCACGTAGTTCGTCTGGAACATCACCCCGCTGTAGGTGGGGTCGACGATGTCCACGTGGTTGACCCTGATCCCCTGGAAGACCTTCGAGGCGGAGAACACCCAGATGCCCGGGAAGGTCTGCGCGCCCCAGAAGTGCCCGCCGGCCCGCACGATCGAGATGTTCTCGAAGGTCGTCGGTCCGGTTCCGAATCCGTTCATCGGATAGCCGAAGTCCAGCGAGGAGATGGTGATGCCGGAGTAGACCAGGGTGTCGGCGATGAGGATGTTGCGGAAGGTGTTGTCGTAGCCGCCGTAGACGGCCACGCCCGCGGCCCGCCAGGTGAGCGTGCTGGTCAGGTTCTCGTAGACGTTGTTCTTCATGTCCGCGCCGCCCGCGTCGATCGCCGAGAACAGCGCGAAGCTGTCGTCGCCGGTCGCCCGTGCGTCGTTGTTGGTGACCAGGTTGTCCGTGGACCCGTTGGTCATGTTGACGCCGTCGGCGAACAGGTTCCGGATCCGGGAGTTCCTGATCGTGATCCGGTCGGTGTTGGCACCCCAGTAGAGGCAGACGAAGTGCTCGTTCCAGACGTCGTCGATGACGATGTCCGACACGTTCGAGAAGTCGAAGACCTTGCCCGGGCCGTCGATCCGCGAGGTGTAGTTGCCGAAGTAGGCGAAGCCCTTGAAGAGCGAGCCCTTCGCGGTGCCCTCGGCCCGGAAGCCGACGTCCGTGTTGTCCTGCGTGGAGGGGGCGCGGAACCGGGTGTACCAGGGCCCGGCGCCGACCACCTTCACGGCCTTGCCGTACACCTGGAACTTGCTCGCCGTCTGGTAGTCGCCCGGCGGCAGGTAGACGCCCACCAGGGCGCCCGTGGTGTCCATCCGGACCCGGTCCAGCGCGTTCTGCACGTCCTGGTGGGTGAAGCCCGCCGGGACCGCGTACGCGGCCGGGTCGGGGTTCGCCACCGGGGCCACCTGCTCCAGGTTCACGAAGTCGATCGCGTACGTGGAGGTGTTCGCGGCGTCCTTCTGGAGCCGGATCCGGCTGCCGGCCGGCACGGTCTCGCCGAGCATCAGCTGCGCCTCGTCGTAGATGTGCCGCGGACCGCCCGCTCCCGGGGAGTTGCCGGGTGCGGTCTCGGAGCCGTACAGCCACGCGTACTTCGAGGTGAGCGGCAGGGCCTTCTTGAAGACGCCGTCGACGTAGACGTCGAGCGTCGCGTCGATCCCGCCGCCGCCCGGGGCGTCCGGGATGGAGAACCGGGTCACCAGGGTGTTGGTGGCCGCCCGGGTGGTGAACTCGACGTACTCCCCGGTCGCGTCCAGGTTCACGGCCTTGCGCCCGGAGGCCTCGCCCGCGATGTCGCCGACCGTGCGGTTGGGCCCGACGACGGTCGCGCCGCCGCCCGCGGCGGCGTCCTCCGCCTCGTACATGTCGTACGGCATGTTCGCGCCGCGCCCGACGAAGAGGGGCTGGACGGCGGTGTTGTTCTGCCGCTTCACCGGCAGCTCGTTCGCGTCGTCGGCGAGGACGGTGCGGACGGTGTACGAGCCGTCGGCGGCGGTCCAGGGCCCGAGGCTCACCTCGGTCCGCGCCCCGGCGGCCAGCGTGCCGCCGTAGGAGCCGGTGAGGGTCTTCACCGTGCCGCCCCGCTCGTCGAGCAGGGTGAGCGTGACGCCGTGGGTGCCGCCGGCGGTGGCGACCGTGCCCTGGTTGCGGACGGCGACCTTGAAGGTGACGGAGTCGCCGGCCGAGGGGCTGGAGGGCGAGGTGGTCACCGAGGCGGCGACCGGGTCCGAGCTGTCGACCGGCCGCACGACGAGCGCGGTCGGGCTGGTGTAGGCGTTGTTCGTCTCGTTCTGCTCGATGACCGCGTCCGCCTCGTCCGCGACCGCGCTCAGCTCGTACGAGCCGGCGTCCCGGGCGCCGATCGACGCGGTGACGGTGGTCTGGGCGCCCGCGGCGAGCGCGCCGACGGCGGCCGTGGCGACCTTGATGCCGCCGAGGCGCACCGCGAGGCTGCTGGCCGGGGCGGCGGCGGTGCCGTCGTTGCGGACGGTCGCGCTCACCGTGACCGGGTCCGACTCGACGGGCGCGGCGGGCGAGACGGTCAGCCCGGTGACCCGCAGGTCCGGGTTGGGCGCCGGGACGCCGATCACCTGGAACTCGGCGATCTGCCCGGCCGGGGCGCCGGTGTTGGCGGTGATCCGGAGCTGGACGTCGGCGACCCGGGCGGTGAGCGGGATCGTCACCTGGTTGCCGCTCCCGGGGTCGAAGGCGTAGCTCTTCGCGGCGACGAGCCCGCTGAAGCCGGTGGCGTCCTGGGCGCGGCCGAGCACCTCGATCGTCTGGGATCGGGCGCCCCAGGCGGTGTCGGGGTTGAGCCGCAGGACGAGCCGGTCGAGGTCGGCGTCGGCGCCCAGCTTGACGGTGAGGGTGTTCGGGTAGCTGCCGCCCGCGCCCTCCCAGTAGGTGGCCGTGCTGTTGTCGTTGGCGTTGGCGGCGACGAAGGTGTGCACCGTGGAGGAGGCGGCGATCGCCTTGCCGACGGCCAGGTTGGAGCCGGTGCCGCCGCTGCCGTTGCGGGTGACGCCGTTGCTCGCGCCGGACTGGTTGCCCGCCGCGTCCTTGGCCCGCACGGAGTAGGTCACGGTGGCGGAGGCGGGCTGGGTGTCGGTGTAGGTGGTGACGTTCCCGGCGACGGAGCCCCGCAGGGTTCCGTTGGCGTAGACGTCGTAGCCGGTGACGGCGGTGTTGTCGGTGGAGGCGGTCCAGGTGAGGCGGATCTGGCCGGAGGCGGGCTCGGTGTAGGCGAGGTTGGCCGGGGCGGTCGGCGCCTGGGTGTCGCCGGCGTCGCCGATGCGGGTGACGGTGTTGGAGTCGCCGGACTGGTTGCCGGCCGCGTCCCGGGCCCGGACCGTGTAGGACACGGTCTGGTTCGCGGGGCGGGTGTCGGTGTAGGTGGTGACGTTCCCTGCGAGGCTGGTGAGCAGGGTCCCGTTGGCGTAGACGTCGTAGCCCGTGACGGCGGTGTTGTCGGTGGCCGCGGTCCAGGTGAGGCGGATCTGGCCGGAGGCGGGCTCGGTGAGGGCCAGGCCGGCCGGGGCGGTCGGCGCCTGGGTGTCGCCGGTGGTCGGCCCGTAGACCTCCAGCTCGGAGAACTGGGCCGCGTTCTGGACCGTGTTGGCGGTGACGAGGACGCGGACGTACCGGGTGGTGGTGGCGCCGAAGGCGAGCGTCGCGCTGCGTCCGTTCGTCGCGTCGAAGGCGTAGGCCTGGGCGGCGGTCAGGTCGGTGAAGGAGCTGCCGTCGGTGCTGCCCTGGATCTTCAGGGTCTGGCTGCGGCCCTCCCAGGTGTCCGGCAGGCGCAGCACCACCCGGTCGACGCGCAGGCCCGCGCCGAGATCGGCCTGGAGCCACTGGGGGAAGGCGCCGCCGGTGCTCTCCCAGTAGGTGGCGCGGTTGCCGTCGTTGGCGTTGGCCGCCGCGTAGGTCTGGGTGCTGCTGCTCGCGGTGAGGGTCTTTCCGGCCGCGAGGTTCGGGGAGGTGCCGTCGGCGCCGTGCACCTCCAGTTCGGAGAGCTGGGCGGCGGCCCAGCCCGTGTTGGCGGTGATGTCGACCCGTACGAAGCGGGCCTGGGCGGCCGGGAAGGCGATGGTGACGGTGTTCCCGGCGCCGGGGGTGAAGGCGTAGGTCGCCGAGGACTTCAGGGTGGTGAAGGCGGTGCCGTCGGCGCTGCCCTGCACGGAGAGCGTCTGGTTGCGGCTCTCCCAGCCGGCCGGGAGCCTCAGCACCACCTCGTCGACGCGGGTGGCGGTGCCGAGGTCGGCCTGCACCCACTGCGGGAGGGCGGAGCCGGAGCTCTGCCAGTAGGTGCCCTGGTTGCCGTCGGTGATGTTCGCGGCGCCGTACTCGGCGTGCGCGCTGCTCGCCGCTGCGGCGTCGCCCAGGGCGAGGTTGGGGCCGCCTGCCGCGTGGGCGGCGGTCAGGGGGCCGCCCAGTGCCAGCAGGCTCGTCGCGATCGCGGCGCTCAGGCCCCGTGATCTCCAGTTGCGGATCCTCATCGCTCCTCGGTTCTCAGTCCTGAGGGAGTCCAGAAATCGCGCTCGAATGTCAATTCTTTGCGCGGGACGCTCAGAGAGTTCCAGAGGAACCGAGGGTCGTCCACCACTTGGGCAAGGCGAATCGAGAAGGCCCGGGGGCGGGTGAGCGGGCATGCCGGAGCGGCGGTCCGCCGGGGGCGGACCGCCGTTCCCGGGTCCCGGGTCAGCCGCGGTTCACGACGAACTGCGAGCCGGGTTCGACCAGGACGTCCCCTTCGGCGGTGTTCGCGAAGGTCACCCCGGACAGGGTGGCGCTGCCGCGGGCCCCGCTCATCGCGAGGATCCCGGAACCGTTGACCGTGCCGTCGACGCGGACGTTGCTGATCCTGACGTTCGGCATGGACCCGCCGCCCGTCTTGAACTGGATGCCGTCGTAGGTCGAGTCGAGGATCTCGGTGTCCCGGATGGTGACGCCCGGGATGTCCTGGCCCTGGGCGAAGAGGGTGATGGCGCCGAACTCCTGGTCCTCGTTCCAGAAGGCGCCGCCCGTGCGGTACAGGGCGTTGCCGGCGATGAGCGTCTGCCCGGTGAAGGGCAGCGGGTCGTGGTCGGTGGCCAGCATGATCCCCGGGTAGTTCATGGTGTCGGCGACCACGTTGTTCTCGATGGTGTTGCCGTAGCCGCCGTAGACGGCGATGCCGTTGGCCCGCCAGGGCAGCTGCACGGTGTTGTTGCGGAAGTGGTTGTCGTGGCCGACGTCGACCGAGGTGTCCTTGACGTACTTGCTGGCCCAGACGGCCAGGGCGTCGTCCCCGGTGTTGCGGAAGGAGGAGTCGTAGACGGTGGAGTTGCGGGTGCCGTTGGCGAAGTTGATGCCGTCGGCGTAGGTGTCGCGGATCCGCATGCCGCTGAACTCCAGGCCGTCGCCCGGCCCCCAGAGCTCGGGGATGTTGGAGTAGTCGCGGCCGACCCAGACGCCGACGTTGGCGTGCTCGATCCAGACGTTGCTGATCTTCGTGTTCCTGCCGAAGCGTCCGTTGAGCCCGACGCCGCCCTCGGCGTTGCCGTCGCCGCCCCGGATGGTGCCGGAGCCGAAGATGGCGATGTCGGAGATCTGGGTGTTGTCGTCGATGTCGAAGCCGAAGTTGCCCTCGTGCGGGTGGTTGATGCCGCCCGCGTTCTGCGGCGGGGTCAGCGTGTAGAGCTGCGAGTGCCACATGCCGGCGCCCCGGATGGTGACGTCACGGATGCCGACCTGGTTGTACTGGCCCCGGTTCAGCGGGTCGTCGGTCAGGATCTTCTGCTCCTGCCGCCACTGCCCGGCCGGGATCCAGACGCAGCCGATCTCGCCCTTCTGGTCGGCGGTGACGGCCCGCTGGAGGGCGTCGGTGTCGTCGATGCCGTCGTTGGGCACGGCGCCGTACTCGGTGATCGAGACGCAGCCGGACGGCTGCGGCGTGGGCGGGGCCACCTGCTCCAGGTCGATCAGGTCGACCACGTAGAACGCCGCCCGGTCGTCGCCGTCCCGCTGGAGCCGGAAGCGGGTGCCCGGCGGGTAGGACCGGGCGAGCAGGGCGTGCGACTCGTCGAAGAGCCGGCGGGCGTCGCCGCCGGGCCGGTTGGTCAGGCCCTCCGGGTCGTCGGTGGTGCCGTACAGCCAGCTGTGCTTGGAGGAGAGGGTCAGCTTCTGCACGAAGACGTCGTTCGCGTAGAGGCTGAGGGTGGCCTCCGCTCCCCCGCCGGCGGCGGCGTCGGGGACGGAGTTGCGGACGGTGAGGGCGTTGGCCTGGTTGACCGAGGTGAACTCGACGTACTGCCCGTTCGCGTCGAGCCGGACGGACCGGCGGCCCGAGGACTCGGTGGCGAAGTTGGTGTGCCCGAAGGTGCGCAGCCGGTCGGCGGTGAGCAGGGTGCCCTGGTAGCGGGCGTCCTCCGCCTCGTACTCGGTGTACGGGACGGCGGCACCCCGGCCGACGACGAGGGACTTGCTGAAGACGTTGTTGGTCTCGTCGGTCTCGGTGAGGGTGCCGGTGGCGTCGGCGGTGGCGGTCAGGGTGACCCCGCCGGTGGTCGCGGTCCAGGTGCCGGAGATCGCGACGGTCGCGGTCTGGCCGGCGGCGACGGCGCCGGTGGAGCCGTTCAGGGTGGTGGTGCCGGCGGTGAGCCGGGTGACCGTGCCGGCCGGGACGGCGGTGGTTCCCCGGTTGAGGACGGAGACGGTGAAGGAGACGGGCGCGCCGACGGCCGGGGCCGAGGGGTTGGCGGTGATGCCGGTGACCATGAGGTCGGGGCCGGGGCTCTGACCGACGGTCAGCTTCGAGGCGGCGGTGCGGCTGTTGTTGGTGTCGTCGAGCTCCGCGACCGCGTTGGCCGGGTCGGCGGCGGCGGAGACGGTGTACGAGCCGACGGACCGGCGGCCGACGGGGACGGCGACGGTGGCGGAGGACCCGGCCGGGAGGGAGGCGACCTGGGCGGTGCCCGCGACGGCGCCCTCGACGCTGACGGCGAGCGAGGAGGCGGGGGCGGCGGCGGTGCCGGCGTTGCGGACGGTCGCCTGGACGGTGACCGGGTCGGACTCGGTGGGGGCGGCCGGGGTCCAGCCGAGCTCGGTGACGACGAGGTCGGGGGCGGGGGCGGCGGTGCCGAGGACCTGGAGCTCGGCGACCTGGGCGCCGGGGGCGCCGGTGTTGGACTGGAAGGTGAGCCGGACGTCGGCGAAGCGGCCGGTGACGGGGACGGTGACGGTGTTCTGTCCGGACGAGGGGCTGAAGGCGTAGTCGGCGCGCGCCTTGAGGGTGGTGAAGGAGGTGGCGCCGGCGGCGCGGCCCAGGATCTCGAAGGACTGGGTGCGCGGGCCCCAGGCCGGGTCGGGGTTGAGCTTGACCACGACGCCGGCGAGCTCGGCGTCCGCGCCCAGCTTCACGGTGAGGCTCGCGGGGAAGCCGGCCGACTCCCAGTAGGTGGCGGTGGAGCCGTCGACGGCGTTGGCGGCCTGGTAGTTCTGGGTGACCGAGGTGGCCTCGACCGGCTTGCCCCGGGCCAGGTCGGTGCCGCCGACGGGCGGCACGGTGCCGCCCGGCTCGCCGTAGACCTCCAGGGCGGAGAGCTGGGCCGCGTTCCAGCCGGTGTTGGCGGTGATCTGGACGCGCAGGTACCGGACCTGGCTGCCGCTCAGGGTGAGGGAGACGGCGTTCGCGGCGGCCGGGTCGAAGCGGCGGGCCTGGGCTCCGGCCAGGGTGGTGAAGGCGCTGCCGTCGGTGGAGCCGAGGACGGCGAGGTTCTGGTCCCGGGCCTCCCAGCCGGTGGGCAGTTTGAGGACGACGCGGTCGACGCGGACCGCCGCGCCGAGGTCGACCTGGGCCCATTGCGGGAAGGCGCCGGCGGGTCCCTCCCAGTAGCTGGCCTGGGTGCCGTCGGTGAGGTTGCCCGCCGGGTAGCCGCCGAGGGCGCCGGAGGCGGTGACGGCCCTGCCGAGCGCGAGGTCGGTGTCCGCCGCCGCGGCGGCGTGGGCCGGAACGGGCAACAGCCCGAGGGCGATCAGGGCGCTGATCAGCAGCCCCATCGCCAGTCGTCGTCCGTACACAGTGACTCGCAATCTTTTGAGTAATCTAGTCAAAGTTTTGCGGATTCTGGTGGCACAGGTTTCTACCGGATGACGACGGTGTCAACGGAACGGACAGGGAAATGACAAAGGCACCGCATCCGGAACCGTCGGGCGACGGCAGGAAACGGTGCCTTTGAGGAGGAAGCGGTACGGCGCTCCGCTAGCGGGCGGGCGGCGGGGCGGTGGAGCCGCGCACGACGAGCTCGGGCTCGAAGAGCAGCTCGCCCGGGTGCGAGTGCACGCCCTGGATCTGGGAGCAGAGCAGCTCGACGGCGGCCCGGCCCATCGCCTCGATGGGCTGGCGCACGGTGGACAGCGGCGGCTCGGTGCAGTTCATGAAGGCGGAGTCGTCGAAACCGACGACCGAGACGTCGCCGGGGACGACGAGCCCGCGCCGGCGGGCGGCCCGGATGGCGCCCAGGGCGAGGGGGTCGCTGGCGCAGACGATGCCGGTGACACCCTGCTCCAGCAGGCCGTTGGCGGCGGCCTGCCCGCCTTCGAGTGAGAAGATCGAGCGCACGATTCGCTCCTCGGGCAGCGGGGTGCCGGCCGCCTCGGCCGCGGCGCGCGCGGCCTGGAGCTTGCGCCGGGAGGGCACGTGGTCGGCGGGGCCCAGGAGCAGCCCGATCTTCTCGTGGCCGAGCGAGGCCAGGTGGCGCCAGGCCTGTTCGACGGCGACGGCGTCGTCGCAGGCGACGCAGGGGAAGTCGAGCCCCTCGATGGAGGCGTTGATGAGGACGACCGGGATGTTGCGCTCGGCGAGCTGGTGGTAGTGGTCGTGCGGGGCGTCGGCCTGGGCGAACAGCCCTCCCGCGAAGACCACTCCGGAGACCTGCTGCTGGAGGAGCAGGTCCACGTAGTCGGCCTCGGAGACGCCGCCCTTGGTCTGGGTGCAGAGGACCGGGGTGAGTCCCTGCTGGGCGAGGGCGCCGCCGATGACCTCGGCGAAGGCCGGGAAGATGGGGTTCTGCAGCTCGGGCAGGACGAGTCCGACGAGCCGGGCGCGCTCTCCCCTGAGCTGGGTGGGGCGCTCGTAGCCGAGCACGTCCAGGGCGGTGAGCACGGACTGCCGGGTGGCCTCGGAGACTCCCGGCTTGCCGTTGAGGACACGGCTGACCGTCGCCTCGCTGACCCCCACCTTTTTCGCCACCTGAGCAAGTCGTCGCGTCATACACGCAAGACTAGCGCAAGGAGTGCAAGAGAATGACGGCCAGTTGCAGTCCCAGCGCAAACAGGCCGTATCCCGCTCGACCGCCGGCCCGCCCCGTGCGCCCGGCGGTCGGAGGACCGGCCGGTCAGAGGATCGGCGGGCGGCCCAGTCGCGTCATGCGCCGGACCGTGCTCCACCGCATCGCCTTCCGCGGGCCGCAGGGGGTTCGCACCCCCTCGAAGAAGCCGCCCCACCAGGCCTTGAGGCCCGCCGCCTCCCGGGTGCGCAGCAGGGTGATGAGGATCCACACGCCGAGGTAGACCGGGATCAGCGGGACCGGGAGCCGGCGGCGGGCCAGCCACACGCGGTTCCGGGCGGTGTTGCGGTAGTAGACCGCGTGCCGGGCCGGGGAGGTCCGGGGGTGCTGCAGGACGAGCTCCGGCTCGTAGACGATCTTCCAGCCCGCGTCCAGGGCGCGCCAGGCCAGGTCGGACTCCTCGTGCGTGAAGAAGAACTCGCCCGGCCACAGCCCGGTCTGACGGAGCATCGGCATCGAGAAGGCGTGGCCGCCGCCCAGGAAGGCGGTCACCTCGCCGCCGCGCATCGGGTCGTCCGCCCGCAGCCGGGGGATCCACCGCCGCTCGGTGTGCCCGTGCTCGTCGGCGACCCGGAAGCCGACGATCCCCAGCTCCGGGTCCTCCGCGAAGAGCCGCTGGACCGTGCGGAACACGTCGTCGGCGATGAGCAGGCCGTCGTCGTCCAGCTCGACGACGACGTCGACCTCGCCCGAGTCGCGCAGGAACTCCAGGCCGACGTTGCGGCCGCCGGGGCAGCCGAGGTTCTCCTCCAGCGGGATCTTGGTCGCGTCCGTCATGACGTCGGTCAGGGGCGTCGCGTTGCCCACCAGGACCACCCGGGTCGCGGGGACGTCCTGCTTCTCCACCGAAGCGAGCAGCGCCTCCAGCTCCCGCGGGCGGTTGCCCATGGTGACGATGACGACTCCGATGCGCGGCAAAGGCATGGCGGTGAACTCCAGTTGTCGGCGGAGTGCCGATGCTAACGCCGCGCCCGGCCCGCTCCTCAAGCGACGCTCACCGGCACAGCCCGACGAGCCCGCCCAGCCACCGGGCCACCGCGGGCGGCCCCCGTTCCCCCGTGTGCGGGCCACCACCCCAGGCCCCCGTTCCTTCGGCGTGCCTCCGGGCCTCGGCGGGACACACCGGGTTCGGCCCGGCCGGAGGGCGATCTTGTCCGGCCGCGCCGACAATGGGCGGGACGGGCCCTCTCGCGGCGACGGCGGGTGGGGCGGTTCTACGGTCGGGAGGTCGTGGGACGTGGCAACGGTGTGGCCATGACGGTGGAGGAGCGGGCTCCGTACGTCGGCGAGGACGGTTCCGGCGACGGTCCGGGCGGTCCCTGCGCGCCGGACGCGGTCGCGGACGCGGCGCCCGGTTCCTCGGACGAGGAGTTCACCCTGGACGGCCTCGTGGCCCGGCTCGCCGCCGCCTACCCCTCGGTCGACGCGGCCGCCGTCGAGGTCGCGGTCCGCCGTGCGTACGGCCACTTCGAGCGGGCCAGGATCCGGGCGTACCTGCCCATCCTGGTCGAACGCCGGTCGCGGAAAGCGCTCGACGTCGTCCGCGCGAGCGGCTCCGGCCCGGCGCCCGACGGCGGGCCGCGCGGTCCGGAGCCGGCTGCGGAGCCGGGGCCGGCCACGGATCGGAGGCAGGACGATGACGGAACGGTCGGATTCCGCGGGAAGGCCGCGCCTGGCCTCGGAGGATGACTGGTACATCCGTGCGCCCGACGAGGTCCTGGGCGCGCTCGCTGTCGACCCCGAGGTCGGTCTCTCCTCGGCGCGGGCCGCGGAACTGCTGGCGGCCCAGGGCCCGAACGCGCTCCCCGGGGAGCGGCCGGTCCCGGCCTGGCGCCGTTTCCTCGGCCAGTACCGCAGCTACATGCAGCTCGTCCTCGTGGCGGCCGCGGTCGTCTCCGCGCTCATCCAGGAGTGGACGACCGCGGTGCTGCTCCTCGTCCTGACCCTGCTCAACGCGGTCGTCGGTCTGCGCCAGGAGGGCAAGGCCGAGAGCGCGATGAACGCGCTGCGGTCGATGATGAAGGCGACGGCCCGGGTGCGCAGGGACGGGGCGGAGGCCGAGATCCCCGCCGAGGGGCTGGTCGTCGGGGACATCGTGCTCGTCTCGGCCGGGGACCAGGTGGGCGCGGACGGCCGGATCGTCGCGGCCAGCGCCCTGCAGATCGACGAATCGGCGCTCACCGGCGAGAGCGTGCCCGCCGCCAAGGAGGCCGGGGCGCTGTCCGGTCCCCTGCCGACGCCGGGCGACCGGACCAACATGGCGTACATGAACACCCCGGTCACCCACGGCAGCGGCGTGCTCGTCGTGACCGCGACCGGGGCCGGCACCGAACTCGGCAGGATCTCCGGGATGCTGTCGGCCACCGAGAAGGAGGTCCCGCCGCTCACCCGGGAGCTCGACACCCTGACGCTCTGGATCACCGCGGCGGCCGGTCTGACGATGATCGTGATGTTCGCCCTCGGGCGCCAGCGCGACCAGGCCTGGGACGCCCTGTTCGTCAGCGCGGTCTCGCTGGCCATCGCCGCCATCCCCGAGGCCCTGCCGACCGTCACGCAGGCGATCCTGTCCGTCGGCAGCCTCAACCTGGCCAAGCGGAACGCCATCGTCAAGGAGCTGCCGTCGGTCGAGACCCTGGCGTTCACATCGGCGATCAACTCGGACAAGACGGGCACCCTGACGCTGAACCAGGTGACGGTCGTCGAGGTGGTGAGCCCCACCGACCGCTACGCCGTCTCGGGCACGGGCTACGCCCTCGAGGGCCGGGTCCGGCACGCGGCGGGCTCCGCCGCCGGCGTCGAGGAGGCGATCCTGCCGTACCTCGTGGCCAACGACGCCAAGCTGGTGGACGGCCAGGTGGTGGGCGACCCCACGGAGGCGGCGCTGCTGGTCCTCGGGCACAAGGCGGGGCTGGACGCCGACGCCACCCGGGAGCGCCTCCCCCGGCTGGCCACGCTGCCGTTCGACCCGGGCTACAAGCTGATGGCCACCTTCCACGCCACGGTCGACGCCTCCGGGGGCGAGGTGGTCCGCTGCTTCGTCAAGGGCGCGGTCCCCGCGGTGGTGGCCCGCGCCACCACCGCCCTCGCGGCGGGCGGCACGGTCCCGTGGGACGCCGCCCTGGCCGCGCGCGCCGAGGAGGAGACCGGCCGGATGGGCGGCGAGGGACTCCGGGTGATGGCCGCGGCCACCCGCGACCTGGACCCGGCCGCGTTCGACCCGGACGGCGACCTCCTCGGGTACGTCACCGGGCTGCGGGTGACGAGCCTCGTCGGCATGGTCGACCCGCCCCGCGAGGAGGCCGGGGAGGCGGTCGCGGGCGCCCAGGCGGGGCACATCCGGGTGCGGATGGTCACCGGTGACGACGTCACCACCGGGGCGGCGATCGCCCGTCGTCTGGGCATCCCCGGCGAGGCGATGCTGGGCGCCGACTTCGCCGCCCTCGGCGAGGAGGAGCGGCTCGCCCGGATCGACTCCATCGGCGTGGTGGGGCGGGTGGCGCCGGAGCACAAGGTGCTGCTGGCGGAGACCCTCAAGAAGAAGGGCGAGGTCGTGGCCATGACCGGCGACGGCGTCAACGACGCGCCCGCCATCAAGGCCGCGGACATCGGCATCGCCATGGGCAGCGGCACGGACGTGGCGAAGAACGCCGGCCGCATGATCCTCTCCGACGACAACTTCGCCACGATCGTCTACGCCGTGCGGCAGGGCCGCAGGATCTACGACAACCTCACCAAGTACATCCGGTTCGTGCTGCTCCTGCTGGTGACCTTCGTGGTCACCTTCCTCGGCGCCACGGTCTTCGACATCGCGGCGGGCGAGCCGTTCACCCCGCCGCAGGTGCTGTGGATCCACTTCGTGGTCAACGCCTCCTTCGGCTTCGCGCTGGGCTTCGACCGGGAGAGCCCCGGCCTGATGCGGCGCAGGCCGCGGCCACGCGGCGAGTCGGTGCTCACCCGGCCGGTGCTGGTGACGGTCGGCCTCGGCGGGCTGGCGATCACGGCCCTGCTGCTGGGGCTCGTCGCACTCGGCAGGGAGCACTTCGGCAGCGTCGAGACCGGGCAGTCGATCGCGTTCACCGCCTTCTCGCTCTGTCTGATCGTGGCCGCCTTCGAGTGCCGCAGCGAGACGGAGTCGATCCTCACCACCTCCACCTTCGACAGCCGTCAGATGAACTGGGTGGCGCTGGCCCAGCTGGCGCTCGCGGTCCTCGTGACCCAGCTGGACGGCTTCCGGCACCTGCTGGGGACGACCCGGATCGACGCCCGGCAGTTCGGCTGGGCGGTGCTGGCCGCGCTCGTGCTCCTGGTCCTGTGGGAGCTGGGCAAGCTCCTGGCGCGGCGGTCCAGGGCCGCGTGAAGCCCCTCCGGTTCCGGGCGGTCCCCGGGGTCCGCGCGCTGGCCTCGTACCGGCGCGCGTGGCTGGCCAAGGACCTGGTCGCGGGCGTCGTGCTCACCACCCTGCTGGTGCCGCAGGGCATGGCGTACGCGGAACTGGCGGGGCTGCCGCCCATCACCGGCCTGTACACGACGGTCCTCTGCCTGCTCGGCTACGCGGTGGCCGGGCCGTCCCGGATCCTGGTGCTCGGCCCGGACTCCTCGCTCGGGCCGATGATCGCCGCGACCGTGCTGCCGCTGGTGGAGGCCGACGGGGATCCGGCGCGGGCGGTCGCCCTGGCGTCGGCGCTCGCGCTGATGGTGGCGGCCGTGATGATCCTGGCCTCGGTCGCGAAGCTGGGCTTCGTCGCCGACCTGATCTCCAAACCCACCATGATCGGCTACATGAACGGCCTGGCGCTGACCATCCTGATCGGCCAGCTACCCAAACTGCTCGGCTTCTCGGTCGGGGCGGACGACCTGGTCGGCGAGTTCACCGGCTTCCTGCGGAAGCTGGGCGAAGGGGCGACGGTGCCGGCCGCCGCCGCGGTCGGCTGCGGCGGGATCCTCGTCATCCTGGTCCTCCAGCGCTTCCTGCCCAAGGTCCCCGCGGTGCTGGTGATGGTCGTCCTGTCGATCGCCGCCGCCACCGTCTTCGACCTGGGCGAGCACGGCGTGTCCCTGGTCGGCGAACTGCCCGAGGGCCTGCCGCCCTTCACGATCCCCGACGTCCGCCTCGCCGACCTGTCGCTGCTGCTCGCCGGCGCGCTCGGGATCGCCCTGGTGTCCCTGGCCGACACCATCTCGAACGCCTCGGCCTTCGCTGCCCGGCAGGGCCAGGAGGTGCGCGGCAACCAGGAGATGGCCGCCATCGGCGTGGCCAACCTGGCGGCCGGCCCCTTCCAGGGCTTCCCGGTGAGCACCAGCGGATCCCGTACGGCGGTCGCGGAGCGCGCGGGGGCCAGGAGCCAGCTCACCGGGGTCGTCGGGGCGGTGCTCATCGTCCTCATGCTGGTGCTGGTGCCGGGGCTGTTCCGCAACCTCCCCCAGCCCGCCCTCGCCGCCGTGGTCATCACCGCCTCGCTGTCGCTGGCCGACGTCCCGGGCGCCGTCCGGCTGTGGCGACAGCGCCGGACCGAGTTCCTGCTGTGCTGCGCGGCCTTCGTCGGGGTGGCCCTGATCGGCGTGCTGGCCGGGATCGGCGTCGCCGTGGCGCTGTCCGTCCTCAACGTCTTCCGCCGCTCGTGGTGGCCGTACCGCACGGTGCTGGGGCGGGTGGGGGGCCTGGAGGGCTACCACGACGTCCGCTCCCACCCGGCGGCCCAGCGGCTGCCGGGCCTGGTCATCTACCGCTTCGACGCCCCGCTGGTCTTCGCGAACGCCCGGGCCTTCCGCGACGAGATCCGGCGCCTGGCGGGCACCGACCCGCCGCCGCGCTGGATCCTGATCGCGGCCGAGCCGATGACCGACGTGGACACCACCGCCGCGGACATGCTGGAGGAGCTGGACGAGGAGCTCGACGCGAAGGGCGTGCGGCTGGTCTTCGCCGAGCTCAAGGACCCGGTGCGGCGCAGGATCGAGCAGTACGGGCTCACGCGCACGCTCGACCCCCGGCGCTTCTTCCCCACCGTCGAGGGGGCCGTGGCCGCGTACCGACGCCGGACGGGGGCGGAGTGGGCGCCCGCGGACGAGGTCCGGGAGGGGTACGGGAACGGCGAGGCGAGCGGGAACGGGAACGCGAACGGCCGTCCGTGAGCGGTGACGGGCGGGGCGGCGCGCGGTCCCGGCCCGGGTGGCAGCGGAGGCGGGGCCGCGGGACCATGGCGGCGGAGGAAGCCATGAGTGCTGATCGGCCGGATTCCCCGTCGGACGGACCGTCCGGGCGGAAGGGCGGCGACGGGCCCGACCCGGCCGCGCCCGGCACCGCGGACGACACCCCGCCGCCCCGTGCGGACGGCCCGCCGCCCGATGCGGACGCACCGCCACCCGGTGGGGACGTACCGCCTCCCGGTACGGACGCACCGCCGCCCGCCGGGGAACCGCCGGCGGGTGACGGGGAGCACGGGAAGCGCCGGTGGTCGCCTCGCCTCACGCTCCCCGGCTGCTGGGGCGCGCTCCTCCTCGCCTGTCTCTCCTTCACCCCCTCGCTGCTCCCGCGCGGCGGCGTCCTACAGGGCCTGATCGCCGGCATCAGCGGGGCCATCGGGTACGGACTCGGGGTCGTCGCCGCCTTCGTGTGGCGCGCGTTCGCCGACCGGGAGGCCCGGCCCGCCGCGCGCCGGTCCTGGCAGGTCCTGGCCGTCGCCGCGGTCGTGCTGTTCGGGGTCGCGTTCGGGCTCGGCCAGTACTGGCAGCACGAGATCCGCGGGCTGATGGGCGTCACCGACTACAACGCCCTCACCACCGTGGCCTGCCCGTTCGTCGCCGTGCTCGTCTTCTGGCTGCTGCTGCTCGCCGGGCGGGGGCTGCGGCGCCTGTACCGCTGGGCGGCCCGTCTCCTCGGGCGCTGGGTCGGCGAGAAGGCCGCGAAGGCGGTCGGCTGGATCCTGGTGGCGGCCCTGGCCTGGTCGGCGTTCAGCGGGGTGCTGCTGGCGGGGATCGTGAACGCGGCCAACGAGGCCTTCTCGCTGCGCGACACGAAGACGCCGGAGGGCGTGCACCAGCCCGTCTCTCCCCTGCGCTCGGGCGGGCCCGGTTCGCTGGTGCCGTGGGACACGCTGGGCTACCAGGGCCGGGCCTTCACCGGCAGCGGGCCGACGGCGGCGCAGATCGGCGCGTTCACGCACCGTGCGGCGCAGGAGCCGGTCCGGGCCTACGCCGGTCTGGAGACGGCGGACGACACGGAGCGCCGGGCCGAGCGGGCGGTCGCGGACCTCCAGCGTGCGGGCGGCTTCGAACGGGCGAACCTGCTGGTCATGACCACCACCGGGAGCGGCTGGGTGGACCCGGCCGCCGTCGACTCCTTCGAGTACCTCGCCGACGGCGACACAGCCAGTGTGGCGCTGCAGTACTCGTACCTTCCGTCGTGGCTCTCCTACCTGGTCGACCAGTCCAAGGCCCGCGAGGCCGGCCGCGAACTGTTCGACGCCGTCTACGGCGTCTGGTCCAAGCTGCCCCAGGACCACCGCCCGCGGTTGTTCGTGGCGGGCGAGAGCCTGGGGTCGTTCGGCGGCGAGGCGGCCTTCAGCGGGGAGTACGACCTGCGCAACCGCACGGCCGGCACCCTGTTCGCGGGGCCGCCCAACTTCAACACCCTCTTCCGCGAGTTCAGCGACCACCGCGAGCCGGGCAGCCCGGAGATCGAGCCGGTCTACAGGGAGGGGCGGACCGTACGGTTCACGGACGACCCGGCCACGGCGATCCCGCCGGCGGACCGGCCGTGGGACGGGACGCGAGTGCTGTACCTGATGCACCCCTCCGACCCGATCGTCTGGTGGAGCCCGAACCTGGCGTTCTCGGAGCCCGACTGGATCAGCGAGACCCCCGGCAGCGACGTGCTCGGCTCGATGGTGTGGATCCCGTTCGTGACGTTCTGGCAGGTCACCGCCGACCTTCCGTTCTCCACGGGGGTGCCGGACGGCCACGGCCACACGTACAAGGCCGCGTACGTGGACGGCTGGGACGCCGTCATGCGGCCGGCCGGGTTCACGCCGCAGGACCTGGAGCGGCTGAAGGAGATCGTCAGCCCGCCGGAGTGAGCCGCCGGGTCAGCGCAGCAGGAAGCCGACGGCGTAGCCGAGCGCGTTGACCGCCCAGTGCAGCCCCATCGGCGCCAGCAGACTGCCGCTGCGGCGGCGCAGTTCGCAGAAGAGGACGCCCGCGGCGGCCGTGAAGAGCACGGCCCCGCCGATCGCGACGGCCGCGCCGGCCGCCGAGTCGCCGAGCACCGTGGTCAGGGCGGGCTTGGCGGTCGACAGGTGCAGGGACGGCAGCACGTGCCACAGGCCGAACAGGAGACTCGACACCGCGGTGGCGCCCACCGGGCCCCGGACCCGGGCCACCAGCCCGTAGAGGACGCCCCGGAAGGCGGTCTCCTCCAGGAGGACGGTGCCGACGGGCACGTACACGAACACGCGCAGCGCCACTTCGCCCCCGTCCAGCCCCGCGTACCGCCGGTCCTCGAACAGCTCCCGGGTGCCCGGCAGCAGCGCCCCGGCCAGGTAGACGAGGCCGACCAGGCCGATCAGGGCCAGTGCCCAGCGGGCGCCTCGGCCCAGGGTGCCGGGGGCGAGGCCCGCGTCGGCCAGGGTGCCGCCGGCCCGGCGGAGCACCCCGAGCAGCACGGCGCTGACCGCCACGGCCGTCACGAGCTCCGCGGGGCCCGACCAGCGGTGCAGGAGCCAGTTGGCGGCGACGAGCACGGCCACCGTGAGCGCGACCGCCGGCCAGGTGCCGATCGGCCCGCGCCACCGGTGGCGCGGTGGGGCGCCCTCGGTGCCGCCGTCGCGTTCCGCGGGGGGCTCGGCGTCGTCGTCGGGTTCGCGGGAAGGCACCTGGGTGAGTCCGTCCTCGGGTAGCGCCGACGCGTCGTCCCTCCCCTCGGCCCACGGTACCGGGCGCCCTCCCGTCGCGCCCGGCACCACGAGGCCCGAGGAGCCGCCGGTCCGGGCCGGACCGCCCGCCTCGGCGGGCGAGCGTCCCGGGCCCCGCCGCGACGGCGGGGCCCGGGACGGCGTCAGGCGACGTTGACCGCGCTCCAGGCGGCCGCCACGGTGGCGTACTCGGTGCTGGTGGCGCCGTACAGGTCCTTCGCCGCGTTCAGGGTCGCGGTGCGGGCGCCCTTGTAGTCCGTGGTGGAGGTCATGTAGACGGTCAGCGCCCGGTACCAGATGGCGGAGGCCTTCTTGTTGCCGATGCCGGTGACGGTGGAGCCGTTGTAGGTCGGGCTGTTGTAGGTGACGCCGTTGATCGTCTTGCTGCCGCTGCCCTCGCTCGCCAGGTAGAACCAGTGGTTGCCGACGCCGGAGGAGTTGTGCACGTCGAGCCGGCCGACGGACTTCGACCAGTAGTCGGCGGAGCGGCCGTCCAGGGAGGGCTTGTCGAAACGGCGCAGCCACGGCGGGGTGGACTGGTCGCTGAAGAGGTAGTCCGGGGTGTCGACCGGGTTGTTGGCGTACCACTCGACCATCGTGCCGAGGATGTCGCTGGTGGCCTCGTTGAGGCCGCCGGACTCGCCGCTGTAGCGCAGGTTGGCGGTGGCGGAGGTGACGCCGTGGGTCATCTCGTGGCCCATGGTGTCGAGGTCGACCTGCTCGGGGTCGGTGGTGCCGTCGCCGTCGCCGGTCATCATGCAGAAGCAGGAGTCCGACCACTGGGCGTTGTCCCAGTTGGTGCCGACGTGGACGAAGACGGTGGCGCCGCGGCCGTCGTTCTTGATGCCGTTCCGGCCGAAGGTGCTCTTGTAGTAGTCGAAGGTCTTCGCCGTGTTCACGTGCGCGTCGACGGCGGCGGTGGAGCGGTCGGTGGAGAACTTCCGGCCGTCGCCCCAGACGTTGTCGGCGTCGGTGAACAGCGTGCCCGAGGAGCTGTTCAGGGAGGAGGCGGAGACGTTGCGCGCGTCCTTGGTGACGTGCTTGCGGGTCGGGTCGATCAGCGCGAAGGTGCCGTCGGCCTGCTGGGTGGTGTCGATGGCGACGTCGCCGGTGTACTCGGAGTGGCCGGTGCCGGTCGCCTCGCGCTCGGCGTCGTAGTTCTCGATCGCCGCGCCGCTCCGGGCGTCGGTGACGAAGACCTCGCCGTGCGGCTGGCCCTTGTCGCCCAGGCCCTGCACGGTGGTGCGCCAGGCGAGGCGCGCGGTGCCGTCGGCGGCCCACACGATCAGCTCGGGGGTGGAGCGGGCGCTGCGCACCAGGCCGCGGGAGCGCTGCAGGGCGCCGGCGGCGGTGCCCTTCGCGTCCACGGCGGGGGTGACGGAGGTGAGCGCGACCTTGCGGGCCCGGGCGTGGCTGGAGCCCTTGAGCGAGCCGTCGGCCTTCTGGTGGACGACGAAGTCGCCGCCGACGACGGGGAGGCCGCGGTAGGTGCGCTCGAAGCGCACGTGCTGGGTGCCGTCGGCGTCGATGACGACGTCCTTGACCTGGAGGGCCTGGCCCGCTCCGAAGCCGAAGGTGTCGGCGTGCCGGTGCACGTGCGCCTGGGCCCGGGCTATCGCCGTGTCGCGGACCGATATGCCGTGCGGGGCGGCCTGGGGCTGCGCGGTGGCGGGGGCGGCCAGGGCGCCGGTGGTGAGGACACCGGCGGCGACCATCGTGGAGAGGGCAAGCAGGGGACGGGGCATGACGCGGTGTTCCTTCGCTCGTCGTGGGGGGTGACGACGTCCTGGGACGTTGACGCGAAGTGTTCACCAGGTGACATGTTCCTGACGTGATCCCAGGTGGGATATAGCCGGGGAGCTATAGGGGGCGCGGGGGCGCCGCCCGGGCGGTCACCCGTCCGCGCCGAGCGCGAACTCCGAGCCGCCCCCCTCCCACCAGGCCTGATAGGGCGGGCGCTGCCGCACCAGCGACAGGTAGGCGGCCAGCAGGCGTTCGCCCACCGCGTCCGCGAGTCCGGGTGGGACGGTGCCCGTGTTCCAGGCGAGCTGCAGCCGCCGGTGGAACGGGACGTCGGCCAGCGGCCGCTGCACGGTGCCCTCCGGCGGGACGTCGGCGGTCGGCCACACCCCGCAGACCGCCCGCCGGCCGGCCACCAGGATGCGCGCCACGGACAGGTCCGAGGTCACATGGGTGATGCGCGGGGTGAAGCCCGCCGACTGGCAGGTGAGATGGAGGTAGGCGTGCACCCCGCTCTCGTCGGCCTCCGGCATGACCCATTCCTCGTCCCTGAGTTCGCGCAGACCGACGGTCTCCCGGCGGGCCAGGGGATGGTCCTCCGCGAGCAGGACGAAGACCGGCTCGCGGAGCAGGGTGCGGGTCGCGACGGATTCGCCGACGGGAAGGGGGAAACCCGGGAACTCGCCGAACACCGCGATATCGCACTTGCCCTGACTCAGGGTCTTCACGAGGGTGTGCACCGAACGGCGGGCGTCGATGCTGATACGGCGGTCCGGGACGAGCTCGAAGAGGGTGGGGATCAGCAGCGAGACGAGGGGGCCGGCGGTCCCGCCGGCCCGCAGCGGCGCGGCGGTCTCGCGGTCGGCCTCGGCGGTCGACCGCGCGTGCTCGCGCAGCCGGTCGAAGCCGACCACCAGGTCACGTGCGCAGCGCAGCACGTACTGCCCGTTCTCGTTCGGCTGCACCCCCTCGGCGCTGCGGACGAAGAGCGGGCCGCCCAGCTCGTGCTCGATCCGCTTCAACTGGGCGCTCGTGGCCGGCTGGGACAGCTGCAGCCGCGCGGCCGCTTTGCGGATGCTGCCGGCCTCGGCGACGGTGAGCAGGACACGGAGGTGCCGGAACTCGAGGTGCATGAACATTCCCCGCTCAGGGCGGAGGGCCCCTTGCACCCCCCGTGACCAGCAGTACCTGTTGCCCGAGGGCATGGTGACCAAGAGTCCGCCGGAGCCCTCGGAGCGGCAACCACGGGCGGGCAAAATCTGGGTGGCCCCACCACGGCTTTGCACGGGCGTCGATCCGCCCGTTCACCCCGCGCCCCCGCTCAGCCGTCGCGGCGCCGGGTCCCGAGATAGCGGTCGAGGGGCGGCTCCTGGGCCAGTACGGCGCCGATCGTGACCGCGAAGGTGAGGGCGGCGCACACCCCGATGAGCCACGACAGCATCGTCAGGACCAGGCCCAGGGAACCGTACTCCTCCAGCGCCCTGTTGACCGCGCCCGGCATGTAGAGACGGGCCGTCAGGGCGAGGGCCGTGGTCGCCCCGGCGGCCAGGAGCGAGCCGGGCAGCAGGGGCAGCCAGGCGACGCGTTTGGCGAGCAGGAGGTGCTGGGTCCAGAGCCACACCCCGACGCCCACGAGGAAGTACAGCGGCATGCCCAGCCACGCCCCGGCGCCGAAGCCGTCCCGGAGCGGGGCCTGGAACAGCACCACCAGGCACAGGGCGAGCAGCCACACGGTCCACCGCCAGGCCGCGATCCGGGTCCCCGCCTTGGGCAGCCCCCAGGCCCGCTCGCAGACCCGGGCCATGGCGCGGCTGAAGCTGGTGGCCGAGACCAGGGCCACGAGCGCGCCGAGGATCCCCGTGGTCTCCCGCAGGCTCTCGGCGGTAGAACCCTCCAGGACCTGCCGCAGCTCGGTGTCGCCCTGGCCCGTCAGCCCGAACATCGCCCGCAGGGAGTCCTGCAGCTGGTCGCGCACGCCGAGCGGGGCGAAGGCCGCCAGGGCGAAGAGGAGGGGCACGGCGGCCAGGAAGGCCTGGGCCGCGAGCCGGGTGGCCGCGTCGAGGAGGTTCCCGCCCACCAGTCGGCCCGTCAGTTCCGAGAGCACGGGGAAGCGGCGCTCGGCCGCACTCCGGATGCCGCGCATCCGGGCCGCCAACGACATCCCGCCTCCCTGTCCCGTCCGGTCCCGCCCTGCGATGCCCTGCCGCGTCCCGCTCCGTTCTGCCGTGCCCCGACCGGTCCCAGCCATTGGACTCGAACCCGGGCCGCCCGGCGACCCGGACGGCCGTGCGGACCGGCGAGGCGGACCCGAGGTCGCCCATTCGGACGCATCTCCGCATACTGGACATATGTCCCGGCACTCCGAGAAGGCGCACGCACCGCCCACCGTGACGGTCAAGGGGCGGGACGTCCGACTCCGCACCCTCGGCCTGCTGGTGCTCGCGGTCCTGGCCATCTGGTTCATCGCCGCCAACACCGGCTCGGTCACCATCCGCCTCTGGATCCCCGAGGTCACGCTGCCCCTCTGGATCGTCCTGACGGTCACCCTGCTCGTCGGCGTCATCATGGGCATGTTCATCGCCTACCGCCGCAGCGCCCGCCGCTGACGGGCCCCCGGCCCGCGGCACGACTCCACGCGCCCGCCCGGGGATCGCCCCGCGCGGGCGCCGCTCTACCGCCGCGGCACGGGGACCAGGCGCAGGATGCCGTGCAACAGGGCGTCGACCCGGTCCTGCGCGGGCTCGTCGCTCACATGTGTCAGCAGCCGGGCCAGGACGCCCAGCAGCCGCGGCGAGGCCATCACCCGGGGGTGCAGCACCGGCCGGAAGCCGAACCGCGAGAGGACCAGGTCCCCCGCGAGGTCGCCCAGCCGGAAGTAGCGCGCCCAACGGCGCTGGATCTCGACCGGGTACTGGTGCAGCGCGTGCTCCCTGCGCGGCCCGGCCGGGCGCGCCAGCGCCAGCGCGATGGTCTCCGCCGCCACCTCGGCGGCCTCCATCGCCTGGGCGATGCCCTCGCCGCTCCACGGGCTGACCATGCCGGCGCTGTCCCCCACCAGCAGCAGCCCCCGCCCGTACTGCGGACGCCGGTTCAGCCCCATCGGCAGCGGGGCGCTGCGCAGCGGCGAGTCGGCGTTCTCCTCGCGCAGCCCCCACTCCTCGGGCAGCCGGTCCAGCCAGTGCTCCAGCGCCGCCCGCAGGTCCACGGGCCGCCGCCGGCGCTGCTGCGGCAGGGCCCCGAGCCCCACGTTCACGCGCCCGTCCCCCAGCGGGAACACCCAGCCGTAGCCGGGCAGGTCGTGACCGGTGCGGGGGCAGCGCAGGTCGGCCCACAGCTCCAGGTACGGGTCGTGGGTGCGGGCCTCGCTGCGGTAGTACCGGCGGGCCGCCGCCGCCACCGGCCGCCGCTCGTCCCGCACGAGCCCGAGGCCGAGCGCCGTGCGCGCCGAGGCGCCGTCGGCGGCGACCACCAGCGGGGCCCGGTACTCCACCGGCTCGCCCTCGGGACCGCGGACGGCGGCCACGCCGACGACCCGGCCCGAGCGGTCGGTCAGGGGACCCGTCACCTTCACGTGGGTGCGCAGCCGCGCCCCGGAGGCGCTCGCGTGGGAGGCCAGCAGTTCGTCGAAGTCGTGCCGGCTGCGGGTGAGCCCGAAGTCGGGCAGGGTGCCCAGGCGCGGCCAGTCCAGCTCCACCTGATGGCCGCCGCAGACCCAGCGCATCCCCTTGTTCCGCATCCAGCCCGGGGTGTCGATGTCGATGCCCAGCCGCACCAGCTGGAGGACGCTGCGGGGCGTCAGACCGTCCCCGCACACCTTCTCGCGGGGGAAGCCGCTCTTCTCCAGGAGCAGCACGTCGACCCCGGCGCGCGCCAGGTGCGCCGCGGCCGCGGAGCCCGCGGGACCCGCCCCCACGACGATGACCCGCGCCTCCTCGTCACCGGCGCCTTCGGATCCCCCGCGGCCGCCGTCGCGGCCCCCTTCGGACTCGTCACTTTTGGTGATCACGCCACTACTATGCCCCCGATCCGGGCCGCCAGACCTCGTGGCGGGCCGGAACGACGGCCCCGTCGCACGGCGCCCGGCTGCGGCACACTGGCAGAGGGGGCGTGCGCCGCGCGCCCCCAGGCCCGGAAGAAGGTGTCCGGATGCCCAGGACTCGGTCCCTGTCGCGCTACGCCCCCGACCGGGGGCTCGCGACCCGTATGGCGACGACGATGTTCCTGATCGGGCTGCTGTACGTGGTCTTCGTCGGCGTCCTCCTGGTGCTGCTGCGCGGCTCCTGGCCCGTCGTCCTGCTCGTCGCCGGCGCCCTGTTCGTCGGCCAGTTCTGGTTCAGCGACAAGATCGCCGCGCTGGGCATGGGCGCCCGCGAGGTCACCCGCGAGCAGGCTCCCGAGCTGCACGGCACCGTGGACCGGATCTGCGCGCTGGCCGACATGCCGAAGCCGAAGGTGGCGGTCGCCGACAGCGACGTGCCCAACGCGTTCGCCACCGGCCGGGGCGAGAAGACCGCGCTGGTCTGCGTCACCACCGGGTTGCTCCGCCGCCTGGAGCCCGAGGAGCTGGAGGGGGTCCTCGCCCACGAGATGTCCCACGTGGCGCACCGGGACGTGGCGGTGATGACCATCGCCTCCTTCCTCGGTGTGCTCGCCGGGATGATGACCCGGGTCGCGCTCTACAGCGGGCTCGGCCGCAGCCGCGACGCCAACGCGGCCGCGGCGATGATCCTCGTACCGGTCGTCAGCGGCGCGGTGTACGTCCTCAGCTTCCTGCTGACCCGGGTGCTGTCCCGCTACCGCGAGCTGGCCGCCGACCGGGCCGCCGCGCTGCTCACCGGCCGCCCCTCGGCGCTGGCCTCGGCGCTGACGAAGGTGTCCGGGGAGATGGCCCGGATCCCGACCCGGGACCTGCGCAAGGCCGAGCCGTACAACGCCTTCTGGTTCGCCCCCGCCTTCTCCTCGAAGGAGAGCCTGGGCCGGCTGCTGTCCACCCACCCCACCCTGGAACAGCGCCTGGACCAGCTCGCCCGGATCTCGGAGCGGCTGGGACAGGTCTGAGAGCCGGATCCGAGGCGAAAGGGAACCCGGTGGGAATCCTCGACAGCATCCTCGGGCGCAGCAAGCCCGTGCGGCCCGATCTCGACCGGCTCTTCGCCCTGCCGTCGGCCGCCCTGACCCTCCGGGCCGGCACCGGGTTCGTCCCGACCGGCGAGGGGTCGGTCTGCTTCGCGGGGGTGGAGGGCGGCGCCTTCACCCGCCTCAAGGAGGAGGTGCGGGAGCTGCTCGACGTCTCCTCCGAGGGCTCCGGACCGGTCGCGTTCTCCCACGACGCGTACGGGTACACCTGGCTGCGCGTCCGGCGGGCCGCCGACGACGTCGTCACGCTCGTGAACGACCTGCACGCCGTCAACACCCTGCTGCAGGAGTCGGGGTTCGGCCCGCACCTGCTCTGCTCCCTGACCGTGTTCCGCGCCCCGGACGTGGACCACGACCTCGCGCTCGTCTACCTCTACAAGCGCGGCACGTTCTATCCGTTCGCGCCCCGGGCGGACGGCACGGTCCGGCGGGACAACGCCCTGGAGCTCCAGGTCAGGGCCCTGCTCGCGGGTGACCTCGCGATCGAGCCCGACCTGGAACGCTGGTTCCCCCTGTGGGGTGCGCCGGGTGTGGGCAGCTCCTAGGAGCCCGCTTCCCAGACGAATCCGTCGGGGTCGGTGAAGGAGGCGCCGGTGCCGCCCAGGACGATGCGGTGCGAGCCGCCGCCCTCGACCGGGACGCCGACCTCCTTGGCCAGGCCCCGGTGCTTGTACAGCGCCAGCTTCACCGGGCTGGACGCTGCGGCCGTGAACTCCGCGTACTTGCCGCCGAAGCTCTTCGCCACGCTCAGCCCCTGGCCGACGTAGAACTCCCGGGTCGCCTTCACGTCCTCGACACCCAGCAGCAGGACCATCTCGTCGATCTCCCGGGTGGCCACGCCGTCGTCCTTCTTCGCCGAGGTCGCCAGCTTCCAGATCGTGCCGTCCGGGGCCTGCACGACACCGCCGTAGCCCCACAGCGACTTGGCCGCGGGCTTCACGACCGCCGCACCGGCGGCCACCGCCGCCTCGACGAACGCGTCGACGGTGGAGGGCCCCGACACCGTCAGCGCCAGGGCGAAACCCCGGAAGCCGCTGGTCGGCGCCTGCGAGGCCCGCAGCTGCAGACGGCCGGCCACGCCGAAGGCCGTGTAGAAGCGGTGGGCGGCGTCCAGGTCGGCCACCTCGAGGGTGACGCAGGAGAGGGACACGAGGGACACGAGGGACACTGAGGAAGTGGTGGTTGCCATGTCCCTCACGCTAGGGCCCGGCCCACCGCCCGCGCTTCTCGAATCCTGACCGGTCTCGTGGCGGTCCCCGCACGGCTCCCTATGATCACCCGATGAGCACACCACCACTGCCCGCGGCACCGCACCCGGACGGCCCGCCCCTCCGCATCGGTGCCCTCGTCCCGCTGACCCGGCCCGGCTGGACCGAGGCGGGCCGGCACCTGCTCGCGGGGCTCGAACTGGCCGTACGCGAGGTCAACGGCGCCGGAGGGATCGGCGGCAGGCCGCTGGAGCTGCTGGTCCGGGACACCGCGGCCGATCCGGAGCGGGCCGCGGTGGCCGTGGAGGAGCTGGCCGGCCTGGGCGTGGCCGCCGTGGCGGGCGAGTACCACAGCGTCGTGGCTCGGGCCGCCGCCGCCCGGGCCGACGCCCTCGGCGTACCGTTCCTGTGCTCCTCGGCGGTGCTGGACGCGCTCACCGAGGGGCCGTCGGAGTGGGTGGCGCGGCTGCCCCCGGCCCAGTCGCACGGCTGGCGTACCTACGCGGACTTCCTGCTCGGCGCGGGGCACGGCAGGGTCGCCGTGGCGGTCCAGCCGAGCGTCTACTGGGCGTCGGGGACCGGCATCCTGCGCGAGCGCCTCGCGGCGCACGGCGGCTCCGTCGTCGAGCTGGACGCGAACGCGCTCGGCCCCGAAGCCCTGTGCGACGCCCTCGTCGAGCACGGGGCGACGGCGTTCCTCCTGCTGGTCGGCCAGCCGGAGCCGGCGGTGCCGCTGGTCCGGGCCGTCCGCAGCGACCCCCGGCTCGCGGAGCTCCTCGTCGGCGCCCCGGCCGGGCAGCCGGAGTTCGCCGGGTGGGCCGAAGCGCTCGGCGCGGACGGCGCGGGGATCCCGTTCCTGCGCTATCTGCCGGAGCGGCCGGGCCCGCTGGGCGAGCGGGTCGGGGAGGAGCTGCGGGGGCTGCTGGGCGAGGCGCCCTCCTTCGTGGCCTTCGAGGGCTGGGACACCGTCACCGTGCTGGCCGGGGTGTTCCGTTCGTACGGGACGGACCGGGCGGCGGTCGCGGGGGCCTGGCCCCGGGTGGCGGTCGAGGGCACCCGCGGGCCGATCCGCTTCACCCGCGCGCCGGGTGTCGGCGTGTGGCAGTGGGCGTGGCCGCCCGTCCAGGTCGCCGACCGGGACCCGGCGGAGCCCGGTCGCTTCCGCGTGCTGCGCTCCGTCCCGGCGGAGGCCCCGGCCGGGCCCGAGGGGCCGGCCTGACGGCTTAGTTCGTGTCCGGAAATCCCGCCTGGCCCGCGGGCAGACGGCGCTGCTTTCCGGACACGGCCTCAGCCCCCCTGCCCTGAACGGGCACCCGGGTGTCCCCGCCGACGGGGTCGTGCAGCACCCGCCCGGCGGGGACACCGGTCTCCAGGAGCGCTCCGGCGACGGCGGTGACCATGGCGGGCGGGCCGCTCAGGTAGGCGACGTGCCGCGACCAGTCGCCGTGCCGGGTCACCGCGTCGGCGAGCGAGTCCTCCCCCGGCGCTCCGTGGCCGGCGCCGATCACGGGGACGACGCGCAGCCAGGCGTGCCGCCTCTCCAGCTCGGTGAGGGCGGCCGTGTCGTAGAGGTCGGCGGGCGTGCGGGCGCCCAGGAACAGCCGGGCCGCGCGGTACGGGGTGCGGCGCAGGGCCAGCTCGTCCAGCAGCGCCTTGGCGGTGGCCCAGCCGGTCCCGCCGGCCACGATCAGCACGTCCCGGGCGGCCGGGCCGTCGTCCAGGGTCATGGCCCCCTGCGCGGGCCCCAGGCGCAGGACGTCGCCGACCCGGGTGCGCGTCACCAACGCGTCGCTCACCCCGCCCGGGCCGGTGCGGCGGACGTGGAACTCCAGCTCCCCGTCGGGCCGGGGCGCGCGGGCCACGGAGTACGGCCGCCAGGCGTGCGGCAGCAGCGGCGACTCGATCGTGGCGAACTGTCCGGCCCGGTACGGGTAGGGCTCCGCGGTGCGGACCCGGAGCACGGCGAGGCCCGGTGCGGCGAGGCGGTGCTCCGTCACGGTCGCGTTCCAGGAGGCGGGTTCGGTCAGCGACCGGTTGGCCCCCTCGACCATGGCCGTGACGGCGAAGCGGACCATCCGCAGCCAGGCCCGCTCCAGCTCCCGGTGCCACCGCTCGCCCGCGCTGCGCCGCAGCGCCTCGGCGAGCGCCGCCTCGAACACCTCGAAGTGCACCGGCCGGACGCCGAGTTTGCGGTGGTCGCGCCCCAGCCGGGTGCAGAAGGCGGTCACCTCCTCGGGCCGGTCCAGGTGCTCGATGAGGTAGCGGAGGGCCTGTTCCAGATGGGCCCGCTGGAAGTCCATCGACCCGGGGAACAGCCGCCGCAGGTAGGGGTGCTCGGCGAACATCGCCCGGTAGAGGTGGTCGATGAGCTCGCTGAACGGGGTGACCAGCGGCAGCGTCCGCAGGATCGTCTCCCGGTCGGCGGCGCCCTCGAAGGAGCGCCCGGAATCCCGCGGCCGTTCCGCGCCGGACGGGGCGAGCAGCCGCTGGCGCAGCCGCATGGCGTCCTGTCGCGCGAGGAGGGCGTGGTACTCGTCGTAGCTGTCGCTCGTGGTGGCGCTCACGTGCCGGATCTCTCCCTGGGTCCGCCTGAAGGCACGTCAGTCTCGCACCGCGCCGCCGCCGCCGTCCGGCCCCGCCGGAGGGCCGAACGGCCCGCCCCGACCAGGGCCGTTCGGCCCTTTCGCCCGGCGGCCGGGTCGTGCCGGCGGGGCGGGCGGCGGGGTGTCCAGGGCCGCCCAGCAGGCGGCGGTCTCCCGCTCCTCGCGGCCGTGCCGTACCGCCGCTCGGGCCCGTACCGTGGCGCTCGCGGTGGCGCCGGCCACGGCGACCGCGAGGAGGAGCGGGGCCGGGAGTCCGGCCAGGATCAGCGGGACGGCCAGGGCGGCCGTGGCCCAGCCGGTGACGCAGGCCGCGGCCCGGAGGCGCCGGGAGGCGGGACGGTCGGCTCCGGCCCTCAGGTCGACGAGAGCGGGGACGTACCAGACGCAGCCGGCGGCGGTGACGGCGCCGACGCCCAGGGCGAGGACGGGGGTCACCGGGCGCCCGCCGTCTCGTGCGGCCGGTTCTCGATCCGGTCGACGGCGGCGATCTCGGGGTGGTGCAGGTCGAACGCCGGGGATTCGGAACGGATCCTGGGCAGGACGGCGAAGTTGTGCCGGGGCGGGGGGCAGGAGGTCGCCCATTCCAGCGAGCGGCCGTAGCCCCAGGGGTCGTCGGTGCCGACCTTCTCGCCGTACCGGGCGGTCTTCCAGACGTTGTAGAAGAAGGGCAGGAAGGACAGGCCGAGGAGGAAGGAGCCGAGGGTGGAGATCGTGTTGAGGGCGGTGAAGCCGTCGGCGTCCAGGTAGTCGGCGTAGCGGCGCGGCATGCCCTCGGCGCCCAGCCAGTGCTGGACCAGGAAGGTCGCGTGGAAGCCGGCGGTGAGCGTCCAGAAGGTCATCTTGCCGAGCCGCTCGTCCAGCATCCGCCCGGTGAACTTCGGCCACCAGAAGTGGAATCCCGCGAACATCGCGTACACGACGGTGCCGAAGAGCGTGTAGTGGAAGTGGGCGACGACGAAGTACGAGTCGGAGACGTGGAAGTCCATCGGCGGCGAGGCCAGGATGACGCCGGTCAGCCCGCCGAAGGTGAAGGTCATGAGGAAGCCGGTGGCCCAGAGCATCGGGGTCTCGAAGGACAGCGAGCCCTTCCACATCGTTCCGATCCAGTTGAAGAACTTCACGCCGGTCGGAACGGCGATGAGGAAGGTCATGAAGGAGAAGAAGGGCAGGAGCACGCCACCGGTGACGTACATGTGGTGGGCCCACACGGTGACCGACAGACCGGCGATCGCGATGGTCGCGGCGACCAGGCCGATGTAGCCGAACATCGGCTTGCGGCTGAAGACCGGGACGACCTCGGAGACGATGCCGAAGAACGGCAGCGCGAGGATGTACACCTCCGGATGCCCGAAGAACCAGAAGAGGTGCTGCCAGAGCAGTGCCCCGCCGTTGGCCGCGTCGAAGACGTGCGAGCCGAACTTCCGGTCGCATTCGAGGGCGAACAGCGCCGCCGCGAGGACCGGGAAGACCAGCAGGACGAGCAGGGACGTGAGCAGCACGTTCCAGGTGAAGATCGACATCCGGAACATGGTCATGCCGGGGGCCCGCATGCAGAGGATCGTGGTGATGAAGTTGACCGCGCCCGCGATCGAACCGAAGCCGGAGAGCGCGACTCCCATGATCCACAGGTCGGCGCCGAGACCCGGCGAGTGGACGGCGTCGGAGAGCGGCGCGTAGAGGAACCAGCCGAAGTCCGCGGCCCCGCCCGGGGTGAGGAAGCCGCCGGCCGCGATCAGCGAACCGAAGAGGTAGAGCCAGAACGCCAGCATGTTCAGCCGGGGGAAGGCGACGTCCGGCGCCCCGATCTGCAGCGGCATGATCCAGTTCGCGAAACCGGTGAACAGCGGCATCGCGAAGAGCAGCAGCATGATCGAACCGTGCATCGTGAAGGCCTGGTTGAACTGCTCGTTCGACATGATCTGCGTGCCGGGGCGGGCCAGTTCCGCCCGCATCACCAGGGCCATCACGCCACCGACGCAGAAGAAGAACAGCGCCGCGACCAGGTACATCGTGCCGATGCGCTTGTGGTCGGTGGTGGTCAGCCAGTCCACCCACGAGCCCCGGTCCGGCCGTGGGCCGCCGGTTCCGCCCGCCGGGGCGGGCCTCCTCGGGCGCCCGGACTGCCTCTGCACGCTCTTTGCCTCGCCCACCGGACGACGACCTCCCTGTCGACTTCGGTACTCACGAGCCGGGAGGCGTCCACACGGGGGATTGCTCGGCCGCCTCCCGGCCGTCGCCCATGCTTCTCGCCGCGGCCGGTGGCCGACAGGGTCGAACAGTCCCCGTCCGGGCGCCGCGCCCAGGGCCGAACGGCCCCTGCGGCCGGGCCTCGACGGTGACGTAACCTGCCGGAGGAAGAGGCACGAAGAGCACACGGCGGAGCAGGCGGGCATGTCCGACACAGCAGAACTCCCGGGCACGCCCCTGCCGCGGCTCGACGTCCCGGAGCGGATGCACGCGCTCCTCGCCGCGGTCATGGACCTCGGCCGCGACCTCGAACTCCCGCAGGTCCTCCAGGGGATCGTGGAGGCGGCGGTGACCCTCACCGACGCCGAGTACGGCGCGCTGGGAGTGATCGGCGACGGGGAGCGGCTCTCGCAGTTCCTGCCGGTGGGCATGGCGGACGAGCTGGCCGAGCGGATCGGTCCCGCGCCCTGCGGCCACGGCATCCTCGGCGAACTGATCCGCAACCCGGTCCCGTTGCGCCTGGACGACCTGGCCCGGCACCCGAGCAGCTTCGGCTTCCCCGCGCACCATCCGCCGATGCGTACGTTCCTGGGGGCGCCGATCCGGGTCAGGGACGAGGTGTTCGGCAACATCTACCTGACCGAGAAGCGCGGCGCCGGCGGTTTCGACGCCGACGACGAGGCGGTCCTGACGACCCTGTCGACCGCGGCGGGGGTCGCCATCGACAACGCCCGCCTCTACCACGACAGCAGGCGCCGCGAGCACCGGCTGGAGGCACTCGCGGAGATCACCCGGGCGCTGCTCGCCGGGACCGACCCGGACCGGGTGCTGCGGCTGATCGCCCGGCGGGCCCGGGAGGTGGCCGACGCCGATCTCGCCGCCATCCTGCTGCCGGCCGGCCGCGGCGGCGAGCTCGCGGTCCAGGTCGCCGACGGGGACACCGCCGACGCGGTGCTCGGCGCGCGGCTCCCGGCGGGCGACTCGCTGGCGGGGCTCGCGGCGTGCACCCGGCGGCCCGCCGTCACCGCGGACGTCCGCACCGACGCCCGGGCGCGGCCGCTGCGCGCGGACGGCGGTGCCCCGCCCGAGCACGGCCCCGTGGTGGCCGTGCCGCTGCCCGTCGACGACTCCGTGTGCGGGGCGCTGCGGCTGGCCCGGCGGGCGGGCCGGCCCGGGTTCGACACCACGGAGGTGGAGTTGCTCAGCGGCTTCGCCGACCAGGCCTCGATCGCCCTCGAACTCGCCCGCAGGCGGGCCGAGTCCGAGGAGCTGGCGGTGCTCCACGACCGCGACCGCATCGCCCGCGACCTGCACGACCTGGCCATCCAGCGGCTCTTCGCCACCGGGATGACGCTGCAGAGCGCGACCCGTCTGATCGGAGAGCAGAGCGCGGCCGAGCGGGTCTCGCGGGCGGTCGACGACCTCGACGCCACCATCCAGATCATCCGTTCCACGATCCTGCAGCTCCGCACGCCGGCCGAGGACCGGGGCGGCCCGGCGCTGCGCCGCAGGATGGCGGAGACCGTCCAGCTGGCGGCGCAGTCCCTGGGCTTCCCGCCCTCGCTGCGGATCACCGGCGCGGTCGACACCGCCGTTCCGGACGAGCTCGCGGAGCACGTGCTCGCCGTGACGGTCGAGTCCCTCAGCAACAGCGCCCGGCACGCCCGCGCGCGCCGCGCCGACGTCCTGCTCGCCGTCCCGGAACCGGCCGACCGGCTCGTCCTCACGATCACGGACGACGGGATCGGCCTGGGGGCCGCCGCACCGACCGGCGGGCTGCTCAACCTGCGGTCGCGCGCCGAGCAGTACGGCGGGACGCTGGAGCTCCGGGACCACCCGGGCGGCGGCACCCGCGTGGTGTGGACGGTGCCGCTGCACCAGGACTGACCGGGTCGCCGGCCCGGCGGACCGGGGGCGGGACCGGCGGACCGGCTACGGACCGGCGGACCGTCGGGGGAACGGCGGACCGTCGCGGGAACGGCGGACCGGCTGCGGACCTGCTAGGGCTCGCGAACCGCCCACTGCCCGGGAAGCGCCCGGTGCCGGCGGACCGGCCGCTGCCCGCGGACCGGCCGCTGCCCGCGGACCGGCTACTGCTCGCGGAGCCGCTCGGCGAGCATCGCCGCCTGGATGCGGCGGCCGACCCCCAGCTTGCCGAGGATGGCGGACACCCGGTTCTTCACCGTCTTCTCGGCGAGGAACAGCCGCTCCGCGATCTGCCGGTTGGTCAGCCCCAGGCCGATGAGGTCGAGGATCTCCCGCTCGCGGGGCGAGAGCCGGTCCAGCTCGGCCGTGGCGGCCGCACGCGGTTCGGGCTCCGGCTCGGGGCCCCGGATGCGGGCCATCACCCGGCTGGTCATCCGCGGGTCGAGCAGGGACTTGCCGGTGGCCACCGTGCGGACCGCGTGCACCAGGTCGGAGCCGCCGATCTGCTTGAGGACGTAGCCGGCCGCGCCCGCCATGATCGCGTCGAACAGGGCCTCGTCGTCGTCGAAGGACGTCAGCATCAGGCAGGCGAGCTCCGGCATGGCCGCCCGCAGTTCCCGGCAGACCTCCACCCCCTCGTGGTCCCCGCCGGTCGCGCTGCCGAGGCGTACGTCGAGCACGGCGACGTCCGGGCGGGCGGCGGGCACGCGGGCGAGCACCTCGCGGGCGGTCGCGGCCTCGCCGACCACCTCGATGTCGGGCTCGGCCTCCAGCAGGTCGCGGACCCCGCGCCGGACGACCTCGTGGTCGTCGAGGAGGAAGACCCGGACCGGACGGGCGGCCGTGTCACCGGCGGGGCTCGGCGCGGTCAGCACCGCGGGCCCGCTGACGGGGCGTCGGGAACGGCGGGGTGGAGAGGCTTCACGTGGGGACTCCTGGGCAGGGACGGGAGCTGAGGCGGCGTCAGTATGGCATCGGGGTCCGAAGGCCGTTCGGCCCTGGTCGGGGAGGGCCGAACGGCCCTGGGCGCCGCCCCGGCGGCCGTGATCGACTCTGCCTCGCGCCCCGGACGTACCGGCCCGGGCGCGGCCGGCCGTCCCCCGGGCCGCCCGCGGGCCGGTACGTCCCGGAGGCGTCCACCGCCGGGACGGGACCCTGCGGGCGGGGGCCGAACGGCCCTTTCCGCGCCGCCTCCCGGGGTCTGTACTGCGGGGAAGTCCCCCCTCCCCCTGGAAGGCACCGTGAAAGACGACGCCGCTCTCGCCCCCGTCCCGGCCCCGCACGCCCCCGGCGCTCCCCCGGTCTCCGCCGGTGCCCGGCGCACCCTCCGTCTGGAGGCCGAGGAGGCGCTGCGCCTGCTCGCCTCGGTGCCCCTGGGCCGGATCGTGTTCACCCGGCGGGCGCTGCCCGCGGTGCGGCCGGTCAACCACCTGGTGGACCGCGGCGACATCATCGTCCGCACCCACGACGACGCGGCCCTCGCCCTGCTCGCCCGGGCGGGCGGCACCCCGGGGGTCGTGGTCGCGTACGAGACGGACCTCATCGACGTCGAGGCGCGCCTCGGCTGGAGCGTCGTCGTCACCGGCTTCTGCCGGCTGGTGACCGACCCCGAGGAGGCCGCCCGCTACCGGGGCGCGATCCGCCCGTGGACGGACCGGGCCCTGGACCAGGTGCTCCGCATCCGCCCCGACCTGGTCACCGGCATCCGGCAGGTCGCCGCGGAGTGAGCGGAGTGGCCCGTCCGCGCCCCGGCGGGGGCCGGCCGGTGGGCCGATCGGCTCAGGTCCGGCGCGTCCGGGCCGGGCGGGCGGGCGCCGGGGGTGCAGGATCGAGCGGGCGCCGGCGCCCCCCGCGCCGTGGCCCGGGATCGGGAAGAGGTCACTGCGATGGAACGGTTCGACGGGTCGCCGTCCGGCGGGCGCTACGGCGAGGCCGTGTTCCGGCCCGAACAGGCCGGTGAGGGCGAGCGGATCGACTTCGGCGCCCTCGCCTACGACGACGTCACCCTGGCCCGGCTGCGGGCCCTCGGCGTCGGCCCGGGATGGCGCTGCCTCGACGTGGGCGCCGGCACGGGCACGGTCTCCCGCCGGCTGCTCGACGAGGCCGGGGTGGCGGGCGTGCTCGCCGTCGACCGGGACGTGCGGTTCCTCGCCGAGCGGCCGGTGCCCGGGCTGGACGTGCGGGAGGCCGACATCACCGCCCCCGACGCCGTCCCCGGGCGGTTCCGGCTCGTCCACGCGCGCTTCGTGCTGATGCACCTGCCCGAGCGGGAGCGCCTGATCGCCGAGCTGGCCGAGCGCCTCGAGCCCGGTGGCGTCCTGGTGCTGAGCGACGCCGTCGACCTGACCGGCGAACGGACCCCCGGCACCCCGTACTCCACGGCGATGCGCGCGATGTGGGAGGGGCTGCGTGCCACGATCGGCACCGACGTCTCCTGGGTGCCGTCGTATCCGCGCCTGCTGCGTGAGGCGGGGCTCGTGCGGGTCGGCGCCGAGGTCCACGTGCCGCCGCTGCTGCCGGGCAGCCCGATCAGCCGCTTCTGGGCCGACACGTGGGAGCGGAGCAGGGCGGCGATGACGGCCACCGGTCTGGTCGACGACGCGGGCGTCGACGCGGCGGTCCGGTATCTGGAGTCCGAGGAGTGTGCCGCCCTGTCGGCCGGGATGCTGACCGCGTGGGGCTGGAAGCCGGGCCCGGACGCCTGACGGGCCCGTTCCGGCAGCCTCCCCCGGCCGCGGGCCGCTCCGGTCGGCCCGTCAGCGTTCCGCGGGCGTCATGCGGCGCAGCAGGTAGCCGGCGGCGGTCGCGACCAGGACCAGCATGCAGGCGATGAACACCAGCCCGGCCCCCTCGAGGCCGAGCGGGTCCGCGAGCAGGCCGACGCCGATGACGGGGATCGAGATGCCCGTGTACGCGACGAGGAACAGGGCCGAGATGACCGCCGCGCGCCGGTCGGGCGGCGAGGCGGCGGCGACGGCGGCCAGGGCCGCCCGGAAGGCGAGGCCCTGCCCGGTGCCGCCGACGAGGGCGGCCAGGATCACGAAGGCCAGCAGGTCGGTGACGAGCGCGCAGCCGAGCAGCAGCAGGCCCGCGAAGAGCACGGCGCAGCCCAGGGGCAGGGAACGCGCGGTCCCGAGGCGTCCGGCGGCGACCTGTCCGCCGGTGGAGGCGAAGAAGGCCAGGGCGACGACGAGGCCGACGACGGCGTGGTTGTCCACGTGCAGGTAGCGGCCGAGGAAGGCGGGGCTGACGGAGGTGAAGACGCCGAACAGGGCGAAGCCGACGAAGGAGGCGACCGCGGCCGGCCCGAACACGGCCCGCACCTGGGGCGGGAGCGCGGGCTTCCGGGGGCGTACGGCGGTCGGCGGGCGCCGTTCCGGGACGGTCTCGGGCAGGAACACCAGGACGGCCGCCGAGAGCGCGACGAGCACGAGGTGCACGGCGAACGGGAGCAGCAGCGGCTCGGGGGCGTACTCGGCGAGGAGCCCGGCCAGGAGCGGCCCGCAGCCGAGGCCGCCCATGTTGGCGGCCGTGGCCACGAGGGTGGCGCCCGAGCTGCCGCCGGGCGGGGCGAGTTCCATGACGTACGCGCTGGCGGCGCCCGTGAACAGGCCGGCCGACAGGCCGGAGAGGAGCCGGCCCGCGTAAAGCCAGCCGAGGGAGTCGGCGGACAGGAAGCAGACGGCGCTCGCGGCGGCGAAGCCCAGGCCCCACCAGAGCGTCGGGCGCCGTCCGATGGTGTCGGAGGCGTCGCCCGCGAGGAGCAGGACGGCGATGACCCCGAAGGCGTAGACGGCGTAGACGACGGTGACCGTGAGTTCGGAGAAGCCGAACTTCTCCTGGTAGAGGGGGTAGAGCGGGGTCGGCAGCGTCGTCCCGGCCATGCAGACGACGAACACCGCGCCGCCCAGCAGACACTTCAGCCAGCCCTGTCGCTCCTCCGCCATGTCGGCGACCGTAACCCGGCCGGGCTCGCGCGGCGCGGCGGCGGGGCGCGCCCGGCCGAGTGATCCACCGGCGCCCGTGTCACTCCGGATCCTTCCGGGTGCCCCGCCCGGCGCCCCCGCCCCTACCGTGGCGGCGGCCTCCGTCGGGGCGGCCGATCCGGAGACCGGGGAGCAGCGATGCCGACGACCGTCACCATGCTCGGGGACCAGGAGCGCGCGGTGCTGTCCGCGGTGGGCTGCGGTCTGCGGGACGACGAGATCGCCGCCGCCCTGGCCGTGCCCGAGGCGTCGGTGGCCGAACAGCTGGCGCGGATCCTCGTGAAGCTCGGGCTGCGGGACCGTGCGGCGGCCATCGTGCACGCCTTCGACTGCGGTCTCGTCGTCCCGGGACGCGGCCCGCGCACCCTGCCCGGGGCGGTCCCGGTGGCGCGGGCCACGGCCGGCCGGGAGGCGGGGCCGCGGATCCGGGTCTCGGTGCTCGGCCCGCTGGAGGCGTGGCGGGACGGACGGCCGCTGCGGCTGGGCCATCTGCGCCAGCAGGCCGTCCTGGCGGCGCTGGCGCTGGGCGGCGGGCGGACGCTCGGCCGGCAGGAGCTGCTCGACGGCGTGTGGGGGGGTGGAGCCGCCCGCCGCCAACGTGGTGCCCGTGTACGTGTACCGCTTACGCAGGGCGCTCGGCACGGAGGACGGCGCTCCGGACACGGTCATCGCGCGCGACCGGCGCGGCTACCGGCTGGTCCCGGGCGCGGTCGACGTGGACGCCGTCCGCCTGGAGGAGCTGGCCGGCGCCGTCGAGGCGGCGGACCGCGCGGGCGAGACGGCGGAGGCGGTCCGGCTGTGCTCGCGGGCGCTGGACCTGTTCCGGGGCGAGCTGCTGGCGGGCCTGCCGGGGCCGCTCGCCGAGCTGGAGCGGCTGCGGCTCACGGAGCGCAGGATCGCCCTCGTACGGCGGAAGGCGGAGCACCTGCTGCGGCTCGGCCGGTCCGCCGAGGCGCTCGCCGAGCTGTTCGCGCTGTTCGCCGCGCACCCGCTGAACGAGCCGGTGGCGGCCCTGCTGATGCGGGCCCTGTACCGGGACGGCCGGCGGGCCGACGCGACGGCCGTGTTCGACCGGGCGCGCAGCCGGCTCGCCGAGGACCTGGGGGTGCCGCCGAGCCGGATGCTGCGGCGGACGCACCAGATGGTGCTGCGGGGCGACGAGACCGGGCTCGGGCTCGTCCCCCCGCTCGCGTGCGGTCAGGAGGCGAAGGAGCGCTCCAGCCGCGGGATCAGGTCCCTGAGGTCCGCTTCCCAGCACCAGGCGTTGTGGCCGCCGTTGCAGTTCGTGCCCCAGCCGGAGCCGTCGCCGTAGTTCACGTAGGAGTAGGACATGCCGAGGGCGTCCATGGCGGCCTTGGCGTGCTTGGCCGCGCCTTCGAGCCAGAACTCGGGCTCGGTGGGCGAGCCGCCCCCGTTGCCCACGTAGATCGAGACGCCGACGCTCCTGAGCCGGTCCATGTGGGCCGCCGGGTCGACCTCGTTCCAGCGCCAGTCGGCGTTGAAGACCGGGTACGGCGAGCCGAAGGCGGCGTCGCTGTCCACTCCGGGCTTGTACGGCGAGTCGTTCGGGTCGCAGGAGCCGGAGGAGGAGGCGCAGATCGCGCCCGTCGCGTCGATGAGGGAGGCGACGACGGCGAACCGCAGGTCCATGGACTTGGCCGACAGGTCGATGTCGCCCGACAGGGACGCGGTCTGGCTGAACAGGTCGGGGCGGACCTGGGCGTAGTGGAGGGCGCCGAAGCCGCCCATGGAGACGCCGGCGACGGCCCGGCCCTTCTTGGTGGCGACGGTCCGCAGGTTGGCGTCGATGAACGGGATGACCTGCTTGAGGTGGAAGTTCTCCCAGTTCTGGGCGCCGAGCACGGTCCGCTGGTTGAGCCAGTTGGCGTACCATCCCCGGGCGCCGCCGTCCGGGATGACGGTGATCATCGAGTCGGAGGTGCGCAGCGCCGGGTAGTTCTGCACGATCGGGTCGTCGGGCGACCCGTGCAGGAAGTAGAGCACCGGGTAGCGCCGGTTCGGGTCGTCGTAGTAGCTCCTGGGCAGAATGATCTTGATGTGGTGCCTGCCCGTCACCTCGGGCGTGGTGACGGTCAGGTAGAACTCGGTGGCGTCGCCGTGCACCGCCTCCACCTGGGTCAGGCCGAAGCCGTTCGCCATCGGCGGCGGCGCGGTGCCGTCGGCGGCCTCGGCCGTACCGGCCGCGGGCATGACGGTGGCCACGGCGGCGACCAGCCACGCCACCGCCAGCCGCCGCCAGGTGTGCCGGGTCCTTCCCGTCCTTCTCGTCCTGCTCACTGTCGTTCCCCCTCGTGGGTCGGCGTCGCGTGGTGTCCGCCGGGCGGGCCCCGGCGGACGGGTGGTCTCAGTCCAGGACCTTGACCCGCAGGGCCGGTGAGGCCGCGATCTGTTCCTCGGTGTAGCGCTCGGTCACCCACTGGCCGGCCGAGAAGAGCCGGGTCTGGTCGGCGTGGTGGGGCGAGGTCGGGTCGGCCGACTGGGAGTAGGCCAGGACGGAGGAGGCCTGGGGCGGGCCGTCGGCGGTGAACCGCACCTGCTGCACGAAGCTGGTCCCGAAGGCGATGTCGAACTTCCCGTCGACCAGGCCGGGGGTGACGACGTTCAGCACGCCCAGTTCGTGGAGCGAACCGTGGATCGGGATCTGCTCGCCGTTGCGGGTGACCTTCTGGACGTCCGACAGGGCCGCGTTCAGCGGGATGCCGGCCTTGCGCATCGCGAAGACCGCGCGCGCGAGCGAGTCGCGGACGGCGTTGTTCCCGGGGTCGAGCGAGTTGGGCGTGTGGACCGGGTCCTTGGGGTCGAACGGCACCTTCCAGGGCAGCGACTCGATCCCCTTGCCGCCGGCCAGCTGGAACCAGTAGTTCTCGAACAGCCAGGAGCCCCGGCTGTCGAGGGTGAAGTCGTGGCTCTTCCAGGCGGCCAGGACCGGGCAGGCCTCGCGGATGTCGACCAGGTTGCCGTCGACCAGGACGAGTCCGAAGGGGGTGTCCTGGCAGGCCTTCACGGTGGCGTTCAGGGCCAGGTCGGCGGCCCGGCTGTTGTCGGCGAACAGCAGCTGCCGCATGGTCTCCGGCGTGAAGCCGCGGCCCGGCAGCCCGTCGGTGCCGTCGATCCGGTTCCGCGCGGTCAGGATCAGCTCCTGGGTGCGCAGCGACCGGGGCGCCGCCGTGTCGCCCATCACCCGGGGGAAGGACAGCGGCTGTTCGGGGTTGGCCAGCCAGGCGCTGTCGTTGGCGTTGCCGACGAAGTCCGAGCGGATCAGGCGCGGCTGGTCGTGCGGGTCCAGGAGGCCGGGCGCGACCGCGTCGGGGTCGTCCGGCCAGTCGCAGGCGCTGCGCTTGCCGTCGAGGATGGAGACCGGCGGGACGTTGGGCAGCCGGAGGGCCTGGTTGAAGAGGAGCTTGCCGGTCTCGGTGAGGCAGGACCGGGCGTGCTCGTCGGTGATGTTCGGGGTGGCCTGGATGTCCGCGTAGAGCGCGTTGCCCTTGCGGTCGGAGGCGACGGTGTTGAAGAAGGGGACGCCCTGGGTGGTCTCCAGGGTGTTCACCACGTCGTGGACGTCCTTGGCCCGGTCGAGGTGGAACCAGGTGTTCAGGGCCCGCAGGTTGTCCCTGTTCACGTCGCGTACGGCGTGGGCGCTGACCACCCAGGGCAGCGCGATGCCCTGGACCGAGGCGGTGACGGGTCCGTACCGGGTGGACCACAGGGTCCTGGAGACCTTGCCGACGGAGCCGTCCGGGTTCAGCACCTCGACGGAGACCTGCTGGGAGGTCATCTTCTGCCAGGCGCCGTCGACCAGGTAGTACGTCGGGTTCAGCGGGTCGACCTGGACGTCGAAGAGGCCGAAGGGCGCGACCGTGGCGACGGTGTGGCTCCAGGCGACGTCGTCGTTGTGCCCGATGTTCACCGCGGGCAGTCCGAGCAGGCTGGCGCCGGAGACGTTGACCTTGCCGGGGATGGTCAGCTGGCTCTGCCACATGCGGTTCTTGCCCTGCCACGGGAAGTGGGGGTTGGCGAGCAGCATGCTGGTGCCGCCGGACACGCCCTGGGAGCCGACCGCCAGCGCGTTGCTGCCCATGCTGTCGCGGCGGCTCGCCGCCATCGCGTCGCGGATCCTCCGGGCGGTCTTCGCGCGCTGCGCGGCGGTCGGCGCCTTCGCCCCGGCGGTGGCCGACGCTCCGGGCGGCGCGGCGGTCACCAGGCCGTCGAGCAGGGGGTCGGCGGCGCCCATGATGATCTCGGCGTGCGCGTGCCGGTAGACGTCGAGCTCCGTGATCGGCCGGACCCAGGCCGCACCCTTGCAGGCGGGGTCGGTGATGCCGTCCACGCCCGTCTCGGCCAGGTACCGGTTGTACCCCTGCACGTAGCCGCGGATCGCCTCCTTGACCTCCGGCTCGGGCCCGTCGGGGGCCGGCCGGTCGAGCAGCCGCTCCACCACCCGGTCGTCGTTGATCCGCTGGAAGTACAGGTCGCTGTTGAGGTTGGTGGTGCCGTTCTGGTTCTGGCCGGGGCTGGCCCTGCCCTCGGGCCCGAGGTAGCGGGACCGCTGGGCGTCGACCATCAGGTAGGTGCCGGCCAGGGTGCAGATGTTGTCCTTGGCCGCCGCGTAGCCGTAGCCCTTCCCCAGCCCCTCCCAGGTGGAGGCGATGATGTGCGGGATCCCGTACTCCGTGTAACGGATCGTCGGCTTGTCCGGCCCCGCGTCCGCGGCGGCGGGCGGTCCGGCGACCGCCGTCGTGCTCATCACGGCCACGGCGGCCATGACCACCATCGGCAGTCTCGCCCGTGCGCTCCTCCGTGCCATCGAGCCGTCCTTCCCCTGGGTAGCGGTCTGCCGAGCGGCCCGTGCTGCGGCCCTCGTCCGAACGCGGTCAGGCTAGGGAGGGGCGATGAAATCCCGATGACACGGCCGCCCGTGTGAAGCCGGGGCGCACGGCGGCCCCCGCCGCGCGCGCCGCCGCGCGCCGCCCCGCGCCGTCGGTTAGCGTCGCGATCCCGTGATCGGAGCACAGGTGTCCCTCCCCTTCCCCACCCGGCGCACCGCCCTGCGCACCCTCGCCGGCCTCGGCGGGGCCGTCGCCCTCGGCGCCACGGCCTGCGGCCCGGACGGCGCGGCCGGCTCCGGAGCCTCGACGGCGCCGAGCAGCCCGGCCGCCACCGTCGGAGCGGGCGGGAAGCGCCGGTTCGGCGCCGAGTGGGAGAGCCACACCCGTACCTTCATGTCCTGGCCGGCCCTCGCCTCCGTCTGGGGGGAGGACCTGCCGTCGGTACGGGAGGACATCGCCGGCATCGCCCGCGCCGTCGCGGAGTTCGAGGCCGTGGTGATGATGGCCCGCCCCGAGCAGGTGGCGGCGGCGCAGCAGGCCTGCGGCTCGCAGGTCGAGGTCATCCCGCTCCCGGTCGACGACCTGTGGGCCCGGGACACCGTGCCCGTCTTCGTCGAGGACGACCGCGAGCTCATCGGCGTGGACTTCAACTTCAACGGCTGGGGCGACAAGCAGGAGCACGCCAACGACGCCCAGGTGGGCCGCAAGCTGCTCGCCCGCTACCACATCCCCCGTGAGCAGGCCCCGCTGGTCGCCGAGGGCGGCTCCTTCGAGACCGACGGCGAGGGCACCCTGCTCATCACCGAGAGCTCGATCGTCAACGTGAACCGCAACCCGGGGAAGAGCCGGGACCAGATCCAGGCGGAGCTGATCGAGCTCCTGGGCGTGCGGAAGGTGGTCTGGCTGGCCGGCGTCCGCGGCGAGGACATCACCGACGCCCACGTGGACAGCCTCGTACGGTTCACCGCACCCGGCGTGGTCCTCCTCGACCAGGCGTTCCCGGGCACTCCCCCGGACTCCTGGTCCCGCTCGGCCGACCAGGCCCGCTCGGTGCTCTCCCGGGCGACCGACGCCCGGGGCCGCCGCTTCGAGATCGTCGACCTGCCCCAGCCCGACCTGGACAAGATCACCGGGGAGGGCCGGGACTTCGTGTCCAGCTACGCCAACTTCTACGTCGCCAACGACTCGGTCTTCCTGCCGAAGTTCGGCGACGCGCAGGCGGACGCCCGGGCCAAGGCGATCCTCCAGGAGCACTTCCCCGAGCGGGAGGTCGTGCAGCTGCAGATCGACACCATCGCCTCCGGCGGCGGCGGCATCCACTGCGCCACGCACGACCAGCCGGGGAAGCCGGCGGCCTGACGGGCGGCCCACGGGCGGCCTGACCGCGAACCTCGCGTGGGCCTCGCCCGGGCGCTGCAGGGCTCGCGCGGCGGCCGGGGCGGCGCTCGCCCCTGGCGCCACGTGGCGCCATGCGGCACCTTCTGGCGCCACGTGCGTCGCCGCCACGCGCCATTCGGAGCCACATGGCGCCACAATGACTTGCCATGGCGCCATCCTGGTGCCACTATGGTGCACATGGACCTGACCCCCTTCGTCGATCACCTCCGCCGGGAGCTCGCGGTCGCCGCCAGCGCCGGCGGGGACGAGGCCCGCGCCCTGGCCGAGCGGCTCACCGCGCCCCTGGAGTCGGCCGCCCGGCTGACCCTGCTGAACGCGCTGTCCGCCGCCTCGGACGAGATCACCCGGGACCTGGCCCCGGGCTCGGTGGACGTGCGGCTGCGGGGGCTCGACCCCGAGTTCGTGGTGACCGCCCCGCCGGCCACCGAGTCCCTCGCCGTGGAGCCCGCCAGCCTGACCACGCCGATGGCGCCACCGGCGGCACCCGTGGCGCCATCGGTCGCGGACGCCGAGGACGGGGCCACGGCCCGCATCAACTTCCGGCTCCCCGCACCGTTGAAGGCCCGCGTCGAGGAGGCGGCCGGCCGGGACGGCCTGTCCGTCAACGCCTGGCTCGTCCGGGCGGTGGGCCTCGCCCTGGAGCCGGGCGCCGCCCCGGCCAGACCGGCCCCCCGCGCCTCGGGCCACGGACAGAGCTACCAGGGCTGGGTGCGCTAGCCGAAGTCCTCGCCCCTCCCCCACGCACAGCGCCCCACCTGCGGAAACATCCACCAGAGTCAAGAGGACGGGACAGCCATGCCTTCTTACGACACCCCCGAGCCCATCACCGCGGTCCTCGAGTTCGAGGTCGCCAACGTGCGGCTCACCGCGAGCAAGCGCGGCACCACGGTCGTCGAGGTGCAGCCCAGCAACGGGGCCGACGACGCCGACGCGCGGGCCGCGCAGCAGACCACGGTCACGTACGCCAACGGCGTCCTCGCCCTCAAGGGCCCCAAGAAGCGGGGCCTGTTCGGCAAGCAGGGCTCGATCGACGTGACCGTCGAGCTCCCCGCCGGATCGCACCTCCGCAGCACCGCGCCCATGGGGGACTACGTGGCGGAGGGGCCGCTCGGCGAGTGCCGGATCAAGACCTCCTTCGGCGACATCCGCCTCGACGAGGCCGGCGTCGTGGACCTGCGCACCGGCTTCGGCGACATCCGCGTCGACCGCGCCGTCGGCGACGCCGAGATCCACGGCTCGGGCCGCGTCGACATCGGCGAGATCGAGGGGGCCGCCACCGTCAAGAACGGGAACGGCGAGACCGTGATCGGCGAGATCACCGGCCACCTCAGGGCCAACGCGTCCAACGGGCGCATCACGATCGGCGTCGCGCACTCCTCCGTCGACGCCAAGTCCGCCAACGGCGCCATCGGGGTGCAGCAGGTGGCCCGCGGCGTCATCAACCTCCAGACCTCCGTCGGCGACCTGGAGATCGGCATCCGCGAGTCCACCGCCGCCTGGCTGGACGTCCACTCCAAGTTCGGCACGCTCCGCAACTCCCTCGACGCCGCCGAGAACCCCGGCACCACCGACGGCACCGTCGAGATCCACGCCCGCACCAGCGTCGGCGACATCGTGATCCGCCGCGCCTGACCTCCCCGGAAGGGAGAGCGCAGCCCATGACCGCGACCACCACCGGCCGGGCCGCCACCACGGCCCCGCCCGCCATCTCCGCCCACGGTCTGCACAAGTCGTACGGCGACAAGATCGTCCTGGCCGGCATCGACCTCAGCATCCCCGAGGGCACGGTCTTCGCCCTCCTCGGCCCCAACGGGGCCGGCAAGACCACCACCGTCGAGATCCTCTCGACCCTCGTCGAACCCGACGCCGGGCGGGCCCGCGTCGCAGGACACGACCTCGCCGAGCGGCCCGAGGGCGTTCGCTCCGCGATCGGCGTCACCGGCCAGTTCGCCGCCGTCGACAACCTCCTGACCGCCGAGGAGAACCTGCTCCTGATGGCGGACCTGCGGCACCTGCCCCGGCCCGAGGGCCGCCGCCGGGCCGCCGGTCTCCTGGAGCGGTTCGAACTCACCGAGGCCGCCCGCAAGCCGGTCTCCACCCTCTCCGGCGGCATGCGCCGCAAGCTCGACCTCGCGATGACCCTGGTCGGCGACCCGCGGATCATCTTCCTCGACGAACCGACCACGGGTCTCGACCCCCGCAGCCGCCGCACCATGTGGGAGATCATCCGCGGGCTCGTCACCGAGCAGGGCGTCACCCTCTTCCTCACCACCCAGTACCTGGAGGAGGCCGACCAGCTCGCCGACCGCATCGCCGTCCTCGACCGGGGCCGACTGGTCGCCGAGGGCACCCCCGACGAGCTCAAGCGGCTGATCCCCGGCGGCCACATCCGGCTCGGCTTCGCCGGACTCGCGGAACTCGACGCCGCCGCCCGCCACTTCGGCGCCGCGGCCCGCGACCCCGAGGAACTCACCCTCCGCGTCCCCAGCGACGGCGGCATACCGACCCTGCGGGCCGTCCTCGACGTCCTCGACGGCGCCGGGCTGCGGGCCGAGTCGCTCACCGTGCACACGCCCGACCTCGACGACGTGTTCCTGACCCTCACCGGTCACGGGACGCCCGACTCCACGACGGAGATGGCCCGATGAGCACCCTCAGCTACGCCGTCAGCGACTCCCTGACCATGCTGCGGCGGAACCTCAAACACGCGCAGCGCTATCCGTCGATGACCGTCTCCACCGTCATCATGCCCGTGATGATGCTGCTGCTGTTCAACTACGCCTTCGGCGGCGCCATCGGCGCCGGGATCTCCGGCGCCGGAGGCGGCGCGTACATCGACTACGTCGCGCCCGGCATCATCCTCATGGCCGCGACCGCCGGCGCGGTCGCCACGGCGGTCGGCGTCTGCGTCGACATGACCGAGGGGATCGTCAACCGCTTCCGCACCATGTCGATATCCCGCGCCGCGTTCCTCACCGGGCACGTCGTCGGCAGCGTGATCCAGACCCTGATCGCCGTCGCCCTGGTCATCGGGGTCGCCCTCGCCATCGGCTTCCGGCCCAACGCCTCTCCCGTCGAATGGCTCGCCGTCATCGGCATGCTGACCCTGCTCGTCCTCGCCCTCACCTGGCTCGCCGCCGGCATGGGCCTGGTGGCGAAGACCCCCGAGTCGGCCAGCAACGCACCCCTGCCGCTGACCTTCCTGCCCTTCCTGGGCAGCGCCATCGTCCCGACCGACTCCATGCCGACCGGGCTGCGCTGGTTCGCCGAGTACCAGCCCTTCACCCCCGTCATCGAGACCCTGCGCGGGCTCCTCATGGGCACCGGGATCGGCAACAGCGGCTACCTCGCCCTCGCCTGGTGCCTCGGCCTCAGCCTCGCCGGCTACCTCTGGGCCCGCTCCGCCTTCGGCCGCACGGCCAAGCGCTGACCGCCGGGGCGCTCCGCCCCCGGCACCGGAACGACACGGCTCACCCCGCCCGGCCTCGCCGCCGCGCCAACGGGCAGCACGGGTAGTGGAGTTCGACTCATCCCTCCGCGCCCTCCTCCCGCACGCCTCCTCCCGCACCACCGCTCCCGCGCGCGCCGCGCGCCGTCGGGACGCCCCGTGCTGCCCGCACGCCCACCACCACAGACCCTCCTCACCCGACAGGACCCACCTCCGTGGCTACCTTCCTCTCCCGGCTCGGCCGCTTCGCCTTCCGAAGGCGGGGCCTGGTCGTCCTCCTGTGGCTCCTCGCCCTGGTCGGCACGGGCTTCGCCGCCTCCTCCGCCCCGCCCCCTCCCGCCGACACCTTCTCGATGCCGGGGACGGAGTCCCAGAAGGCCTTCGACCTGCTCCAGGAGAGGTTCCCGGCGGCCCGCGCCGACGGCGCCGCCGCCCGGGTCGTCATCCGCGCCCCCGGCGCCGAGCGGCTCACCTCCCCCGAGCGCCGAGCACAGGTCGAGGCGCTCGTCGCCGACCTGGCCCGGGCACCGCAAGTGGCCGCCGTGGCAGACCCGTTCACGACGCACGCGGTCAGCTCCGACCGTACGACCGGCTACGCGTACGTCACGTACCAGGCGTCCGCGACCGAGCTCACCGACGCGGCGCACGACGGTCTCGCCCGGGCGATGGAGCGGGCCCGCGGGGCCGGGCTCACCGTCGAGGCCGGCGGGGACGCCGTCAAGATCGAGCAGGCGATGAGCGGTACGGGCGAGAAGCTCGGCATCCTCGTCTCGGCCGTGGTCCTGCTGCTCACCTTCGGTTCGCTGGTGGCCGCCGGCATGCCGCTGCTGACGGCGGTCATCGGGGTGGGCATCGGCATCGGCGCCATCACGGCGCTCGGCAGCACCCTCGGCCTGTCGTCCACGGCCTCGACGCTCGCGATGATGATCGGCCTCGCGGTCGGCATCGACTACGCGCTGTTCATCGTCTCCCGCTACCGCTCCGAGATCGCCGAGGGGCGGGAGCGCGCCGAGGCCGCGGCCCGCTCCGTGGGCACCGCCGGTTCGGCCGTCGTCTTCGCCGGGCTCACCGTGGTCATCGCCCTGTCCGGGCTCGCGGTGGTGAACGTCCCGATGCTCACGAAGATGGGTCTGACCGCGGCCGGGACCGTCGCCGTGGCCGTCCTCGTCGCCCTCACCCTCGTCCCCGCCCTCCTCGGCTTCGCCCCCGTCCGGGTGCTCGCCCGCCGGGACCGCAAGCAGTACACCGGCAAGCCGCTGTCGGAGCGTCAGCAGCGCCGGGCCGCCCGGCGCGCGGCCCGCACCAAGCCCCACCTGGGCGCCCGCTGGGCCGGACTCGTGCTGCGTCACCCGGTCGCCGTGCTGCTGGTCGGCGTCCTCGGCCTCGGCGCCGTCGCCGTACCGGCGGCGAGCCTCGAACTGGGGCTGCCGGGCGAGGGCACCATGGCCCCGGACACCACCCAGCGCAAGGCGTACGACCTGTTGTCGGACTCCTTCGGCCCCGGCTTCAACGGCCCGCTCACGGTCACCGTCCAGGCGAAGGACGCGAAGGCGGCGGCGGAGCGGGTGCGCACGGCCCTGGAAGGGTTCCCCGGCGTCGCGACCGTCTCCCCCGTGACGGCGAACCCGGGCGGTGACACGGCGCTGGTGACCGTCGTCCCCGCGACGGGGCCGACCGAGGCCAGGACCGAGGAGCTGGTGCGCTCCCTGCGCACGGCGGCCGGGGGCCTGGAGACCCGGACGGGCGCCACGGAGATCCTGGTCGCGGGCCAGACCGCGATGTTCATCGACTTCTCCCGGACCCTCGACGACGCGCTGCTGCCCTACCTCGCGCTGGTGGTCGGCCTGGCCTTCCTGCTGCTGATGCTGGTCTTCCGCTCCGTGCTCGTCCCGCTCAAGGCGGCCCTGGGCTTCCTGCTGTCGGTGGGCGCGGCCCTCGGCGCCGTCGTGGCCGTCTTCCAGTGGGGCTGGCTCGCCGAGCTGTTCGGCGTCGACCACCCCGGCCCGGTGATGAGCACCCTGCCGATCTTCATGATCGGTGTGGTCTTCGGGCTGGCGATGGACTACGAGGTCTTCCTGGTGTCCCGGATGCGCGAGGCGTACGTCCACGGCGCCCGGCCGGGCGAGGCCGTCGTCACCGGCTTCCGGTACGGCGGCCGGGTCGTCGGCGCCGCCGCGGTCATCATGGCCGGCGTCTTCTCCGGCTTCGTCCTGGAGGAGAACGACTTCGTCAAGATGATCGGCTTCGGTCTCGCCGCCGCCGTCCTCTTCGACGCCTTCGTGGTCCGGATGGCGATCGTGCCGGCCCTCTTCGCCCTGCTCGGCAGGTCCGCGTGGTGGCTGCCCCGCTGGCTCGACCGGCTCCTGCCGGACCTCGACGTCGAGGGCGAGCGGCCGGCCCGGGCCGAGGGGGCCGTGCCGGCGGACGCCGCGCGGGAGCGGCACCCGGTGGGCTGAGCGGACGCGCGGAGGGGCGCTCCCTGCCGGGCACCGGGCACGCGGCCCGGCTGGGCACCGTCGAGGCCGTGACGGCGCCGGCGTTCTCCCCCGACGGCACGACCCTCGCCGTCGCGGGGGGGGCGCCGGCACGCTCCAGCTCTGGGACGTGCCGTCGGGCCGGCCGCTGGGCTCCCCGCTCCCGACGCCGGGTGACGGGATCGTGGCCGTGGCCTTCACTCCGGATGGCCGCGCGGTGCACAGCGTGGGAAGGCACAGCGGCGTCCGGTCCACCCCGGTGGACCCCGGGCGATCGGCGGTGTCGGTGTGCGGGCGTGCGGGCGGCGAGCTGTCGCCGGAGGACTGGCGGACGCACCTGCCCGGCATCCCGTACCGGAAGGTGTGCTGACCGTCGTCGGCGGCCTTGCGCGGCCGCGCGCGGGTCTCTAGTCTCCTCGCGCAATGGTTAGGAATGTTTCCTGACCATCGCGCTTCCGTGCGCTTCCGTGCCGAACGGAACGCGACCCAGCCCACACTGGTGCACCACTTCACCCGAGGACGCCCGATGTCACAGGCACATCAGCACCGTTCCGCGCACTCCTCCCACCGATGGCGCCGCCCCCTCGCGGGCCTCGCCGTCGCCGCCACCGCCCTCACCGGGGTCACCGCCCTCGGCGGCCCGGCCGCCGGCGCGGACGCCCCGGCCCTGATCTCGTCGGGCCGCCCCACCACCGCCTCCTCCGTCGAGGGCTCCGGATTCGACGCCGGGCGCGCGGTGGACGGCAACACCGGTACGCGGTGGGCCAGTCAGGAGGGCACGGACCCGCAGTGGATCCGCATCGACCTGGGCGCCGGCCGCACGATCTCCCGGGTGAAGCTCAACTGGGAGGCCGCGTACGGCAAGACGTACCGGATCCAGACCTCCGACGACGGCTCCGCCTGGACGGACGTCTACTCCACCACTGCGGGCGACGGCGGCACCGACGACCTGACGGTCAACGGAACGGGACGCTACATCCGCCTGTACGGCACCGCGCGCGGCACCGCGTACGGGTACTCCCTGTGGGAGTTCGAGGTCTACGGCACCGGGACGGGCGGTCCCGGCCCCGGCCCCGGCCCCGGCCCCGGCGTGCCGTTCGGCAGCCATACCCGGCCGTACGTCGCCGGGACGCTGAGGCCGAGCGGCACGCAGGCCGCGCTCGACCAGAAGGTGATCGACTACTACGCCAAGTGGAAGGCCGCCTTCCTCCGGCAGAACTGCGGCAACGGCTGGTACCAGGTGATATCGCCGGACGCCGACCACCCCTACGTCGGCGAGGCGCAGGGCTACGGGATGGTCATCGCGGCGACCATGGCCGGCGCGGACCCCGACGCGAAGAAGATCTTCGACGGCCTGACGAAGTGGATGATCGACCATCCCTCCTCCGTCAACCGGGACCTGCTCGCCGCCGAACAGGACGCCTCCTGCAAGAGCGTCGACGGGAGCGACGGGGCCACCGACGGCGACATGGACGTCGCCTACGGCCTGCTGCTGGCGGACCGGCAGTGGGGCAGCTCGGGGACGTACGACTACAAGGCGCTGGCCCTCAAGCACATCGCCGCGATCAAGAAGGACGAGCTCAACCCCTCGACCAACCTGCTGAAGCTGGGCGACTGGAGCGGCCAGGGCGACGAGCACTACTACGTCACCCGCACCTCGGACTGGATGGTCGACCACTTCCGCGCCTTCCGCGCGGCGAGCGGCGACGCCGCCTGGGACACCGTCCGCACCGCCCACCAGAACCAGATCGCGAACCTGCAGAGCAAGTACGCGCCGAACACCGGCCTGCTGCCCGACTTCGTCGTCAACACCAACAGCACGCCGAAGCCGGCCCCGGGCAAGGTCCTGGAGGACCCGAACGACGGCGCGTACTGGTGGAACGCCTGCCGCACCCCGTGGCGCATCGCCGACGACGCGGTGACCAGCGGCGACGCCAAGTCGCTCGCGGCGGCGCGCAAGCTCAACAGCTGGATCAAGGGCAAGACCGGCGGCGACCCGAACAAGATCGGCGTCGGGTACAGGCTCGACGGGAGCCAGATCTCCTCGGGCAGCGAGGCGGCCTACTTCGCCCCGTTCGCGCTGGCCGCGATGACCGACCCGGGCAGCCAGGCCTGGCTCGACGCGCTGTGGAACAAGATGGTGGCGACGCCGGTCGACACCAGCAGTTACTTCTCGGCGAGCATCCAGCTCCAGGTCATGATCACGGCGTCCGGCAACCACTGGGTCCCGTAGCGGCCCCGCGTCCGGCCCCCGGTGACGCCGCCCGAAGGGCGGGCGGCGTCCCGGGGTGCCAGGCTGGTGCCGGGGGGGTACCGGACCTGCGAAGGGAATGCCCCGTGATCACCACCGACTTCTCCCCCGGCTCCCCCTGCTGGCTCGACCTCGGCGCGCCCGACGTCCCGGCCGCCGCGGCCTTCTACGGGGCCGTGTTCGGCTGGGAGTACGAGTCGATGGACGGGGACGAGGGCGGCGGGGGCGCTGAGGGTACGGACGCCGGCTCGGGCGCCGACTCGGGCGCCGAGAACACCGGGACCACCGAGGACTTCGAGGGCGGCATGTTCCGGAAGGACGGCAGGATCGTCGCCGGGCTCGGCAGCCTCACGGAGGAGGGGGCGCGTTCGGCCTGGATGATCTACTACAGCGTCGACGACGCCGATGCCACGACGGAGGCGGTCGTACAGGGCGGGGGCACCGTCCGGGTGCCGCCCCGGGACCTCGACGAGTGGGGCCGGATGGCCCAGTACAGCGACCCCCTGGGCGGCCAGTTCGCCGTCTGGCAGCCGGGGTCGAACAAGGGCGCCGAACTGGTGGACGAGCCGGGCTCGCTGTCCTGGACCGAGCTGTACACGAGCGACGCCGCGGCGGCCAGGGAGTTCTACGCGAGCGTCCTCGGCTGGTGGTACAGCGACATGGAGATGCCGGGCGGCGAGGGCACGTACACCCTGATCACGCCCTCCGGTCTCCCGGCCGAGCGCATGCACGGCGGGCTCCTGGAGCTCTCCCCGGACGACCTCGCGCTCGCGGGCGGACGGCCGTACTGGCACCCGGTCTTCGCCGTGACGGACTGCGACGCCACGGCCGCCGCGGTCACCGCGAACGGCGGCAGCGTCCAGATGGGTCCGGCCGACGTGCCGGGGGTGGGCAGGCTGGCGGTCTGTCTCGACCCGGCCAACGCGGACTTCGTCGTCCTGGCCCCGGAGGCGAACGGCTGAACCGTCCCGCCCCCGGTCGGCGCCCCGACCCGCTAACGTACCGGCGAGTAGGGCGGGGCGGCCGCCCGGACGCGCGGCGGCGAAGGGTGAGGGCGATGGAACGGCAGTGGAGACTGGAGGAGAGCACGGTCGTCGACGCGCCTCCGGCGTCCGTCTACCGGCTCGTGTCGGAGCTGCGGAACATGGGGCGGTGGAGCCCGGAGTGCCGGTCGGTGCGGGTGCTGTCGCGCGGGCCGGTGCGGGCCGGGACGCGCTTCGTCGGCCTCAACCGGCGCGGACCCTTCGTCTGGTTCACGGTGGGCCGGGTGGTCCGGGCCCAGCAGGACCAGGCGTTCACCTTCGACGTCGGCGTCTTCGGGCTGCCGATCGCCCGCTGGGGCTACCGGTTCGAGCCCGAGGGCTCGGGCACCCGGGTCACCGAGTCCTGGCAGGACCTGCGGACCGGCGGGGCCCGCGGCAAGGTCGCCGAACTCCTCGGCACGGTCTTCGCGGGCACGAACCCGGACCGCCGGATCGCCGTCAACCGGGCCGGGATGCGCGCCACCCTGGCCGCGATCGCGGGGACCGCGACCCTGGGCCGTACGGGGTCGTAGGGCACCCGAGCGAGGACGCCGACGAGGGGCGGGCACCGGAGCGAGGACGCCGGCAGGGGGCGGGCACCGGAGCGAGGACGCCGGCAGGGGCGGCGAGGGAGCCGGCACCGCCGCGTCCTCCCGCCGCCGCTCGTCCTACCGCCAGTCGTCCCAGGGCGGGTCGATCTCCTCCTCGTCGAACGGGGGCTCCTCGTCCGGGTCGAAGACCGGCCCGTCGTGCCGAGGCGCCGGGCGGGCCGCCCGCGCGCCGCCGCCCGCGGGGGCGACGGCAGGGGCCGGGGCGGGGGCGGCCGGCTGGACCGCGGCGGCGGACGGGCCGGGCTCGGCGCCGGTGTGCTCCGCGAGCGCGTCGAGGACGCCCTGGCCGTACTTGGTGAGCTTGGCCTCGCCTACGCCGCCGACCGTCCCCAGCTCGTCGACCGTGGTGGGCAGCCGGGTCGCGATCTCCCGCAGCGTCGCGTCGTGGAAGACGACGTACGCCGGGACGCCCTGCTCGCGGGCGGCCGCGGCCCGCCAGGCGCGGAGCGCCTCGAAGACGGGCACGGCAGCGGCCGGGAGGTCGACCGGCACGCGGGCGCCCTTGCCGGAGCGGGAACCCGACTCCTTGCGGGGCGCGGCGGCCGGGGCCTTCTCCTTGCGCATCGGGACGGTGCGGCGCCCGCCGAGCACCTCGCCGCTGCCGTCCGTGAGGACGAGCGTCCCGTAGTCCCCCTCGACCGCGAGCAGCCCCTGGGCCAGGAGCTGGCGCACGACGCCCCGCCACTCCGCCGTGGTCAGGTCCGCGCCGACGCCGAACACGGAGAGCGCGTCGTGGTCGAACTGGATGACCTTGGCCGTCTTCTTGCCCTGGAGGATGTCGATGATCTGGCCGGCGCCGAACTTCTGGCGCCGCTCCTTGGCCAGTCGCCACACGGTGGACAGCAGCTTCTGCGCGGCGACCGTGCCGTCCCAGGACTCGGCGGGCGTCAGGCAGGTGTCGCAGTTGCCGCACGGCTCGGCCTTCTGGCCGAAGTACGCGAGGAGCCGGACCCGGCGGCAGTCGACGGTCTCGCAGAGCGCGAGCATGGAGTCCAGGTGCGCCGCGAGGGAACGGCGGTGGGCGTCGTCGCCCTCGGAGCCGTCGATGAGCTTGCGCTGCTGCACGACGTCCTGCAGTCCGTAGGCCAGCCAGGCCGTGGCCGGGGCCCCGTCGCGGCCGGCGCGGCCGGTCTCCTGGTAGTAGCCCTCGACGGACTTGGGCAGGTCGAGGTGGGCCACGAAGCGCACGTCGGGCTTGTCGATGCCCATCCCGAAGGCGATCGTGGCCACCACGACGACGCCGTCCTCGCGGAGGAAGCGCGACTGGTTCGCGGCGCGCGTGGCCGCGTCCATGCCCGCGTGGTAGGGCACGGCGTCGACCCCGTTCTCCACGAGGAAGGCGGCGGTCTTCTCCACCGAGGACCGGGACAGGCAGTAGACGACTCCGGCGTCCCCTTCGTGCTCGGTGCGGATGAGCTCCAGCACCTGCTTCATCGCGCTGTTCTTCGGGACGATGCGGTACTGGATGTTCGGCCGGTCGAAGCTGGCGACGAAGTGCCGGGCCTCCTGCAGCCCGAGCCGGCCGGCGATCTCGGCGTGGGTGGCCTCGGTGGCCGTCGCCGTCAGCGCGATCCGCGGCACCTTGGGCCAGCGCTCGTGGAGCATGGACAGCGCGAGGTAGTCGGGCCGGAAGTCGTGGCCCCACTGGGCGACGCAGTGCGCCTCGTCGATCGCGAAGAGCGAGACCTTGCCCCGGTCGAGCAGCCGCTGCATGCCCTCGGTACGCAGCCGCTCGGGCGCCAGGTAGAGGATGTCCAGCTCGTCGGCGAGGAAGGCCCGCTCGACCTCCTGCCGCTGGTACCCGTCCTGCGTCGAGTTGAGGAAGCCGGCCCGGACGCCGAGCGCGGTGAGCGCGTCCACCTGGTCCTGCATCAGCGCGATGAGCGGCGAGATGACGACGCCGGTGCCCTCTCTGACGAGCGCCGGGATCTGGTAGCAGAGCGACTTGCCGCCGCCGGTCGGCATCAGCACGAGGGCGTCGCCGCCTGCGACGACCTGCTCGATGATCTCTTCCTGCTCGCCGCGGAAGGAGCCGTAACCGAAGACGCGGTGCAGCACCCGCAGGGCGTCGGAGGTCTCGGTGGAAGCGTCGGTGAGGGCCATTCGAAAAGCCTATCCGTCCCGACCGACACCCTCGGACCGTCCGCCGCGAGCTGTGGAAAACTCCGGGACCGCCCCGGTCCGCCTCCCCGGCCGGCGCCGCCCCGTCGTCCGGCCGGAAGGAGGCGAGGTGCCCGACCGGACCGGGCGGTCCCGCGCCACCAGGCCCGGCCGCCGCCTCCTGGGGCCGGGCTTCCCCCACGTGCTCACCGAGGCGCTCGGGCGGCGGCGCGGCTCGTCCGAGCGGGCCGGGCCGGGTCCTTCGGATCACGCCGGGCCCGCCTGGTCCGAAAGCCGGCCCGGGGGTCGCGCGCCCGCTCAGGACGTGCCGTCCAGGTAGGCGTCCGTCATCGCCGCCACCGCGTCCGGCCATCGCCCGCCCAGGGCCTCCGCCGTGTCGCGCCAGTCGCCCTCGCGCAGGGCGCGCGCCAGCAGCGGCCGGGCCCGGGCCGGTCCGAGGTCGCGGGCGAGCGCGGCGCCGATCCGCGTCGCGGCGCCGGGCAGCGGAACGCCCGCCGCCAGGGACTCGGCCGTCGCGGTCTCCCCGGCGGCGGCCAGGGCGGCCACGACCGGGCCGACGAGCCCGTCCCAGTCCTCCGGGCCCACGCCCGCCGCCGTCGCCACCCGCAGGAACTCCCGGGCTCTCTCGGGGTCACCGTCGCCCGCGGCGGCGACCGCGAGCGAGGTCATCGTGCGCAGCACCCCCCTCGGTGACCGCATCGTGCCCGCGAGCCGGTCGACCTCCGCCCCGTCCCGGCGGGCCGCGGCGGCCCGGATGCGCACGGTCGTGGGGACGTCGTTCGCGTAGGGATGGAGCAGCGGCCGTGCCACGGCCTCGGCCCGCTCGCCGAGCCCCGCCCCGACGAGCGCCTCGGCGAGCTGGAGCAGGGCCTCGTCCAGGTCGTTGGAGGCCGGTACACCCAGGACGGCGGCCTCCGCGCGGTCCGCGAGCCGGACGAGCCGCGCGCGGTCCCCGGGCGGGGTCGACGCCACCAGCTCGGCCCAGCCCCTGACCTGCGCCTGGGGGTGTGCCACCGTGGCCAGCAGCCGCTCGGCCCGGCCCGGCGCACCGGCCCGGCCGAGCGCGGCGGCGATCCGGCGCACCAGGTGCGGCACCGTCTCCGGCTCCCCGCGCTCGGAGCGCGCCGCGTCCAGGGCCGCCTCGGCGAACTCCTCGACCTGCGCGGACCGGCCGGCCTCCCCGGCCTCGTGCACCAGCGCGGTGAGGGCCGTGGCACGCGTACCCGGCCGCGCGGGGCGGAGGGCCGGGGCCACGGCCGTGTGCTCGCCCGCCCGGTAGAGCGCCGCCACCAGCTCGGCCAGCCGCTCGCCGCGCGGGCGCTCCTCGGCGAGCCGGGCGGCCACGGCGTCCGTCCGGCCCGCCAGGAGCCGGATGCGGGCGAGGTCGCGCGCGCCGGCGGGGGCCGCGGCCAGGGCGCGGAGCAGCGCTGCCAGGGAGCGGCCCGCCACCTCGCCGTCCAGGACGGACCGGGCGTCCCGCTCCGCCTCCACCGCCAGCTCCGCCGCCGCTTCGCGCTCGCCCGCCTCGGCGGCAGCCAGGGCCAGTTCGGCCAGCCGCTCCGCCCTGAGCCGCGCCGAGCGGAGCGTGCGGGCGGCGGCCGTGGCCCGGTCCCGCAGGCCCTGCCGGCGCAGCGCGTCCACCAGGGTGTGCAGCCGCAGGTCCCGGAGGCGGGGGTCCTCCTCGGCGCGGACGAGGGCCTCGGCCCGGGCGTGGTCCCCGCGCCGGACGGCGGCGTCGACCATCTTCCGCGCCGTCGATTCCGCGCCGTGGCCGGACATCGTGGCCAGCACCGCCTCGGCGTGCTCGTGTGCGCCCTCGCGGGTGAGCGCCACCGCCAGGTGGTCCAGCGCGGGGGTCGTCCCGTAGCGGCCCGGGACCGTACGGGCCAGCGCCTCGGTCCGGTCGGCGAGCCGGCGCAGCTCCGCGGGGCCGGCCGCCCGGGCGGCGTCGCGCAGCAGGTCGGTCCACGTCCGTGCGCGGTTCCGGGCGTCCGGCACCGCGTCGGCGAGCGCGCACGCGCGCGCCCAGAGCCGGGCGGCCCGGGCGCGGTGGCGGGCGGCGGCTTCCGTCGCGTGCGCCGGTCCCGGTGCGGGCGGCGCATCCACCGCATGCGCCGTACCCGGTGCGAGCGCCACGTCGGTCGCCTCCGTGGCATCCCCTGCGCGCGTCACGTCTACCGCGTCCATGACATCCGCCGCGTCCGTCGCCTCCGGCCCCTCCGGAGCCTCCACCGCGTCCAGGGCGTCCGCCCGTCCCGCCTTCGCGCCGGACGTCCCGGACGCGGCGGCGGCCGCGTCGGCGGCGATCGACGCGAGCCGGTGCAGCCCGTACAGCCGCAGCATCGGCTCGGTCAGCCCCTCCACGAGCGCCTCCGCGCGGTCGTGGAATCCGGCCCCGGCCAGGTGGACGGCCAGGGTCTTCAGGATCCGTTGCGCGACGAACCCGTCGCCCGCCGCGCGGGCCGTCGCCTCGGCCTCCTCGTACCGCCCGGCCCTCGCCTGCGCGTCGGCCAGGGATTCGAGCGCGAGGGTCCGGGCCCGCGTGGTGAGGGACAGGGCGAGCCGCTCCGTCTCCGCGAGGCGGCCCTGCCCGGCCCAGACCTCCACCACCTGCCGCCAGGCGTCCCCGCGCTCCTCGGGCCGGGGGTGCGCCTCGATCAGCTCCCGCAGCAGCGGGTCCCGTCCGCTGCGGGCGAGCGCCTCCGCCATCCGCCGGAGTGCCGCGGAGGACTGCCCCTTTCCGGTGAGGGACCCCGCCAGTGCCGTCGCCCGCTCCGTGAGCCCGGCCCCCGCGAGCGCCGCGGCCAGCCGCACCAGCGCGTTCTCCCGCAGCCAGGCGTTCTCCACGCCCCGGAGCGTGGCCTCGACGCGCTCCGCGAGCCGGACGGCGTACCCCTCGTGCCCCGCGTGGAGCGCCCGCTCCACGAGGTCGGTCAGCAGCTCGGCCCGCGCCCCGGCCTCCGGTGCGGAACCGGCCAGCGCCCGCGCCCGGGCGACGTCGCCGAGCACCGCCCACACGGCCGGCAGCGCGGACGGCAGCGCCGTGTTGCGCGCCGAGAGCAGGCCGTGGTGGATCGCCAGCACCCCGAGCTCGCGCAGGTCCGGCTCCTCCCGGGCGAGCACCGCGTCCTGCGCGGCGCCGATCTCGGCCAGCGCGGCGGCGTCGCCGCCGGTCCGGGCCAGCAGGCGGCCGTGACGGGCCCGGTCCGTGGCGCAGGACAGGAGCTCGGCCCCCCGGCCGGCGTCCGCGAGCATCGCCGGATAGCCCCGCAGCAGGTAGTCGGGCGTGTCCGGCGGCCAGCCCCGCGCCCGGTAGGCGTCCGCCCAGGCGCCCAGGCGCTCCCGGTACCCGTCGAGCCGGGGCCCGAGGAACCGGCACGCCGCCGCCTGGAGTTCCTCGTGCGCGAGGAGGTACGCGTCCGGGGCGCCGTCCTCGTCCGCCGCACCGCGGACCGGGCCCCCGCCCCGGGTGAACGTGCGGGCCGTCACCGCCCCGAGCTGCTCGTCGACCCGCCACCGGTCGAGTCCCGTGAGCTCCGCCAGGTCCGCGGCCCGCAACCCGCCGCCGGAGGCGGTGACGAGGCCCAGCAGGTCCCGCTCGGCCGGGCCGCCGTGCAGCAGCCGCTTGAGCTCCCGCTCAGCGTCCCGGCGTACGACCTGCGCGTGCGGCGACATGCCGAGGTCCCGGACGACCCCCTCGGTCCGCAGGGGGTGGTCGTCGGGCACGTCGTCCGGCAGCGGCGGGTCCGGTCGGCCGGCGACCACGATCCGCAGCCCGTGCGGCGGCCGGACCGGCAGCAGCGCGGCGACGCTGTGCACGTCCGGCCCGGGTACCGCGCCCCGGTCCTCGTCGAGGCCGTCGACGAGCAGGACGAGCCGCTCGCCCCGGTCCCGGCACAGGGCCGCGGCGTCGGCGAGGAGGGCACTGAGGTGGGGGCCGCGGGTGGCCTCGGACAGGTGCGCCGGCAGGGGCCGGTCGAGCAGGTCGGCCAGCTGCTCCAGGACGACGTCGGTGAAGCCGGTCCGGTCGCCGTGGCCCGCGAAGCGGCCGGTGACGAAGAAGGACACCACGCGGACGCCGGGCGGCGGTTGCAGGGCGAACCAGGCCATCAGCGCGGACTTGCCCGCCCAGGCCGGCGCCCGCCACCACAGGTAGCCGCCGTCGCCGGGCCCGGTGCAGAACGCGGCGAGTTCCGCGAGCTCCGGTCGACGGTCGAGGAGTGCGGGCGGGGCGATGGCCCGCACCTGGTGGGCGTAGGCCGACCGGACGGCGGGCGCGGCCGTGACGAAGACGTTCGTCTGGACGCCGCCGTCGCCGATCTGCACGCCGCGCGCGTGGGAGGCGTCGACCCGGACGCCGGCCGCGGGACCGGGGACCCGCAGGGGGCCGGCCGGGCCGCGGGCGGCGGACGGCGACACGGCGGAGGAGGCGGCACCCGCGGCGTCGTCGGCGGCGGCGTCGGCGCGGGTCAAGAGAAGTGGTTGGTCTGGGTGTTGTGGTCGCCGATCTGGAGGCCCTTGGCCTGGTCGGCGCTCACTTCGTAGCGGACCTGCCGCGCTCCGCTCGCGTCCGCCCGCTCCAGCAGGAGCCGCGCGGCGGCGAGGACCCGTTCGTCCCGGTCCGCGCCCGTCTCCAGGAGCCGTCCGCGCATCCTGGCCTCCCAGACGCCCGGCTCGACCTCCTCGGCCTCCAGCAGCTCCCGGGTCTCGGCGTCACCGTCGGCACCGGAGGCACCGTCGGCCGAGTCGGCGGCCGAGCGGCGCCGGAGCACCTCCCGGAGTCCCGCGTACGCGTCGCGGACGGCGGTCCCGGCCGATTCCGACACCCCGGCCGCCGCGCCGGTCGCCAACGCCGCCAGGATCAGTTCGACGCCCGTCATGGCCCTCCCTCCGCTCCGGGCGGGTCCCGGAAGCCCTTGCCCGGCCCAACGAGACCGTCCCGCCCCGGGGCACGGCGTGCCTTCAGCGGAAGGAGGCAACTTCCGGGGCGTCCCCGGCGTCCTTCCGCACAGCAGGGCACACGGCCGCTGCGACCACGCATCAGGGAACGGGACACACGATGAGCGACAAGGCTCGGATCCTCTTCGACGCGCTCGACCTCGACCAGGACGGCGCCCTCACGCGTGCCGAGGTCATCGGCGCCCTGCGCGCCAAGGGACCGACGCTCGCCGCCCGGGGGGTGATCCCGGTCTGGGGCGTGGGGGACGACGACGCCGCGTCCGCGCTGTTCGACCAGGCCGACCAGAACGGCGACCGGGTGCTCAGCTTCGAGGAGTTCGCCGCCCTGGTCGACCGCCGCTTCGGCTGGTGACGGGGGTCACGGGGTGGTCCGTACGGGGAAGCTGAAGGTGCGGCCCTGCTCCTTGAGCCACGGCAGGACCTGGTCCAGGGCCGCGACCGTCTGAGCGCGGTCGCCGCCGCCGTCGTGGAAGAGGATCGTCGGGCCGTTGGACAGCTCGTGCTTGACCGTGCGGACGATCGAGGCGGTGCCGGGCCGCTCGAAGTCCTTGGTGTCGACGTTCCAGCCGAGCGGGCGCATGCCGGCCGCGGCGGCGATGCGCCGGCTGTCCGGGGTGAAGGCGCCGCCCGGGGCACGGTAGTACTCGACCTTCGCGCCGCCGGCCGCGTCCTCGATCAGCTTCTTCGCGTCCAGGATCTGGCGCTTCTGGTACGCGACGGACTTCTTGTCCATCGAGGTGTCGTGGTCCATGGTGTGGTCGCAGAGCTTGTGGCCCTCGGCGACGATCCGCCTGACGAGCTGCGGGTGTTCCCGGGCGTTCGGTCCGACCATGCAGAACACGGCCTTGACGTCGTTCTCCTTGAGGATGTCCAGGATCCTGGGCGTCCATCGCGGGTCGGGGCCGTCGTCGATCGTGATGTTGACGGCCGAGCCGCCCGCCTCGGCGGCGTGCGCGATGCTCTCGGGGACCTTCTCCGGCCGTACCTGGGCGGGTCCCGTGCCCGTCCCCTTGTCCCCTCCCACGGGTGCGTGCGTGCCCGGAGCGGCGCCGGCTCCCGCCGCGGTCTCCGGATCCGTCAGCGCGGCCGCGCCCCATGCCGCCAGGCTCAGACCTATCGCCGACGCCACCACGGCTATGTGCGTGGTGTACTTGCGCTTCTCTCCCATGGAATGCCCACTCCCCGTAGGTTCCTGACCGTATCCCAGAAGGGAGGACGGCCGACACCGCGGGAAGGTTTCCGGCATTCCGGACACGAATGTCACACCTTCGTCATGACGATCCGGGAACTCCCGTGCCCGAGGACGGTGCTGACGGTGCCGACGGCGTGGGGTGCGGGCACCTCGGCAACGCCGGGCGGTCCTTGGTGCGGACGGCCGGCAGCCAGGCCGTCACGTCCCCGCCCTCGCGCGGGAGGCGGATCCTGAACCACACGGTGGACGTGCGGTCCTCCTCGTCGATGACCGGCAGCCCGTCGGGCAGCCGGCACTCCGCCTCCAGGACGTCGCCGTGCCACACCCTGTCCGGCACGACGTTCCGGGCCGTGTACGGCCGCAGCGGGTCGATCGCCAGGCCGAGGCTGCACTGCCGGTCGCGGTCCGTGCGCCCCTGGCAGCCGCGCTCCGCGTTGAACACCCGGAGCGGGGCCGGGCCTTCGCCGTCCCGCCCGCCGGCCCCGCCCCCCGCGTACCACCGGAGCGCGCCGCCCGCGGCCGCGCACACGGCGACGGCCAGCAGGGCCCCGAGCAGCCGGGACCGCCCGCGGCCCGCGCGGGCCCCACGGCCCCGGCCCGCGCGGGGGGCCGGGCGGGAGGCGATCCGGTCGAGCAGGCTCTCGGCGGTGTGCGCGGCGCGGGCCTCGTGGCCGGGGGCGAGGCAGTCGGCGGCGAGCTCGCGCCAGAACGCGGGGACGGCGTGGTCCATCCGCAGCGGGGCACGCCCTTCCGCGTACTCCCGTACGGCGGCGGTCCGTGCCGCAGGGGTCGCGCCGGGGAACGGCGAGGCGCCGGAGGCGAACACCTCGTGGATGACGATCCCCAGGGCCCAGACGTCGGCGCTGGGGCGGACCCGGACGCCGCGCTCGCCGAGCGGCTCCCGGCCCCCGCTCGGGCGGCAGGTAGTCCAGGGTGCCCATCGGGGGCGTGTAGCCGTGGGTGCCGCTCAGTTCGGTGGCGAAGCCGAAGTCCGAGAGCTTCACCGAGCCGTCCCGGCCGATGAGGATGTTCTCGGGCTTGAGGTCGGTGTGCACCCAGCCCGCGCGGTGCAGATGGGCGAGCCCCTCGCAGATCCCGGTGATCAGGCGTGCCCCTTCGGCCTCGGTCACCCCGGCGTCGAGCAGCTCGCGCAGGCTGCCCGCGGCCCGCTCCATGACGAGGACGATCGCACCGTCCAGGGACGGGTCCTCGGACGCGCCGAGGACCAGGGAGTCCAGCAGCCGCACGAGCCGGGGGTGGGCCGCCCGGCGGCCGAGTCCGACCTCCCTCGCGGCGGCCTCGGCCACGTCGCGGGCCTGGCGCGGCGCGAGCCCGGCGGTCGGCATGATCTTGAGCGCGACCTCCTCGGGCCCGCCCTCGGCCGGCTCGGCCGGCCGCGCCGCGTACACGGTCGCCCAGCCGCCGGACCCGATCGGCTCGGTGACGATCCAGTCGCCCACCCGATAGCCCTCGGGCAGCGGTTCCGGCCGGCCGCTCTCCCAGGTGACGGTCCGCTCGTCCACCCGCACCACGCCCCTACCGTCCGCGCTCGGCGGGTTCGGCACCCGGGGGTAAGAGGGCGAGGTGCTCCTCGCGGACGATGCCGAACTTGAGGGCGAGGCCGACCACGGCCTCGCGCTTGCCGTTCCTGCGGTCCGACCGGCCGGTGTCGGCCGCCCCGGGAACGCCGATCCGCAGCTTCTCGTCGGCGAGGTAGTCGATGTGCGAACTGACCGCGCGGGCCGTCAGCTTCGCGCAGGCGGCGTGGCCGCGCAGCCGCTCGACCACCTGAGGGGTGGTCGGCACCGCCACCGGCGAGCGGTCGCGCAGCCAGGGTTCGCACAGCGCGACGAGCACCAGGAAGTAGGTGGCGGTCTCGTCCAGGGAGTACGCGGTGAGGGTGCGGCTCCCGCCGGGGCCGCCCGTCCCCCGCGGGTCCAGGTAGACGTGGTCCGGCGCGAACACCTGGAAGAAGACCGTGGTGTCGCGGCGGGTGGGCAGCACCACCCGCGAGAACTCGAACGGGATGGGCGCACCCGCCCGGCGCGGCGGGACGCGCAGGTACTCGCCGGCCCCTTCCGGGTTCTCCACGAGGTAGCTGTGGGTGCTGCTGAGGTTGCTGAGCTGCCAGTGGTCGTCGGTCGCCCGGATCTCGCCGGCCAGCCGGGAGATGGCCGCGTCGGCGAGGCGGAGCTCGACGGGGGTGCCGGACGAGCCCCGGCCGAACCGGGCGCGCTGCCCGGGCCCGAGCCTCAGGGTCACCGCGTCCGCGCGCGCCTCCCCGTCCACGCCTCCGCCGCTGCCCTGCGGCAGGTGGATGACAATCCCGCTCACCGCTCCCCCGTCCCGCGTGCCGACCCCACTCCGACACACCGAACGTTACCGGTTGCAACCGGTGGTGCACCCAGTGGCATCGGCCACTTCCACGGGCCTGCGCGCGGCCCCTGCGTGCGGGTTCGCCCCGCATGTGCCGTTCGTGACGGGCTGTCAGGGGGCCGGGGAGCTCGACCTGGGCGTTGCGACCGCGCGGTCCCCGAACGCCGCCCACGGCTGCCGGCCGCCGCCGGGCCGGGCCTGGACGCGGGTCCGGATCCGTCCGTCGACGGTGACGGCGAGGAGGTGGACGCGGCCGGTGGCGTCGGCCGGCGCGGCGGCGGCCGGGGCGAGCTGGACGCGCCGGGGCATCGAGCCGCCGTCTGCTGATCGGATGCATGGTTCTCGGGGGTCCCGCGACCGGCCGAGCCGTACGTGGGCGGGCTCGGCCGGTCGCGGGGGTCGGGTCAGTCGACGGCGGGGCCCGCGGTGCTGTTGAGCCAGGCCCACTCGGACCAGGACGAGAATCCGGTCTGCCACTTGTGGTAGACCCCGGCGCGGCTGGTGCCGAACACCTCGATGCGGCCGTCGGCGTTGGCCGCCGCGGTGATCTCCGTACCGCCGCCGCCGTAGTCCGCCCACTGGCCGTACGGGGCGTTGACCCCCGTCTGCCACAGGTGCCGGGCGACGCTGCCGTTGATGGCGAAGACCTCGACCCGGCCGTCCGGCGAGCGTTCGCTGGTCAGCTGCGCGTCGGCGGGGCCGCCGGTCGGCTCCCAGCCGGACCAGCTGGTGGGGCTGGTCATGTACTTGTGGAAGACGCCGACCGGGCCGGAGGCGAAGACCTCGATCCGCCCGTCCTGGTTGTGGTCGACGGTCAGGTCGCGCCCGCCGCCGCCGAACTCCTCCCAGGCCGACCAGCCGCCGTTGACGGCCGTCTGGTACTGGTGCTGGAAGACCTCGCCGTTGAGGGCGAAGACCTCCAGCCGCCCGTCGGGGGACTTCTCCACCTCCAGCCGTCCGTCGGCCGGTCCGCCGCCGGTGGGCTCCCACTCGGCCCAGCCGCCGTCGGGAGCGGTCTGGTACTTGTGGAAGACGCCCACGGGACCGGAGGCGAAGACCTCCAGGCGCCCGTCGCCGTTCGCGCCGACGGCGATGTCACGTCCGCCGCCGCCGAAGGCCTCCCAGCCCGACCAGGCTCCCGAGGGGGCCAGTTGGTAGCGATGCTGGAAGGTGTTCCCGTTGATCGCGAACAGCTCCAGGCGCCCGTCCGCGTTCGGCGCGATCGCCAGCTCCGCGCCGCCCGGGCCGGCGAGCCTCTCCCAGTCGGACCAGGCGCCGTTCACCGCGAGCTGCCAGGCGTGGTGCACGCCGTCGGCGCCGGCCGCGAAGACCTCCAGCCGCCCGTCCGACGAGCGGGCCGAGACCACCCGGCCGGACTCCGCCGGGTACACGAGCGGCGCGGGCCCGGGGACCCGGGCGGCCGAGGCGGTCCACCGCGGCGCGCGCCTCGTCCAGGTGCCGCCGGTGGACGCCGGCGTTGTAGGTGGACCAGGGCTGCCAGTTGGTGCCGCCGTTGGAGATGGTGTACGCGGCGTTCGCGTTGCACTGGGCGTCGTAGGCGCAGGCGTCGTCGACCTCGGGGTGCCAGTAGTCGTTGATCTGCCACAGGCCGCGGTCCCGGGACGGGGGCGTGTTGTTGGTGGTGTTGGTCGCCGACGGGTCGCAGCTGGACTCCGCGAGGGCGACGGCGACGGCCGTGACCAGGCCGTCGCCGCGGAATCCGGCGTTGTAGCCGACCTGGGCGCAGAGGTCGCTCGTCGCGGCCTGCGCCGGCGAGGCGCCGCCGAGGACACCCGCCGCCAGGAGCAGCGAGGCGAACGCCGACAGGACGGTCAGAGGGAGCGCTCTCGGGGAGCGCCGTGCGGTTCTCACCTGCTGTCTCCTCAATCGATCGCGGGGCCGGCGGTGGCGTTCACCCACGCCCACTCGGACCATGTCGTGGGCCCGGTCTGCCACTTGTGGTAGATCCCGGCGTGGCTGGTGCCGAACACCTCGATGCGGCCGTCGGCGTTGCTCGTCGCGGTGACCTCGGTACCGCCGCCGCCGAAGTCGGCCCACTGGCCGTACGGGGCGTTGACCCCGGTCTGCCACAGGTGCCGGGCGACCGTGCCGTTGAGGGCGAAGACCTCGACCCGGCCGTCGGAGGTCCGTTCGCTGGTGAGCTGCGCGTCGGCGGGGCCGCCGGTCGGCTCCCAGCCGGACCAGGCGGCGGGGCCGGTCTGGTACTTGTGGAAGACGCCCACGGGTCCGGAGGCGAAGACCTCGATCCGCCCGTCCTGGTTGTGGTCGACGGTCAGGTCGCGCCCGCCGCCGCCGAACTCCTCCCAGGCCGACCAGCCGCCGTCGACGGCCGTCTGGTACTGGTGCTGGAAGGTGTTCCCGTTCAGGGCGAAGACCTCCAGGCGCCCGTCCGGGGCCTTCTCCATCTCGACCCGGGCGTCGGCGGGCCCGCCGCCGGTCGGCTCCCAGCCGGACCAGCCGGCGCTGGGCGCGGTCTGGTAGCGGTGGAAGAGCCCGACCGGACCGGAGGCGAAGACCTCGATCCGGCCGTCGCCGTTGACCCCTGCGGCGATGTCGCGCCCGCCGCCGCCGAAGCTCTCCCAGCCCGACCAGCCGCCCGAGGGCGCGAGTTGGTAGCGGTGCTGGAAGGTGTTCCCGTTGATCGCGAACAGCTCCAGGCGCCCGTCCGCGTTCGGCGCGATCGCCAGCTCCGCGCCGCCCGGGCCGGCGAGGGACTCCCAGGCCGACCACTCGCCGTTCGAGGCGAGCTGCCAGGCGTGGTGCACGCCGTCGGCGCCGGCCGCGAAGACCTCCAGCCGGCCGTCGGCCGAGCGGGCCGAGACCACCCGGCCGGACTCCGCCGGGTACACCAGGGGCCTGGGCTGCGGAACGTCTCCGGGGACGCAGGGCAGGGTCACCCCGTGCTCGGCGAGGTAGACCTCGGGGTCGATGCCGTACGAGGTGGAGGAGTCGCCCCAGATCCTCAGGTGGAGGTGGGGGCCGGTCGAGTTGCCCTCCTGGCCCATCAGGGCGATCCGGCGGCCGGCCGTCACGTGCTCGCCGACGGACACGAAGCGCTGGTACATGTGCCCGTACTCGGAGATGCGCCCGTCGGGGTGCAGGATGCGGATCCATTGGCCGTAGCCGTCGGCGTATCCGGAGTGCGTCACCTCGCCGTCGCCGATGGCGTGGATCGGCGTACCGATGGCGTTGCCGATGTCCACGCCGTTGTGGCCGCTGTGGTAGCGCTGGGTGACCTCGCCTTCGGCGGGACAGGCCGCCGTCCGGTCGGCGGACCGGGCGGCCTGGGCGGTGGCGGGCTGGGCGGTGGCGGGCGGGGCGGGCTGGGCGGTGGCGGGCGGGGCCACGAGGAGGCCGGGCGCGAGGGCCGCGGTCGCGGCGAGGAGGACGCGCAGGGCGCGCCGGGGAGGAGCGAGCAGCACGAGAGGCCCCCCGTCAGGCCTTGCGCAGGCGCGCGATGATGCCGTCGATGTCGCGCTGCATCATGTCGCGGCGGATGAAGTGGCCGCCGGGCAGCTCGTACGACTCGTGCGGGATCCCTGCGCGGTCGAGCAGGGAGCGGAACTCCCGCTGGCCGGCGAGGACCTGCGTCTCGTTCGCTGTGTCGAACCAGTTGACCGGATCGGGGCTGGTGCCGGCGACGAGGAAGACGCGCTTGTTGCGGTAGCTCTCGATGCGCTGCACGGGGTTGTCGGCGTTGACCCGGGCCTCGTCCCAGAACGGGGCGCCGTAGACCGTGCCGCCGCCGAGGTCGAGCGCCGCGGACGAGGCGTTGGCCCAGTGGACCACGAGGCCGTTGTCGCGGCGCAGGCTGGCCGGGCCGGAGTGGGCGCTGACGGAGGCGAAGTGGCCGTAGTACTTGGCGGCGTACTTCAGCGCGCCGAAGCCGCCCATGGAGAAGCCGGCGACCGCGCGGCCGTCGTACTCGGCGAAGGTGCGGAAGTTGGCCTCGACCCAGGGGAGCAGCTGGTTGATGTGGAAGTGCTCCCAGTTGCGGGGGCCGACGTTGGAGCTGACCGGGTTGGAGTACCAGCCCGCGTGGCCGCCGTCGGGCATGACGACGATGATCCGCCGGCCGGCCGTCCAGTCGCGGACGCCCTCGCGGTCGAAGGTGATGAAGTCCTGGTCGTTGCCGCCGCCGTGGAACAGGTAGAGGACCGGGTAGGTGCGGCCGCTGTAGTGGTAGTCGTCCGGGAGCAGCACGTTGACCCCGGGGTTCCAGCCGATCGCGTCGGTCGCGAAGCGGTAGTACCACATCCGGTGGTCGCTCTCGTTGCGGTCCACGATGCGCAGGCCGAAGCCGTCTCCGGCCGCCGCGGCCGACGGCGCCGCCGCGAGCACGCCTCCGGCACCGAGGGCCAGGGCGGCGGAGAACCCGCCGGCGGACTTGAGGATGCTCCTGCGGGTGGGGTGGTGCGCGGTCAACGTGACCTCCTGGTAGACGCGACGGTACCCACGCTGGGCGTTCGGACGGTAGCGACGCTTCCCCCGGGTCGTGAATCCGGAACCTTACGGACTGACAGGCGCGGACGGTTGGGCTAGGGAGGTGGCCCGGGGCCGGCCCGGGCCAGATCCGGGCCAGATCCGGGTCAGATCCGGCCGGGCCCCAGGAGGCGCCGCAGGGCCTCGTAGCCGCGCCGGTCGTAAGGGTCCCCCAGGTCGAGGAAGACGGTGTGCTGCGCGCCGTCGTGGGTGTACACGTCGAGGTGCCCGCTGCCGTAGGCCGGCGGCCGCCCGGCGGCCCACTCCGCGGACTCGATGCCGGCCGGTTCGAGGCTAAGCGCCCCGAGGACGATTCGTTCGCCGGGCAGGAGGAGCCCGGGGTCGAGGTCGTGGAGCAGGACGCGGGCCTGTGCCGCGGTCCGCTCGTCCCCGTCGGCGAGGGCCCGCAGGTAGACCTCGCGCCCTTCGGACAGCCGTCCGGGATCGACCTCGACGAGCCGCCGGTGCGCCCGCTGGGCGGTGTCGCCGCGGAACGGCGGTTCCATGGCGCGCAGGAACAGGGCGCAGGCCTCGTCCAGCCCGCCGCCGTGGGCCGCCAGGTTCGCGAGGTTGAGCAGGGCCTTGCGGGCGTGCTCGGGATGCCCGCTGTCGACCGCGCGCCGGTAGAGCTCGCGGGCGTGCGCGGGTTCGCCGTTGCGCTGCTGGAAGACCGCGTAGTTGAACAGGGACTGCGGCGCGTGGTCGCGGTGCCCGGTGGCGACGGCCCGTTCGAAGGCGGCGCGCGCCTGCGCGGTCCGCCCGGCCTGCGCCTCCAGGACGGCCAGGTTCGCCAGGGCCATGGGCCCTATGTCGGGGTGTCCGCTGCCGGCCGCGCGGACGAACGCGTCCCGGGCGGCGTCGACCCGGCCCTCCGCCCGCTCGCGCACCCCCTGTTCGAAGGCTTCGCGCGCCTCCTGTTCCGTCACCGCCACCGTCTCCCCCTCGTGTCCGGTCTCGTGTCCGGTCGGTCTCGCGTTCCGGTCAGTCTCGCGTTCCGGTCGGTCTCGCGTTCCGGTCGGTCTCGCGTTCCGGCCCTCCCCGGCCGCGTGCGCGGTCGCGTGTCGGCCGACGGGCCCCTCAGCGGACGTGGGCCGCGATCCGCCGTGCGCACTCCAGCGACTCGGTGTGCGTGGTGTCGACCTCCAGGTCGTACGCGACGCCCTCGTGCACCTGCCCGGCCTGGCGGGCGGCCATGCCCAGGGCCCGGTCCCCGCGGGCGATCTCGCGGCCCGCGGCGACCGCGGCCTCGCAGCGGACGCCGACCCACAGCACGTCGATCCCGTCGAGGTGCTCGCGCCAGCGCCGCTGGGACTCGGCCCCGCCGAGGAAGACCTCGTCGACGACGATCCGGGCGCCGGCGCGGGCCATGGCGACGATGCCCTCCGCCCAGGCCCGCTCCAGGCTCCGGAACCCGTCCCCGACGCTCACCTCGCCGTCCGGCCCGATCTCGAGGCCCTCGTCGGAGGCCTGCATCCGGGCGGGCAGCGCGTCGACGAACGAGTCGACGCCGAAGGCCAGCCAGGGGTCGGGGAGCACCGCCTGGAGGCAGCGCACGATTCCGGACTTCCCGGCGCTGGAACCGCCGTTGAGGATGATCATCTGAGTCGTCACCGCGCCACCCTAGGCCGCTCCCGCGGGGCCTGATAACGAATTTCGGTGCGCGTCGCGGCCTGACGGGGGGGGCTCACTCCCGGGCGAACCGCCGTACGTACGGCGCGGCTTCGGGTCGGTGGGCGGGCCAGCCCGGGTCCCCCGTGGCGGTGAAGGCGGCCAGCGCACCGCTGAACTCGCGGGCCAGCTCTCGGTCCCGGGCGTCGACCGGGCCGAGCATCGGCGCCGTCGCGTACGCGTCGAGGCGGTCGAAGGCGAACGGGAGGTCGGAGCAGTGCGGCGCGCCGAGTCCCGGTACGGCGGTGGAGACGCGGGCGAAGCGGTAGACGTGCGCCGGGGTGCCGTGCGCGGCGCACTCCCGGGCCAGGGTGTCGACGCCCTCGCCGAAGGCGGCCCGGGTGACGGCCGCGACCAGCTCGGCCGGGGCGTCGGGGCCGAGGAAGGCGGTGGCCTCGTGCTCGGTGCTGCCGACGAGGACGCCCTTGCCGGCGAGCGCGCCGTCGGCGAGGGCCGTCGGCCAGGCGGTCGGGTGTCCGGCGCCGCCGAGGACGGGGTGCATCGGCGGGGCTCCGTCGCCCGGGCGGGCGAGCTCGGCCGCGACCCGCCCGTACGCGTCGAGGAGGTCGCCGGCCGGCACGTCGCGCAGGGCCTTGGCGAGGTGTTCGTCGCGGGCGATGCCGAGCAGGTCGAGGAAGAGGTCCGCGGCGCGGTCCGCGGCGGCGGGTGACTGCGGCAGGAGGTTCCAGGGGCCGCTCTGCAGGATCAGCCGGTGGACCAGGGGGCCGGTCTCCGGGTCGAGGGCCAGGGCGAGGGCCGAGTACGCGCCCGCGGACTGGCCGCCGACGGTGATCCGGGCGGGGTCCCCGCCGAAGGCGCGGATGGTGTCCCGTACCCAGCGCAGGGCGGCGGCCTGGTCGCGGGAGCCGAGGTTGTCGGCGCCCGCCTCGGGAAGGTGGAGATAACCCAGCGGCCCGAGCCGGTAGTTGGCGGTGACCACGACGATGTCCCCGGCGGCGGCCAGGCGGGCCCCGTCGTACCAGTCCCAGCCGCCGGAGCCGCTGGTGAAACCGCCGCCGTGGAACCAGAGCAGCACCGGGCGCGGCCGGTCCGCGCCGTCGGCGGGGGCGCCCCGCGGGGTCCAGACGTTGAGGTTGAGGCAGCCGGCCTCGTCCCAGTCCGGGATCCGCGCGCCCATGACCGGGGCGAGCCGCCCGGGCCCCTGGGGCACGGAGGGCCCGGCCCCGCCGGCGTCGCGGACCCCCGGCCATCCGGGGTGGTCGGCGGGCGGGCGGAAGCGGAGCCTCCCCACCGGCGGGGCGGCGTAGGGGATGCCGCGGAAGGCGCTCACCCCGCCGTCCGTCACGCCCCGCAGGCTCCCCTGGCGGATCGTCAGTACCGTCGTGTTCCCGTTGGTGTCTTCCCTCGTCACCCGCCCAGTGTCCTACCCGGCTCCTACCTGGCGGACTCCGGTGCCGGACCCAGCACCCGGTCGAGGTAGGCGTTGGCGAAGACTCCGGTCGGGTCCACCTCGTCCCGTACGGCGGTGAAGTCGTCGAAGCGCTCGTAGCGGGGGCGCAGCGCGGCGGCGTCCAGCTGGTGCATCTTGCCCCAGTGGGGGCGCCCGCCGAAGGAGCCGAGGATCTCCTCGCAGGCCCGGAAGTACCGCTCGTGGGGCATCCGGTGGTACTGGTGGAAGGCGATGTAGCAGCTCTCGCGCCCGTACGCGGTGGAGAGCCAGATGTCGTCGGGCGCGGCGAAGCGGACCTCCAGCGGGAAGGACACCCGCTCGTCGTTGCGGTCGATCCAGCGCTTGATCTCGCGCAGCGCGTCCACGACGTCCTCCCGGGGGATGGCGAACTCGCCCTCGTGGAAGCGCACGTCGCGGACCGAGGCGAAGACCTTGTGGGAGAGGTCGGTCCACTCGCGGGCGGACATCGCCCGGGCGGCGAACCGCGTGATGGGCGGGACCAGGGCCGGGAAGCGGGTGCCGAGCCGGTTGAGCAGGTCGAAGCCGGTGCCGCTGACCGTCTCGTCGAGGCGCCGGGAGAACTCCCCGATCGGGGCCGGCGGGGTGTCGCCGGGCAGCCGGCGGAAGCTGCGGGTGAGCGTGGTGCCGCTGTGCGGGAACCAGAAGAACTCGAAGTGGTCGTTGGCGTCGGCCAGTTCGTGCACGCGGGCCAGGGTCTCCTCGACCGGCCGGGCCTCGTCCCGGGCGTGCAGCGCGAAGAGCGGGACGCACTGCAGCGTCACCCGGGTGAGGATGCCGAGGGCGCCGATGCCGACGCGGGCGGCGGCGAAGAGCTCGGGCCGCTCGGTCGCCGAGCAGGTGACGAGGCTGCCGTCGGCGAGGACCAGCTCCAGGGCCCGCACCTGGGTGGCGATGCCGCCGAAGCGGGTGCCGCTGCCGTGGGTGCCGGTCGAGATGGCCCCGGAGACGGTCTGCCGGTCGATGTCGCCGAGGATCTCCAGCGCGAGTCCGTGCTCGGCGAGCAGCGGGTTGAGCCGCCACAGCGGCATGCCCGCGCCCACGGTGACCTGGCCCGTCGCGCGGTCGACCGACTCCAGTGCGGAGAGCCGGTCCAGGCGCAGCTGGACGTCCGGGGCGACGGCGACGGGGCTGAAGGAGTGGCCGGCCCCGACGGCCTTCACCCGGTTCCCGGCGCGGGCCGCGGCGGTGACGGCGGCCACCACCTCGCCGGGGTCCATCGGGCGCAGCACCCGTACGGGGCTGGCGTGCTCGCTGCCCGACCAGTTGCTCCACGTGCCCGCCACGTTCGTCATGCCCGGGGTCCTCTCGTAGGGATCGGCGGTCCGCGTCCGTACCGGGCGCGGTCGACGGAAGACTGAACTCGGTCAGTTGTCCAAGTCAAGCGTCCTGAACCATTGACTTGGACGGGCGGCCGGGAGAAGGTGGCGCCCCAGCAGGACCGCAGAGGACCGCAGACACAGGACCGAACCCGCGGGGGCCGAACCCGCGGGACCGCATCCGCAGGACCGAAGTCAGGGAGCAGCCTTGCCGGCCACCACCGCCCTCCGTGCCGCCGCCGCGCCGATGTCCTTCGAGGAGCTGCGCGGCGCCACCGCCGAGCTCAGCCCGCCCTTCGCCGTGGTCGACCTCGGCGCGCTGCACGCCAACGCCTCCGGCATGGCCCGCCGCGCCGGGGGCAAGCCCATCCGGCTGGCCAGCAAGTCGCTGCGCTGCCGCCCGCTGATCGAGCAGGTCCTGCGGATGCCCGGCTTCTCCGGCGTCCTCGCCTTCACGCTGCCCGAGGCCCTGTGGCTCGCGCGCACCGCCGACGAGACCGTGGGCGACATCCTGGTCGGCTACCCCTGCGCCGACCCGGCCCCGCTGCGCGCCCTCGCCTCCGACGAGCGGGCCGCCGCCCGCGTCACCATCATGATCGACTCGCTGGAGCACCTCGACCTGCTCGACGCGGTGCTCGGGGCGGACGGTCCCCCGGTACGGGTCTGCCTGGACCTGGACGCCTCGCTGCGGCTGCTCGGCGGCCGGATCCACCTGGGCATGCGCCGCTCGCCGCTGCACAGCCCCGACGCCGCCGCCGCGCTGGCCCGGGCCGTCGTGGCGCGGCCGCGGCTGCGGCTGGTCGGCGTCATGTCGTACGAGGGGCAGATCGCCGGGGTCGGGGACGACCAGCCCGGCTCGCCGCTGACCCGCTCGGCGCTGCGGCTGGTCCAGCGGGCGTCGGCCAGGGAGCTGCGCCGGCGGCGGGCCGCGGCCGTGCGCTCGGTGCTCGACGTCGCCCCGCTGGAGTTCGTCAACGGCGGCGGGACCGGCAGCCTGGAGGGGACCTCGGCCGAGCCGGCGATCACCGAGCTGGGGGCCGGCTCGGGCATCTACTCCCCCGCCCTCTTCGACCACTACCGCGCCTTCCGGCCGCTGCCCGCCGCGTACTTCGCCCTCGACGTCGTCCGGCGCCCCGCGCCCCGGCACGTGACGGTCCTCGGCGGCGGCTGGACCGCCTCCGGCCCGGCGGGCCTCGACCGACTGCCGGTCCCGGTGTGGCCGGCCGGTCTGCGGATGCTCGCCCAGGAGGGCGCGGGCGAGGTCCAGACGCCCCTCGTCGGCGACGCCGCCGACGAGCTGCGGCTCGGCGACCGCGTGTGGTTCCGCCACGCGAAGGCCGGCGAGCTGTGCGAACGCGTGGACCGCCTCCACCTCGTCGAGGCCGGCAGCATCGTGGACGTCGTCCCCACCTACCGCGGCGAGGGCCACGCGTTCCTGTGACGGCGGACCGGGCCCGCGCCGCGGGCGCGGCGCCGGGGCCCGGGCAGCACGCCCCGGGCCCCGGCGCGCGCCGACCCCGCACGACCCGGCGGACGCCATCCGGGCCCGGCCCCCGGCCACGGTGACGCCGCCCGGCACGGGATAGCGTGCCCCGACACCGCCCTCACCCCCGGGAGTTCCCATGAGCCGCCGTTCGGCCGACGAGCGACGCGAGCAGTTGATCGACGCGGCGATCCGGGTCATGATCCGCGACGGCGTCGCGAAGGCGACCACCCGTGCCGTCGTCGCCGAGGCGGGGCTGCCGCTCGGCGCGTTCCACTACTGCTTCCGGGCCAAGGAGCAGCTCCTCCACAGCGTCATCGAGCGGATCATGCTGCGCGCCCTGGACCCGCCGGCCTCCCCGGCCGCCGGGGAGGGGACGGTGGACGAGGTGGTCAGGGGCACCCTGCGCGCCTACTGGGAACGGGTGCGGCAGAACCCTGACGAGCACCTCCTGACGTACGAGTTGACGCAGTACGCGCTGCGCAAGCCGGGCCTCGCCGACGTGGCCCGCGGCCAGTACCGGCACTACACCGAGGTCAGCCTGCGGCAGCTGGAGTCGATCGCCCGCCGCTCGGGCGCCGAGTGGACCCTGCCGCTGCCCGTGCTGGCGCGGTACGGGCTGAGCGTCCTGGACGGGCTCACCCTGAACTGGCTGATCGACCGGGACGACGAGGCGGCCGCCGCGGCGCTCGACGCGTACGCCGACCACCTGGTCACCCTGGTCAGGCCCGTCGCGGAACCGGCCGCCGCCGTCTGACCCGTATGGCAGGGTTCGGGGTACGGCCGCACCACCACCCGAGTCTGGAGCCGCACGTGCACATGCTGAGCCACGCCGACGTCAAGACCGCAGCCGACCGGATCGCCGGCCATGTCCGTCCCGTCACGGTCGCCCCCGGGGACGGCGACGGGGTGTCGTTCGCGCTCGAACTCATGCAGCACACGGGCTCCTTCAAGGCGCGCGGCGCGCTGAACTTCCTGCTCGCGCACCGCGAGGCCGGGACCCTGCCGGCGGCCGGCGTCACGATCGCCTCCGGCGGCAACGCGGGGCTGGCCTGCGCGTGGGCGGCCCGCGGCCAGGACGCGCGCGCGACGGTGTTCCTGCCCACCACGGCGCCGAAGGTGAAGGTCGACCGGCTGCTCGGCTACGGCGCCGACGTGCGGCTCGTCGGCACCGAGTACGCCGAGGCCCTCGCCGCCTCCGACGCCTTCGCCGCGGAGACCGGCGCGCTGGCCTCGCACGCCTACGACCACCCGCTGATCGCCGCCGGCGCCGGCACCCTGCTGGAGGAGGTCCAGCGGGGGCTGCCCGGCCTGGACACGGTGGTGGTCTCGGTCGGCGGCGGCGGGCTGTTCGCCGGGGTCGCGGCCGCCGCCCGGGCGCACGGGGTCCGCGTGGTCGCGGTCGAGCCGGAGAACTGCCGCGCGCTGCACGCGGCACTGGAGGCCGGCCGGCCCGTCGACGTCGCCGTCGACTCGGTGGCCGCCGACTCGCTGGGCGCCCGCCGGGCCTCCGCGGCGGCCCTGGAGGCGGCCCGCCAGGACCACGTCCGCTCGGTCCTGGTCACCGACGCCGACATCGTCCGGGCCCGCCGTTCCCTGTGGGACGAGCGCCGGCTCGCCGTCGAGCACGCCGCCGCCACGGCCCACGCGGCGCTGGGCACGGCCTACCGGCCGGAGCCCGGCGAGCGGGTCTGCGTCGTGCTCTGCGGCGCGAACACCGACCCCTCCGACCTGGTGGCGGCCCCTCGGCGCTGACCCGGGACCGGCCCGGCCGTCACTCGAAGCGCGAGGGGTCCCCCGCCCCGCGCCGTACGATCTCGGCCTCGCCGCCGGAGAAGTCGACGACCGTCGTGGGCTCGGTGCCGCAGTCGCCCGAGTCCACGACGGCGTCCAGCACGTGGTCGAGCCGCTCCTTGATCTCCCAGCCCTGGGTCAGCGGCTCGGCCTCGTCGGGCAGCAGCAGGGTGCTGGACACCAGGGGCTCGCCCAGCTCGGCGAGCAGCGCGCGGGTCACGGTGTGGTCGGGAATGCGGACGCCGACCGTCTTCTTCTTGGGGTGCATCAGCCGGCGCGGCACCTCCCGGGTGGCCGGGAGGATGAAGGTGTAGCTGCCCGGCGTGGCCGCCTTGATCGCCCGGAACACGTCGTTGTCGACCTGGACGAACTGGCCCAGCTGCGCGAAGTTCTCGCACACCAGGGTGAAGTGGTGCCGGTCGTCGAGGCGCCGGATCGACCGGATGCGCTCCAGGGCGTCGTGGTTGCCGAGCCGGCAGCCGAGCGCGAAACAGGAGTCGGTCGGGTACGCGATGAGGGCGCCGGCCCGGAGGCTGTCGACCACGGTGCCGATGGTCCGGGTCTGCGGGGTCTGCGGATGAACGTCGAAGTACTTCGCCATCGTCCGAGCCTAGGGGAATCCGCCCCTCCGGGAGAAACGGGCCGGAAGCACGTCGCCCTCCGGGACCGCTGGGGTCCCGGAGGGCGATGTTCCGTTCAGGTGCGGGTCAGGCCGGGGTCACCAGGTGCCCGGGGCGGCCTGCCAGCTCTTCAGGGGGTTCTCGAAGCCCCCGTCCGGACGGGCCTTGAAGGTGTGGGCCGCGGTGCCGCCCGTTCCGTCGTTGTACATGATCGCGATGTCCTCGCGGCCGTCCTTGTCGGTGTCGCCGGAGACCGGGAACGACGCCTCCTGGACGTGCCAGGTGTTGGCGGGCGCCTGCCAGCTGCGGACGTCCTCGTTGAGGCCGCCGTCCGGCTTGGCGGTCAGGGTGAACAGCGACGCGTTGCCGTAGGCGTAGTCGTACATCACGGCCAGGTCGGCGCGGCCGTCGCCGTTGTAGTCGCCGGCGGTGAGCTTGGAGCGCCACCACTCCCACAGACCGGGGTTCTTGTGCCAGGACGGGACCGTCGTGGCGAAGCCGCCGTCGGCCTTGCTCGGCAGGGTCCACGCGGTGACCGAGCCGTCGTTGTAGCCGTAGAGGCCGACGAGGTCGTCCCGGCCGTCGCCGTTGAAGTCGCCGCCGACGAACTTGGTCTGGCCCTGGCACCAGTTGCCGGCGCCGGAGCGCCAGCTGCCGAAGATGTTGTTGAAGGTGCCGTCCGCCTTCGACAGGAAGGTGTACGCGCCGGTGTCGCAGTTGCCGTGGTCGTAGAGCATGACCACGTCGTCGCGGCCGTCGCCGTTGAAGTCGCCGGCGACCAGCTTGCCCTTGGTGGCGTCCCAGTTGCCCGGGCCCGTGTAGGCGCTGCGCCCGAGCGAGGTGAAGGTGCCGTCGGCCTTGCCCAGGAAGGTGAACATGCCGTTGGCGCCGTCGCCGTAGCCGTAGAGCGCGGCCAGGTCGTCCCGGCCGTCACCGTTGAAGTCGCCGGAGATCCACTGGGACTGGGAGACGCGCCAGGTCCACGCGGGGTTGGTGTGGGCGACCACGGGCGCGGCGAAGCCGCCGTCCGCCTTGGCCGCGTGCGTGTACAGGCTCATCGCGTCGCTGCCGTAGTCGTAGACCGTGGCCAGGTCGGAGCGGCCGTCACCGTTGAAGTCGCCCGCCAGCTCCTTGCGGAGGCCGTCGGTGCGGTCGTTCCAGTGGTGCTCGTCGGTGGCGCCGGTCCAGCGGTTGTGGCGGATGTAGCCGTTCTGGAAGTCGGTCCGGGGACCGCCCGCCACGTCGTACTCCTCCGACTGCGGGTAGCCGAGCCAGCTCTTCCCGGCGCCCAGCGACAGCCACTTGTTGCGGATGCTGCCCCACACGCCCCAGGCCTGGCCCGTGGTGGTGGTCCAGAAGATGGAGCGGGTGTCGGAGGTCTCGCCGCGGCGGCGGAAGTGGTTGTACCGGCCGATGCCGTCGTCGACGTTGGTCTCGTCGGTGGTCGGGTAGCCGAAGCCGGACGGGCCGCCCAGCTCCAGGTACTTCTTGTAGATGGTGCCGTGGATGGAACGGCCGCCGAAGTCGTACGTCCAGTAGATCGCGCCTTCGCCGCCGGAGCCGCGGAAGGTGGTGACCCAGGCGTCGCTCTCGAAGGTGGTCGACTCGTCCGAGGTCGGGTAGCCCAGGAAGCCGTTCTCGCCGCCGAGCGACCTCCAGTAGTCCCGGATGCCGTTCTGGACCATCCAGGCGCCGGTGGTCGGGTGCCAGTAGATGGAGGCGTTCTCGCCGCCGACGCCGTTGGCGCGGAAGCCCGCGTACCGCCCCTCGCCGTCGGCGGGGACCAGGACGTCGGTGGTCGGGTAGCCGTAGCCGCCCGGGCCGCCCTTCGCCAGGTACTTGGCCAGGATCGGTCCGCACAGGCTGTGCGTGCCGGTCTCGTTCGAGGTGAAGCTCTGGCACTCGGTCCAGGGGGTGCCGCCGAGGACGAGCCTGCGGCCCGCTCCGAAGGAGGAACCGCCACTGGGGGCGCGGCCCGGGAACTCGGTGATCTCGCCGGTGGCGTCGCGCGACCACAGGTCGGCGTAGCCGTTGCCCTCGAAGTCGCCGTTGCTCTGGAGGTTCTGCGGAGTGGTGAAGCCGGTGGCTATCGCGGTGGTGCGGGCCGAGGCCTCGCCGTACACCGTGAGGTCGGCGACGGTCGCCGAAGCCGTGTCGGTGGTGACCCGGCTGGTGTACTGGTGGATCTTGCCGGTCACCTTGTCGCGGGCCCAGATCTCCGGCAGCGCGTCGCCGTTGAGGTCGCCGGGGGCGATCAGGGTCATGTTCTGCCAGTCGGCGTTGCCGAGCAGGATCGGCGGGCGGAAGCCGGCGTCGGTGACGTCGAGGTAGGCGCCCGTCGAGCCGAGGTAGAGGTAGAGCTCCGCGCCGGCCTTGACCAGCAGGTCGGGCTGGTCATTGGCATCGACCTTGCCGTCCTTGCTGTCGTCGTCGACGCTGCTGATGACGACGGCCTGGTCGGCCTGGGCCCACTTGTCGTTGTCCTCCATCGCGGTGGCCAGCACGATGCGGTTGGCGTCGACCGGCTGCAGGTCGCCGTCGCCGTTGCCCGGGTAGACGATCAGGTCCTTGCGGCCGCCGCCGGGCGCCGGGCGCAGGGCGACCAGGTCCTCGTAGTAGTCGGTGTTCCAGCTGCCCCGGTGCGACAGGGACACGGCGTCGCCGAAGGGGCCCCGGTTGCTCAGCTTCTTGGAGAGGTCGAAGGTGCCGTCGCCCTTGCCGGGGTGCATCCACAGGTGACCCGAGCCCGGGTCGACGCTCCAGATGTCGACGGTCCCGTCGCCGTTGAGGTCGCCGGGCTTGTCGCGGGTCGGCTTGCGCTTGGCGTAGAAGAGGTACGCCTTCAGGTCGGAGCGGTTGTTCGCCGCGTCGAGGCTGCGCACGAACAGGGTCTGCGGGCCGGTCGTGGACGGCGTGTACTCGACGGACGCCTCACCGCCGGCGACGCTCGTGGGGACCTCGCGGACCTTGGGGTCGGACTCGGTCCACCACTGGTACTTCACGACATCGGACTCGCCGTTGGCGTTGAAGGTGAAGACGCCCTTGGTGCGGGCCTGCGAGGTGTTGTCCGGGTCGTTCTCGGGGAACTGGGGAGAGGACACCTTCGGCGGGTGGCCGGGCCGGGTCGCGTCGATGCTGAAGACGCACTGACCGGCCCAGGGGCCGGCCGCGTAGTCGTCGAGCGCGCGCACGTCCCAGCGGTAGGTGCCGGTGGGGAGCTCGGCCGCGGGGATGCGGACCTGGGCGACGTTGCCGCTGGTGACCCAGACCTGGGGGCGCTTGATGGTGCCCCAGTAGTCCTTGTCGTTCCAGTAGTTGAACTCCGCGCGGATGCTGTTGTCGTCGCCGTCCGAGACGCGGGCGCGGAGCACGACCTGGTCGGTGGTGCCGATCATGCCGCCGCCGCAGGACACCGACGGGTCGGAGCCGCGCTCGCCGACGGAGTCGGGCACGGTGTTGTACTGGGTGGAGATGCGGGCGCTGTCGGGGTTCATCTTGCGCCAGGACACGTCGACGGTGTCGTTGGCGGACTTGAGGCCCATGGTCCAGGCCGGCCAGTGCCAGCGGGCCGCGTCGGTCACCGCGGAGGTGACGTTGAGCTCGATCAGGTCGCCGTCGCCAGGGCAGTTGCGCCCGCCGAAGGACTGGCCCGAGGAGTCCACCATGCGCTTCCAGGCGGGCTGGTTGTTCCAGGTGGTGCCGCCGCCGATGCCGTCGGTGTCCCAGATCTGGATGTCACCGGACTTGCAGCTCCAGGAGCCCGCGTACTTCTGCTGGATGCGGAAGGTGGAGGACAGGATCTGCTTGTCCCACAGGGCGCCCATGTTGACCTGGAAGAAGGTCTTCGCGCAGACGACGTTGTTGTTGTTCGCGGCGTCCTTGGCGCAGCCGACGCGGGCTTCCTTGCTGAGCGTGCCACCGTTCCAGTAGTTGGTGTTCGCCGAGTTGGGGAAGGAGTTGTGCTTGTAGGCGAGGGCCCAGGCCGACTTCCAGTCGTCGCGCCACTGCGGGTCGATGACGACGGGGTAGGTGGTGCCGGGCGCCGTCAGCAGCCTGCGGTCGGGCGTGAGGGTGAGCGTGCCGCCGCTCAGGTCGACGCCGAGGTCGGCCTGGCGGGTGCCGGTCGAGATGCCGTCGACGGCGGCGACCCGGTCGGCGACCGGTGCCGGGGCCTTGGCGGCGCGGGCGGCGGTACGGGCCTGGGGCGCGGCGGCCGGCTCGGCGGCCGGGCGGTCGGCGCCGGAGTCCCACATCTGCGGCTTGGCCGAGGTGAAGAGGGCCTTGCCGGCGGGGTCGAGGGCGCGCAGCTCGCCGTTGGCCTCCTTGCGGACGGTCACGCCCTTGCCCTTGAGGCCGAAGCCGAGGGAGGCGAGGGCCGGGTTGTCGGCGGCCGCGCGGTTCTTGACGACCAGCTGGTGCGAGAAGCCGGTCACGTCGGCGGTGACCCGCAGGTCGACGCCGCGCAGGACCTCGGGGTAGACGGCGGTGTCGCCCTCGATGCGCGGGGCGGGCAGCGCCTTCGGCCAGGTCAGGGAGATGTCCCGGCCGTCCTTGCGCATGGTGACGAGCGGGGCCTTGCCGCCGCCGGAGAAGGTGAGCCCGACACGGGTGGCACGGGGGGCGATCCGGCCGTCGCTCTGCCGGCTGAGCCCCGTGTCCGCGGTGACCAGCTTCCCCCCGCGCAGGACCCGGATCGGGGTCAGGGCGTGGTTCTGGGTGAACGTGCCGTCCGGGTTGGCCCAGACGTCGTCGGTCTCGGTGCGCTTCGAGGGGAGTTCGACCGCCTTGCCGGTGCGCTTGGCCTCGGCGGTCGCCTTAGCGTGCAGGGCCGTGTCGGCGGCGTTCGCGGCGCGCTTCGGAGCGGCGGCGCGCTCGGCGGCCTTGCCCTTGCCGGGGGCGGGTGCCGTGGTGGCGGCGCCGGCCTCGGTGGCGGGCAGGGTGCCGAGCAGCACGGCGGCGAGGGCCGCGGCGGTGACACGGGCCGCTCTGCCGCGGCGGGGCGGATCGTCGACGCGGGCGCGCGTCGGGGTGGGTCTCACGGAGTGGGTCCTCGGAGGTCGGGTCGGTCACCGCGCCGGAGCGGGTGTCCGAGATCGGTTGTCCCGACCGCTCGCCGAAGGCCACGATTCGGCCACCTCGACGATCGGCCGTTGGCGTTCGATTATTTGTAGCAGCAGCGCGGGCTTTCATGTGAAGCGATGGGTGGGGACGACCAACAGACCACGCCTTCGTTGCGGCACGGTTGACGGAGTCTCAAATTCCGCCCGCTTCGGCCCCTTTCTCCCCGCCAACCAGTCACTTTCCCCCTGACGCCCCCTCAGAGGCTTTCAGGGGTCCGTCTCGACGCCCACGGGTCGCACTGTTAGGTTCAGCGCCGTCCCCTGATGCGTGATCATGACATGTTTCACGCTACTCTCATCTTGATCTCATGGAGTGTTCGAATCTTGAGAAGATCCAAGGCGCACGCCTGGCGTGCGCCTCTGAGGCGTGCCTGGCGGTGGCCGATACCGCTGCTGGCACTCAGCCTGCTGACCACGGGGCTCACGCCGATCGACGCCAACGCGGCTCCTTCGGACCTGCGGCTGCTGGACACGCAGAAGCTGACGAAGGTCGGCGGCGCCCCGGTCACCGGCAAGCCCGCGCCCGGCCCCGCCGAGTCGCAGAAGAAGACCTGGAAGCACGCGCCGGCGATCGCCTGGCCGAAGGCCGGCTCGGCCGAGATCACCCTGCCCGCCGTCGGCCCCGCGCCCACCGGGCAGCGGAATCCGGCCGCACGGGGCGCCCTCGGCGCAGCTGCCGCCCAGCCCGGCAAGGCCGTCCGCGCGGGCGCCCTGCCGGTGAAGGTCGCCGCGCTGCCGCCCCGTACCCCGGCCGGCGCGGGACGCACCGCGCGTGCCGTCACCAAGACGCCCGGCACGGCGGCCGGGGCGGTGAACACCGCCCCGGTCAAGGTGAAGGTGGGCCTGCTCGACCAGGCCGCCGCCCGCCGTGCCGGACGGGCCGGCAGCCTCCTCCTGTCGGTCCAGCGCACCGACACCGGCAGTGCCTCGGCACCGGTCTCGGTCGAGCTCGACTACAACGCCTTCAAGAACGCCTACGGCGGCGGCTGGGGCTCCCGGCTGCGCTTCACCGCGCTCCCGGCCTGCGCCCTGACCACGCCGAAGAAGCCCGGCTGCCAGAACGGCACCCCGGTCACCACGGTCAACGACCCGGTGACCGGCACGCTGGTCGCCACCTTCGACGCCCCGGCCCAGTCCACCCCGGCCGCCACCGGCGCCCGCCGCGCCATGGCCGCCGCCGGCACGCAGACGGTGACGCTGGCCGCCACCGCGGGCGCCGACGGAGCGAACGGCACGTACAAGGCGACCTCGCTGAACCCCAGCGGCGCCTGGCAGGCGGGCGGTTCCGCGGGTGACTTCTCCTGGTCGTACCCGCTGGACATCCCGGCCTCGCTCGGCGGCCCCAGCCCGTCACTGACGCTCGGCTACTCCAGCTCGACCGTCGACGGCCGCACCAACGCGTCCGCCCAGCAGACCTCCTGGGTCGGCGACGGCTGGGACCTGGCCTCGAACTTCATCGAGCGGTCCTACGTCCCGTGCAGCCAGGACAAGCGGCCCAACTCCGGGTTCAACAACCCGAAGGACGACACCGGCGACCTGTGCCACGGCGCTCCGATGGTCACCCTGTCGCTGAACGGCGGCTCCACCCAGCTGGTCCTGGACGACACCACCAAGAAGTGGCGTCCGGCGAAGGACGACGGCTCCCGGGTCGAGCTGCTCCAGGGCGCCCAGAACGGGGACAAGGAGGGTGACCACTGGCGGTTCACCAACCCCCAGGGCATCCAGTTCTACTTCGGCCTGAACCGGGTCCCCGGCTGGACCGCGGGCAAGCCGCTGACCAACTCCGCCTGGACCGTCCCGGTCTACGGCAACCACCCCGGTGAGCCCTGCTACAACGGCACTTTCGCGAACGCCGTGTGCGACCAGGCGTACCGCTGGAACCTCGACTACGTCGTGGACCCGCGCGGCAACGCCATGACGTACTGGTACGAGAAGGAGACCAACCACTACGGCTCCAACTACCAGATCGCCGGCGGCTCCACCGCCCGCCCCTACGACCGTTCGGGCTGGCTGGACCACATCTCGTACGGCCTGCGCAGCGACGCCCTGTTCGCCGAGCCCCCGGCCCAGGTCGACTTCGAGGTCGCCGAGCGCTGCCTGGTCACCGCCGACTTCGACTGCGCCCCGGGCAAGCTGAAGCCGGACGTCGACTGGAACATCGCCAAGCAGTGGCCGGACACCCCCGGCGACCAGCTGTGCGCCCCGGGCGAGGAGTGCAAGGGCCGGTTCACCCCGACCTTCTTCACCCGCAAGCGCCTGACCGAGGTCACCACCACCGTCTGGAACGGCACCGAGCGCAAGCCGGTCGACACCTGGAAGCTCACCCAGGACTTCCCGATGACCGGTGACGGCACGGACTACCCGCTGTGGCTGTCCGAGATCCGGCACACCGGCCGCAACGGGGCCGACCTGCCGCTGCCGCCCGTGAAGTTCCGCGGCAAGCAGCTCGACAACCGGGTCGACGGCACGGGCGACGGCAAGCCGCCGTACAAGCGCTACCGCGTCGAGGCGATCGACACCGAGACCGGTTCGACGATCCTGGCGCACTACGCCGACACCCAGTGCAGCACCACCGCCCTGCCCTCGTCGCCCGAGACGAACAAGATGCGGTGCTACCCGGTCATCACGGAGATCCCGGACCCGAACGACCCGAAGCGCGAGCGCAAGCTCTACGTCACCGACTGGTTCCACAAGCACGTCGTGGACTGGGTCCAGGAGGAGGACCGCAACGGCAACTCGCCGACGCGGCGCACCGAGTACCAGTTCCTGGGCGACCCGGCGTGGGCCTACGACGACGAGACCGAGATGATGCGGCCCAAGACCCGCACCTGGTCCCAGTGGCGTGGCTACGAGCGGGTCCGCACCCTCATCGGCGTGGCGCCGGACCGGCGCTCGCAGACGGAGACGCTCTTCTTCCGGGGCCTCGACGGCGACCGGGCGACGTCCTCCGGCGGCACCCGCTCGGTCAAGGTCAAGGACTCCGAGGGCAACGAGCTCCCGGACCACCGCCTGTTCGCCGGCCAGACCCGCGAGGTCCTGGCGTACGACGGCGAGGGCGGCCCGCTGGAGGCGGCGACCACGTACACCCCGTGGCTGCACGGCCCCACGGCGACCCGCGTGCGCAAGGGCGCGGTCCCGGAGGAGGACATCGAGCCGCAGCAGTCGTTCGTCCAGCAGACGAGCGACGTGGCCTCCCGCATCCTCCTCTCCGACGGCCGCGGCTGGCGCCGCACGGCGATGCACACGGAGTACGACGACCGGGGCTTCGCCCAGTCGGTCTCGAACCGCGGCGACATCGCCGACCCGTCGGACGACAGCTGCACGCGGTACGAGTACGACGAGGACCCGGCGCGGTGGATCATCGCGCGGCAGAAGCGGGTGGAGTCGGTCGCGAAGGCGTGTGACGCGACGGACGTGGCGCGTCCGGCGGACGTGACGTCGGACGTGCGGATGCGGTACGACGCGGCCGGCAACGTGCAGTCGACGGAGTCGCTGTCGGGCTACTCGGGCGGCACTCCGCAGTACACCACGGACGGCAGCGCCGAGTACGACGTGTACGGACGCCCGACGGCGACCACGGACGTCTTCGGCAAGGTCACGCGGACGGCTTACACGCCGGCGTCCGGTCAGATCGTGACGAAGGTCGTCACGACGAACGCCCTCGGTCACACCAAGACCACCGAGACCGACCAGGGCCGCGGTTCGGTGCTGGTCCAGACGGACGCCAACAACCGCAAGCAGGTCATGCGGTACGACCCGCTCGGCCGGCTGCTGAAGGTCTGGTCCCCGGACCGCGACCCGCAGACCAAGTCGCCGGACGGCGAGTTCTCGTACGACGTCCGCACCGACGGCCCGGTGGTCATCACCAACAAGGCCCTGCTGGACGACGGCACCTACCGCACCAGCTACGACATCTACGACGCGAGCCTGCGCATCCGCCAGACCCAGATGGAGGCGCTGGGCGGTGGACGGGTCATCACCGACACCTTCTACAACAGCCTCGGCCAGGTCTGGAAGAGCAACGGCGCCTACTACACCGAGGGCACTGCCTCGGGCGTCCAGTGGGGCCCGAAGGACAACGAGGTCCCGTCCTCGACGGTGACCCAGTACGACGGCTCCGGCCGGGCGACCGCGCAGATCTCCCGCAAGTTCGGCGTGGAGACCTCACGGACCACGACCAGCTACGGCGGCGACAACATCACCGTCGACCCGCCGAAGGGCGAGACCCCGACCCGGGCCTTCCTGGACGGCGCGGGCCGCAAGACGGAGCTGCGCTTCTTCAAGGCGGACTCCCCGACCGGGGCGTACGACACGACGCGGTACTCCTACAACCGGCGCGGCGTGATCGAGTCGGTCGTCAGCCAGGCCGGTGACCGGTGGGCCTTCGAGTACGACATCCGCGGCCGACAGGTCAAACAGACGGACCCCGACAAGGGGACGTCGACCATCGCGTACGGCCAGGGCGACCGTGTCGCGTCACTCACGGACCCCCGCGGAAAGACCGTCGCGCCCGAGTACGACGCGCTCGGCCGGATCGTCGCCATGCACGAGGGCTCGGTCACGGGTCCCCTGCAGACGTCGATGACGTACGACACGTTGCCCGGGGCTCTGGGCCTGCCGGTCTCCTCCACGCGGTACGTGGGCGGCAACGCCTACAAGCAGGAGGTCACCGGCTATGACACCGAGTACCGCCCGACCGGTCAGAAGATCACCATCCCGGCCTCCGAGGGGGCCCTCGCCGGCACGTACAGCTTCTCCACGGGCTACCGGCCGAACACCGGTCTCACCGCGTGGACGATGCAGCCTGCGGCGGGCGGTCTGCCCAGCGAGATCAGCACGCTGACGTACAACCACTTCGAACTGCCCACGATCATGGGCGTCGGGGGGAAGGCGTTCGTCGGCAAGGTCGACTACTCGCCCATGGGCGACGTACTGCGCACCGAAGCGGGACCGGCCGGCTCCCAGGTCTACGCGACGCACTACTACGACGAGCAGACCCGCGAGCTCCTGCGGTCCGTCAACGACCGTGAGGTGTCGCCGAGCCGGATCAACGACACGACGTACGAGCGTGATGACGTCGGCAACATCCTGAAGATCACGGACAAGGAGGGGTCCAGCGGTCCCACCGACGTCCAGTGCTTCACGTACGACTACCTGCGCCGGATGAACGAGGCCTGGACCGCCGCAGACGACTGCGCCGCCAAGCCCGGCTCGGCCGGGCCTGGTTCCACCCCGTCGGTGGGCGGCCCGAACCCGTACTGGTCCTCGTACAGTTTCGACGCGGCCGGCAACCGCACGAAGGAGGTCCAGCACGACCCCACCGGTGACCTCACCAAGGACGTCACCCGCCTCTACACCTACGGCACCCCGGGCCAGGCCCGCGCCAACCAGCTGCAGAAGGTCGACACCTCCGGCCCCGGAGGATCACGCACCGAGTCGTACACCTACGACGAGGCGGGCAACACCCGCACCCGGAACATCCAGGGCGACACCCAGACCCTGGAGTGGGATCTCGCGGGCCGACTCGCGAAGGTCACCAAGGGCACGGAGTCGACGGACTTCGTCTACGACGCCGCCGGCAGACGCCTCATCAAGCGCGACAAAACCGGCACCACGCTGTACCTGCCGGGCACCGAGGTCAAGCTGACCGCAGGCGACAAGCTGGAGGGCACGCGCTACTACGCCCACCCGGCCGGCCCGACCATGGTCAAGACGGCCAAGGGCGGCGTGATCACCACGTCGTACCTGATGGGCGACCAGAACGGCACGGCCACCACGGCCGTGGACGCCTCGACGTCGGCCATCACCCGTCGCAAGTTCACCCCGTTCGGCGAGGTGCGCGGCACGGCTCCGTCCGTGTGGCCGGGCAAGAAGGGCTTCATCGGCGGCGACATCGACGAGTCCACCGGCCTGGTCCACCTGGGCGCGCGCGAGTACGACCCCGCGACCGGTCGGTTCCTTTCGGTCGACCCCGTGCTCGACTACAACGAGCCCAAGCAGATGAACCCGTACGCCTACGCGAACAATTCGCCGGTGACGTACTCCGATCCGAGCGGCCTCTCCATCGCCCCGCCCGTGATGCCCGTCATGGACTTCACGGCGGCGGAAGAGGCCTGGGCCAAGATGGTCCAGGGCAAGAGCGCCCTGGACGTCGCCCTCGAGGTCGCCATCGGCATCCTCAAGGACGTCTCGGGATACAACGACATCAAGGCCTGTCTCGGCGGCGACGGCTGGGCCTGCGCGGGTCTCGCCCTCGACGCGGCACTGCCCTTCGCGGGTCGTGCCAAGCGCATCCTGAAGGCCCTCGACCGGGCCTGGGAGGCCTTCAACAGCTGGGCTTCGAAGCTGGCCCTGGCCCGCGACATCATGCGCAGGGTCGAGCGTTACCAGCAGGCCATGGCCAAGTACGCCGAAGACCTGGCCGAGTGGAAACGCCAGATAGAGGAAGCCGCCGAACGCGCGAGAAAACTGGAGGAAGAGGCCGCGGCGGCTCGAAGAGCCGCCCAGGAGGCAGCGGCCGCAGCCGCCAAGAAGGCCGACGAGGCCGCGGCGACGGCGGCGAAGCAGGGGAAGTCCTCGGCTCAGAAGGCGAAGAAAGCGGACGGCGACGGCAAGTCGTCGAAGGCCACCGAGGCGAAGAAGGCGGACGAGCCCAAGAAGTCGGGAGGGAAGGAGACCGACACCGGCGGATCGACCGGGTGCAACAGCTTCGTACCGGGCACCGAGGTCCTGATGGCCGACGGCACGTCGAAGCCCATCGAAGAGGTCGAACTCGGTGACGAGGTCGTGTCCACCGACGAGAAGTCGGGCGCCACGAAGTCCAAGCCCGTCGTCGCCCGGATCATCGGCGAAGGCCAGAAGAACCTCGTCGAAATCACCATCGACACCGACGGCGCCAAGGGCGACGCCACGGAGAAGGTCACCGCGACCGACGGCCACCCCTTCTGGGTCCCGTCCCTGCACCGGTGGCTGAAGGCCACGGACCTCAAGGCCGGCGAGTGGCTCCGCACCTCGTCCGGGACCTGGGTCCAGATCACCGAGGTGAAGCGCTGGACCCAGGGCAAGAGGGTCCACAACCTCACGGTCGGCGACCTCCACACGTACTACGTGATGGCCGGCGCGGCGCCCGTCCTCGTTCACAACGACGCCTGCCCGACCGAGGGGGCCAGCGAGGCCCACACCTACATCGGTACGCCCAAGGACCCCGGCGTTCCCCGCCTGGTCAATGAAATCGAGGCCCGTTACCCTGGTCACGTGAGGGCGGTCGAGATCAAGATCGTCGGCGAGGACGGCAAGGACATCACCGACTTCGACATCGTGACCCGCAACGCGGTGATCCAGGTGAAGACCGGCACCGCCAAGGGCTCCAAGCACGACCACGAGTCGTACGAGTCGGCGACCGACTATCCGGTCATCAGCTTCATCTGGCGGAGCAAGAAGCTGAAGGGCTCGGTCATCGAGGGGCAGGAACGGGCGGGCCAGCTGGTCACGGACGATCTTGAGACACTCCTGGCGGTGATCGCTCCATGAGCGGGCGGAGGTGGCCATGTCCTGGCCTTCCGTGGTCCTGATGGCGCGTGCGCGCGAGTGCGCCGCCATTGAGGCCGAGGTCCGGTCCCTCGGGGTCGGGAAGCACCCTCTCGGCGTCGGGGAGTTCCTGCACTGGAACGGGAACTCCTACGCGCTGGACTTCTCGGGTGACGTCCTGGCGGACTTCGCACCCGAGGAGATCGAGGATGCGGAGCGGAGAATCGGTGAACCGCCCCGTGCGATTTACGTGTCCTGCCAGTCCATGGATGCCGCACGGACCTTCCTTTCCTTCGTGCTCCCACGCTTCACCGGACTGATCGACACCAACCACGGCGACGTCGTCGAGTTCGCCGAGTTCGTCGATCTGATCGAGAAGCATCCACGGTGGGACTGGCGCCTCACGGAGGTCGCCGACCTCCTCCAGGGTCACGGCGACGACGCCTAGCCCGAGAGGACCGGCCCGCCGACGAGCCGTGCGCTGACAGCGCGCTCACATCGCATGAAGAAGGCCCTGCCGAACATCACGTTCGGCAGGGCCTTCGCCCGTGCGTTGCTCACGCGGACCGGGGCCGCAGCGCCTCAGACCGCCGGCACCGCGTACCCCAGCAGCGACGCGAAGTTCCCCGCGTACGCGTCGTGCGGCGCGGCGCCCTCCAGGCGGAGGAGGGCCTCGTCGTTCTCGCGGAGGGAGGACTCGTCGAGGTTGTGGGAGCCGGTGAAGGTCCACTTGGTGTCGGGGTGGCCCGCGTAGACGCCCTCGACCAGCAGGTACTTGGAGTGCAGCAGGTAGCCGTCGGTCGTCTTCAGCTGCTTCAGGGTGATGTTGGTGCGGCCCTTCAGCGTGGCGACCTCGTTGCTCTCGGCGTACACGATCTGCACCGAGCAGCCCTGGGCCCCCAGGGAGACGAGCGCGTCGGCGACCGCGTCGCGGTGGAGGGCGAAGGCGGCGACGCGGACGATGGTGCGGTGGGTGGCCGTGCCGACCGTCGTGTTGCCGGTGCAGGAGACGTTGTTCAGGACGTCGACGATCACGTCGCCCGTCTGCTGCGGGAAGAAGTAGTACTTCTCGGTGCCGACCTTGGCGGTGGTGTAGTAGTTCGCGTTCTTGACGCCCGCGGCCAGGTCGTTGAAGTAGTTCACGTACGCCGTGTAGAGCTCGGTGTTGCCGACGACCGTGTACGCGTTGTTCCAGTACTTCGCCGTGTTCACGGGCGTCTGGTTCGCGGAGGCCTGGATCACCACGTCCTCGCCGACCCCCGCCACCGCGCCGACCCGCGAGAACGTGAAGAACTTGTTGTGGTTGATCGGGTTCACCCCGCCCGTGGCGATGCAGGCGCCGCCCGACGTGCAGACGTCGACCCAGGACAGGGCCGACTTGTCCGTCCCCAGCGCACCGATCAGCGACTGCGCGGCGGCCGAGTCGCTGTACTTCGCGTCCAGCACCACCCGCACGTTGACGCCCCGCGCGTGCGCGTCGACCAGGGCGTCCACGTAGCCCTGGTCGGTCAGGGCGTACAGGGCGGCGCGGATGAGGCGGCCGGGCTCGGTCGCGCGGACGGCGCCGGTGATGTGGTCCTTGATGGCGTTCTGCTCCGCCACCGTCCCCTTCGGGTTGTTGAAGACCGCTCCGGTGGTGATCGGGGCGGGGTCCACCGCGGCCGCGGTGCCGGTGCCGGGCAGGAGCAGCGCGGAGGCGAGCAGGAGGGCCGCGCCTATGCGCCGGTGTACTGCTGTGAAGATCGGAATCACTCCTCTGACAGGGGGGAAGGAGGCGTGGGACCCACGCTGTGGGGGGTGGGGGTCTCAGGAGGTCGGGTGGCTCGCCACGACCTTGCCGCTCCGGTCGGCGACGAGGAATCCGACCGCGTTGTACTCGTTGATGAGGTAGAAGCGCAGGGTCGGGCGGCCCTCGTTGAAGGTCCAGCGGTCGACCACGACGTAGCGCAGGGTCGGTCGCTCCACCTTGAGTTCGCGCTCGCCGCGCTTCATGAGGGCGGGAAGGGTGTCCCAGGGCATGGCCGAGACGTCGAACGGGTCGTCGGCCGCGGCGCCCCCGTAGAGGGTGCCCCCGGGGCCGGTCTTCCGGGCGACCCCGTCGCGGTACTCGTAGCGGTCGTAGGTCTTCGCCCCGGGCCGGGTGGGGATGGAGGCCAGGGCGTAGTCCTCGTAGATCGTCAGTTCCTTCATCGTGGTGGAGCCGCCGGCCTTGCGGAAGGCCTCGATGACGGCCCGGACGTTCGCCGGGGTGAGGAGGGTGCCGTCCTGGGTGGCGGCCGAACCGGCCGTGGTCCCGGCCGTGGTCCCGCTGGTGCCGCGGTCCGGGGTCCACAGGGGCGTCGCGCCGCCCTTCCCTCCGCCTCCGCTGCCACCGCCGAGGTCGACGACGCCGCTCTTGTCGACCACGACGCCCATGGCCGCGACCGCCAGCGCGACCGACACGGCGACCAGCACGGCGCGACGGCGCCGTGCCACGGGCGGGCGGGGCGCGACGGGCGGCGGCCCGTAGGCGGGGTGGACGTACGCCGGCCGGGCGTCCGGCGGGCCGAAGGCCCCGGCCGGCGGAGCGAAGGCCCCGGCGGCCGGGACGGCCGCGGCACCCGCCTCGGCGTCGGCGAGCAGCCGGTCCAGCTCCGCCCCGTCGGGGCGCAGCGCCGGATCCCGGACGAGGAGCCGCGCGAGTACGGGTGCCAGCGCGCCGGACCTGACGGGCTGCGGGATCGGGTCGTCGAGCACGGCGACGACGGTGGCGAGGCTGGTGGCGCGGCGCAGCGGGTGGTGGCCCTCGGCGGCGACGTACAGGAGCATGCCCAGCGACCACAGGTCGGAGGCGGGGTTGCCCTCCTCTCCCCGTATCCGCTCCGGGGCGATGAAGTCGGCCGAGCCGATGAGGTCGCCGGAGGCGGTGAGCCGGCCGGTCGCCTCGTCGAACGCGGCGATGCCGAAGTCCGTGAGGACGGCGCTGCCGTCCCGGCGGAGCAGCACGTTCGCGGGCTTCACGTCACGGTGCTGGATGCCGGCGGCGTGGGCGGCGCGCAGGGCGGCGAGGACCTGGCGTCCGAGGGCGAGGACCTCCGGGACGGGCATCGGGCCCTCGGCGAGGCGTTCGTGCACGGAGCGGCCTTCGACGAGCTCCATGACGATCCAGGGGTGCGAGCCGTCCCGGGGCTCGACGATGTGGTGGATCGTGACGACGTGGGGGTGGGAGAGCCGGGCGAGGGCCCGGGCCTCGCGGACCGCCCGCTCGCGCATCTGTGCGCCGAGTCCGGGCTGCGCCTCCTCGGCGGCGGGGTCGGGCGGGCGGACCTCCTTGAGGGCGACCATGCGGTCCAGGGCGGTGTCGTGCGCCCGCCAGACGGTGCCCATGCCGCCGCTGCCCAGGCGGGACACCAGCCGGAACCGGCCGTCGATCAGAGGTCTGCCATCCTCACTCGTACTCATGGGCGATCATGCTAGGCCGTCCCGGTGACATCCTGGTCCGGACCGGCGCCCACCGGGTGTCCGGGTGGGCGCCGGCCGCGACCGGGCGTGCCTACGGGGCCATCTCGTACGCGCCGGACAGTGCCTCCACCCGCTGCCACACGCGGCCGGTGCGGGCCTCGTCGACGACCGGGCGGCGCACGGCGGCCAGTGCCCACGCCTGCTGCTCCGCGGTCGCCGACTCCTTGCCGTGCAGCTCGACGGCGTGGGCGGAGAAGTCCCGTACGAGGACGGCGAAGAGCTCGTCGAGGACGTCCTCGTCGGGGCCGGTCAGGGCGCCCTGCTCCAGGACCAGCTGGCCGTGGACGACGAGCGCGAAGAGCTGGCCGACGGCGAGGAGCAGGTCGAGGTCGCGGCTCTGCGCCTCGTCGGGGGCGGCCGTGGTGACGAAGTCGCAGAGGGCGTCGGCCTGTTCGCGGAAGCGGGCGACGTTGGGGAGGTGGGCGTACGCGCCGTAGGCGGCGCGCCAGTCGTGGAAGCGCACCGAGCCCAGGCCGCGGGCCGGGCCCTGGCGGAAGAGGAAGGTGTCGTCGGCGGCGTCGAGGCGGGTGGGGACGGGCTCGTACGCGACCGGGTCGAGCAGGTGGTTGCGCATGAACTTGAGGATCAGCGCCAGGTTGACGTGGACCGTGCCCTCCAGCTTGGGCAGGCCGCGGATCTCGACGGCCGCCTGGGCGAAGTAGTTGTCCTTCTCGAAGCCCTTGGCGGCGATGACGTCCCACAGGAGGTCGACGACCTTCTCCCCCTCGGTGGTCACCTTCATCTTCGTCATCGGGTTGAAGAGGAGGTAGCGGCGGTCGTCGGGGCCGGCGGAGCGGAAGTAGTCGACGGCGCGGTCGCTGAACAGCTTCATGCCGACCAGGCGGACGTACGCGTCGGTCAGCTCGCGTCGCACGTGCGGGAAGGCGGTGACGGGGCGGCCGTACAGGATGCGGTTCTGGGCGTGGGTGACGGCCTCGTACATCGCGTGCTCGCAGATGCCGATGGAGGCGGTGCAGAGGTTGAACTTTCCGACGTTGACGGTGTTGAGCGCGGCGTCGAAGGCGGCGCGGCCGGTGTGCAGGACGTCCTCGGCGGCGACCGGGTAGTCCTCCAGGCGGAACTCGCTGACGAACTTCGAGGAGTCGACGACGTTCTTGACCAGGTGGTAGGCGGGGTGGCGGCTGTCGGCGGCGAAGAAGACGTAGCCGTCCGGGCCCTCGACGTCGGTGCGGCGGCCGAAGACGGAGACGAGTCCGGCGGCGTTGCCGTTGCCGATGTAGTACTTGGAGCCGGTGGCGCGGAAGCCGCCCCGGCCGTCGGGCTCCAGGAGCATGTCGGTGGAGTAGATGTCCGCGCCGTGGGTCTTCTCGGAGAGCCCGAAGGCGAACACCTCGCCCTGGGCGAGGAGTTCGGCGGCGCGGGCGCGGGCGGCGGCGTTGTCGCTCTGCCAGACCGGGCCGAGGCCGAGGATGGTGACCTGCCAGGCGTACCAGTAGTCCAGGCCGTAGAAGCCGAGGATCTCGTTGAGGGCGGCGATGCGGGCGGTGTCCCAGCGCTTGTCCGCCTCGTCCTCCGCGGCGGCGGAGGACGGGGTCAGGAAGGTCGCGAACAGGTTCTCCTCGGCGGCGAAGGCGAGGAAGTCGCCGAGCCAGGCCCGGGTCCGGTAGTCCTCGATCAGGCGCCGCTTGCCGCGCTCCTCGAACCAGTCGACGGTGGCCCGCAGCAGTCGGCGGGTCTCCGGGTCGAAGTGCGCGGGGTCGTAGGTGCGCGGGTTGAGGAGCAGCGGGTCGGCCATGGTGGGGACGCCTTTCGGCTGGTGGGATCGGAGAGGGGGTGCGGGGTCGGTCAGCTGTCCGGACCGAACCGGGCGAGCGTGCCGAGGACGTCGTCGAGCCAGGCGATCATCATCCGCTCGTACGCGATGCCGCCGCGCAGCACCGCGTGCTGGAGCTCGCGCTCGGCCTCGCTCACCCCGGCGGCGCGCGCGTCGGTGCCGGTGAAGTCGCGCACCTCGCCCGCGAGGTACCGGGCCAGGCGCTCCTCGTGCGCCGCCCGGTGCCGCCGCACCTCGGTGACGAGGGCGGCCGGGTCGTCGAAGGCGGCGCCGCGGATCTTGACCGCGAGGTCGTGCCGGACGCTCTCGGGCTCGATCGGCTCGTGCAGCCACGAGGAGAGCGCGGCGCGGCCGAGATCGGCGACCGAGTACTCGCGCTTGTCCGGGCGGCCCTGCTGCGGCACGTCCCGGGCCGCGACCCAGCCGTCGTTCTCCATGCGCTTGAGCACGCGGTAGATCTGCTGGTGGGTGGCGGTCCAGAAGTAGCCGATGGAACGCTCGAAGCGCCGGGCCAGCTCGTAGCCGGAGCCCGGCTTCTCCAGCAGGGAGACGAGGATCGCGTGTTCGAGCGCCATGAGCGGGATCTTGCTATGCAACTGGGTGCATAGCAAGGCGCACCGCCCCCGGTGAGACGCGGCTCACGGCCCCCCGCTGCCTCCCGCCCTCCCGGCTCCCGTCGTCTCCCCCGCCGTCACGCCCCCTCCGGGATGCCCTCCTCGAAGCGCAGGTGGCCCTCCTCCTCGAAGCGGCCCAGTTCGGTGAGGGGGTGGGGCCGTTCCGGCCGCCAGCCCAGCTCGTCGACGGCCCGGCGGCCGGAGACGACCTGGTTCAGGGCCAGGGCCTCGGCGAAGGGCGCGCCCAGCACCTGCCCGGCCGGTTCCCGCGGCCAGGGTTCGGCGCGCCCGGGGCCGCCGGCGGAGAGGTCGGCCGCGGCGGCGAGCGCGGCGACCGGGACGGCCTCGTGGGCGACGCCGTGCAGCAGGGTGCCCTCCTCGGCCCGGCTCAGGGTGAGCACGTAGAGCGCGGCGAGGTCGTCGACGTGCACCATGGGCCAGCGGGTGTCGACCGCGCCGACGTAGCGGCCGGTGCCGTGCTCCCGGGCCCAGTCCGTCATGAGGCCGGGGATCCCGCCGCCGTTGCCGTAGACGATGCCGGGGCGGATCACCACGGCCCGCACGTCGTCCTCGGCCGCTTCGAGGACCTGGCGTTCGATGCGCGGGCGGTAGCCGACGATGCCCACGGGGTCGGTGGCCGCCTCCTCGTCGGCGGCGGCGTCGCCGGTGGCGCCGAGCACCCAGACGCCGCTGGTGTAGACGAAGGCCCGGCCGGTGCCGCGCAGCCGCTGGAGCAGGGCCGCCACGGCCGCGGCGTCCACGGCCTCCTCGCCGGTGGGCGCCGCGATGTGCAGGACGGCGTCGACGTCGTCGGTGACCGCCGCGCGCAGGGAGGCGGGGTCGGTCAGGTCGCCCACCCGGACCGGGACGCCGGGCCCGAGCCGGCCGGCGTCCTTGACCAGGCGGATCGCTTCGTGTCCGGCGCGGGTCAGCTGCTCGACGACGGCGGAGCCTATGTAGCCGGTGGCGCCCAGGACGAGGACCCTCACGGTGCTTCCCTTTCACTCGCGTACGGGGTCGGACCGCCGCTGGGAAGCGTGCGGCGACCGTGCGTCACGAGGTTATGACCGGGGTCCGTTCGGGCCTTGTCCGTCCGTGCACGCTCCCTTGACACTGCGTGCACGCCAGCGCTGAACGGCCTGGCCACGGTAGTCCGTGGGGCTCGTGCCGTAGGCCCCGCGGAAGGCCCGGCTGAAGACGGCCGCGTTGGGGTAGCCCCAGCGGGCGGCGATCACGTGGACGGGCTGCCCGGCGAGATCGGGGCGGGCCAGGTCGGCACGGCAGCGTTCCAGCCGGCGGCGGCGTATGGAGACGGCGACGGTCTCGTCCTGGCCGGCGAAGAGCTGGTGGAGCCGGCGCACCGAGATGTGGTGGTGGGCGGCGATGGCGCCCGGGGTCAGCTCCGGGTCGCCGAGGTTGTGGTCGATGAAGGCGTCGATCCGCGCGAGCAGCGCCTCGGCGCGGGCCTCTCCGGGGAGTTGCCCGCAGACGTCGAGGTGGGTGGCGAGGCACGCGGAGAAGAGGTCGAGGGTGACCTGGTCGAGGCGGCTGCGCTCGTGCGGGGCGCACTCGGGGCCGTGGGCGGCGACCGAGCGGAGGAAGTCGGCCAGGACGGCGCCCATGCCGCTGTCCGCCGAGATGCTCCGGGCGAGCAGCCGGTCGATCCGGTCCGCCCGCAACGGCAGGGCCGCTTTGGGCACTTGGACGACGATGGCCCCGATCGGCTCGGTGCCCCCGGTGGTGCCCGACTCGAAGGGGCGGGAGGTGTCCCACAGCACCATGTCGCCCACCGACTGCACGGATTCGGCCCGCTGCTGGGAGAACCAGGTGGTGCCGCGGGTCACGAGCGCCAGGTGGTACTGCTCGGGGTCGCTCTGCCGGATGAGCGCGGGCGTCCGTCGCGAGCGTAAGGGGGTGTACGAGTAGGAGGACACCTGCGTGCGGCCCAGGTCGAGCAATGCCGCGTCCCCCTGGAAGGGATCGCCGCTTTCCGGCCTGATCGCTATCGGCGCCAGTTCACGCGTGACGAGATCGGAGAACCACTCGAACCGGTCCCCCGCCGGCACAGCGGCGGAGCTCACCTGCGCCCACATCTCGAACACCCCCTTGCTTCCCGTTCCTTGTCCTGCGAGATCGGGACCACGCTAGGTGAAGCAAGGGCCATGACCCTAGCGCGCAACGACGTGGATCCGTCCGGAGCCGTCAGGCGTGGACCACGGGGGTGCCCGTCAGTTCCACTCCCGCGAGCCGCATCTCGTCGAGGGCCCGGGTGGTGCTGTCGTGGGCGACGCCCGCCGTGTAGTCGAGCAGGACGCGCACGTCGAATCCGGCGCGGACGCCGTCGAGGGCGGTCGCCTTCACGCAGTGGTCGGTGGCGATGCCGACCACGTCCACGGTGTCGACGCCGTGCGAGCGCAGCCAGTCGGCGAGTCCGGCGCCGCCGGCGGTCGCCCCTTCGAAGCCGCTCTTCGAGGCGGAGTGGGCGCCCTTGAAGAAGACCTCGTCGACCGCCCCGGAGGCCACGACGGGCTCGAAGTGCTGGTGGAACTCACAGCCTTCGGTGCCCGCCACGGCGTGCTCGGGGAAGGAGTTCTCGAAGTCGGGCTCGTCCGAGAAGTGGTCCCCGGGGTCGATGTGGTGGTCACGGGTGGCCACCACCCGCACGTAGCGGTCGCCGGCCTGCTCCTTGACGAGTTCGCCGATCACGCGGGCCTGTTCGGCACCGCCCTTGACGGGGACCTTCCCTCCTTCGCAGAAGTCCTTCTGCACATCGACGACGATCAGCGCGCGGCCCGTCATCGGACCTCCTCGGTTCTTGTGGGTGCTCAACTGGGGGTGGGGCTCGGGGTGATACGGCTCAGCCGCCGAGCGCCTCGACGCCGCCGAGGTCGACGTCGGGCACGTCCACGTCATGAGCGAGTGCGGTGAGGGCACGGACGGTGAGGTTCATGACCGGTAAACGATCTTTGTACCCATTCGGTCACGACTCACTGTGCACGATCTGGATCAGGTTGCCGCAGGTGTCGTCGAGCACGGCGATCGTCACCGGGCCCATCTCCACCGGCTCCTGGGTGAACCGCACCCCGAGCCCGCGCAGCCGCTCGTACTCGGCCCGCACGTCGTCCACGGCGAACGCGGCGGCCGGGATGCCGTCCGCCACGAGGGCCTCCTTGTAGGGTCCGACGGCCCGGTGGACGTCGGGCTCCAGGAGCAGTTCGGTGCCGTCGGGGGCCTCGGGCGAGACGACGGTCAGCCAGCGGAACTCCCCGAGAGGCACTTCGGTCTTCTTCACGAAGCCCAGCACCTCGGTGTAGAAGCGCAGGGCCTTGTCCTGGTCGTCGACGAAGACGCTGGTCAGGTGGATCCGCATGGGTGCTCTCCGGTCGTGTGGGGTGGTGTCGGTGCGTCACCTGTCTATCAAGGGCGGGGCCCGCGGAGGGCGGACGCGGCCGGGGCGGCCACTGTGGTGGAGTCGAGAAGGCGTCGTCACCGAATCGTGAAGGTTCCACGGGATGCTCTTTCCAGCCGAACGCACGTCGCGTCACGTTTCTCACCTCGGGGGCACCGTCATGAGCACCACCGTCCGCAGAGCCACCCTCGCCACCGCCGCCCTCTCCGCCGCCCTCGTCCTGACGGCCTGCGGGCCCTCCGGCGACGACGCCGCGGGCGGCGCGGGCGCCACTCCCGCGAGCCCGACGACCTCGGCGTCCACGGGCCCCGCGACCCCGACGGAGAGCTCGTCGCCGACGGTCACCACGACGCCCTCGGAGAGCACGTCCCCCACCGGGACCGCGGCGCCGACGGCGACGAAGACGGTGAAGCCCACGACCGACCCCGACTACGACGTCTTCCCGTGCAGCACGTTCGACCTGACCTTCTCGGCGAGCCTGGCCGAGAAGACGACCGGCAGCTACCTGCTGAAGATCACCAACAAGACCGCCAAGCCGTGCCGGGTGCTCGGCCACCCGATCGTGACCTTCGGCTCCCTCGGCGGGTCGGCGATCCAGCGGGGCACGGCGCCCTCCCTGGAGGACTCCATCCGGCTGGAGCCGGGCGCGTCCGCCTACGCCGGCCTCATGGGCGGCCCCCACACCGGCAAGGCGGGCGCGACGGTCGACTCGATCGCGATGACCATGGACACCGAGTCCGACCTGGCCCAGAAGCCCCTCAAGGCCTCGACGCCCGGCCTGTACGTCGCCCCCGACAAGAACTCGGTGACGGCCTGGATGGACAACGCCGAGGACGCGCTCAGCCTGTAGGCCCCCGGTTCCGCGCCCGGCACGGTCAGCGGACGCCCCGGGTGCGGTACTGGACGCTGATGCGGGGGCCGACCGCGCGGCTCGTCTTGGGGACCGCGTGCTCCCAGGTGCGCTGGCAGGAGCCGCCCATGACCACCAGGTCGCCGTGGCCGAGCGGCAGCCGCAGCGCCGTCGGGCCGCCGCCGCGGGGGCGGAGGGCGAGGTCGCGGGGGTCGCCGAGCGAGAGGATCGCGACCATCGTGTCCCGGGTGGCGGAGCGGCCGGTCCGGTCGCCGTGCCAGGCGACGCTGTCGCGGCCGTCGCGGTAGAGGCAGAGCCCGGCGGTGACGAAGGGCTCGCCGAGCTCGGGCGCGTAGTGGGCACCGAGCCGCTCGCGGACCTCGACGAGCGCGGGGTGCGGGAGCGGGGCGCCCTCGCGGTAGTACGCGAGGAGCCGGGGCACGGCGACGACGCTGTCGTACATGGCCCGCTCCTCGGCCTGCCACGGCACGCTCCCGGCCAGCTCCTCGAAGAGCGCGTCGGCGCCGTGCAGCCAGCCGGGCAGGTGGTCGATCCAGGCGCCGTCGCCGAGCACGGTCCGCCGGAGGCCGTCCAGCGGGCCGGGTCCGATGTCGTCACCCTGGTCGAAGAGGGATCCCTGGAGGCCGGTCATGGGTCCAGCCTAGACCAGGAACCGAACAAGTGACCGAATAGGGGTCAGGCGGTGAGGTGCCGGTAGACCCGCGGGTTCGCCGCCAGGAAGTCCGCGAACGCCTGGGGCGGGTGTCCCGTCAGGGTGCGGACGGCGTCGGAGACGGTGTCCATCTCGCCGGTGGCCACCGCCTCGTACGAGGTGACCCAGCCCTCGACCTCCCAGTCCGGGGCGCCGTAGCCGGCCCGGGAGGCGAAGGCCTCGTCGCGGGTCTCGGGGACGTAGGCGACCGGCCGGCCGGCGGCCCGGGCGAGGGCCTCGGCGATCTCGGCGAAGGAGAGGGCCTCGGGGCCGGTCATGTCGTAGGTGGCGCCGTCGTGGGCGTCGGTGCCGAGGAGGACCGCGGCGGCCGAGTCGGCGATGTCGTCGTGGGTGACGGCGGCGACCCGGCCGTCGCCCGCGGGGCCCCGCAGGATCCCGTCGGCGCCGGTCATCGCCGCCAGGTCGGCCTGGTAGGCGCTGTCGCGCAGGAAGGTGTGGCGGACGCCGGTGGAGCGGATGTGCTGCTCGGTGTACCAGTGGTCGCGGGCGTACGTGAAGGTGGCGTGCGGGGCGGCGCCGAGGTACGAGAGGTAGACCACCCGGCGCACCCCGGCGGCGACGGCCGCGTCCACGGCGGTGGCGTGGGTCCTGACCCGGCCGGGCCCCTCGTGGGCGGAGACCAGGAACAGGGTGGCCGTGCCGTCGAGCGCCGCGCGCATCGCGGCGGCGTCGTCGTAGGAGGCCGTGCGGGTGTCGCCGGCCGGCAGCGCGGCGAGCTTCTCCGGGTCGCGCCCGAGCGCCCGCACCGGCGCGCCCGCCTCGGCGAGGCGCCGGGTCACGCGCCTGCCGACGCGTCCGGTCGCTCCGGTGACCGCGATGAGTTCCGTCATGTCGTCCTGCCCTTTCGCCGTGCCGCTGCCGTGGCGGGGCCGCGTCGGGTCCCCGTCCCATTCGACCCCGGCCGCGGCGGCGCCGCACGCCTTACGCGCGCCCGGCGGTCATGTCCATCAGCCGGGCGAGGACCCGGCCGCCGGAGGCGCTGACGCCGTCGTGCTCCCACTCGTTGGTGACCCAGGCGCGGGCGGCGCCGATCGCCCGGACCGTGCCGAGCGAGATGCCGGCGTCCACGTACATGTCGTCGTGGTAGACGACGGCGGCCAGCGGGACCTCGTTGGCGGCGAGCCGCGCGAGGTCGTAGAGCGGGGGCCAGTCGGCGCGCCGGGCGAGCAGTTCGGCGGCCTCGGCGAACGGGCGCAGGCCGCCGATCTCCTCGAACATCCAGGGGTGGATCGACTCGCCGGTGAGCAGCAGCGGGTCGGCGTCCTCGGCGAACTCCGGGAGGGCGGCGAGCGCCCGGACGGCGGCCCAGGCGGTCGGTCCGGCGCCCTGGGCGTAGATGGACTCGTGCAGCACGGCGAAGAGCGGGTTGTCGGTGAAGCCGGTGAGGGCGGCGACCTGGTGGAGGAAGGTGTCGGTCAGGCCGCCGTCGCCGCTCTCGTCCAGGGCCTCGTCGAGCAGCCAGTGGAGCCGTTCGAAGCCGTCGCCCATGCCGAGGGCGAGGCCGAGGCTGCGCAGCCGCCGGACGGTGAGCCGGTCGCCGCCGGGCAGCCGCACGTCGGTCGCGGCGAGCAGGGCGGCGATCTCGCGGAGCCGGGCGGCGTCCCCGGGGTAGCGGGCGTAGAGGTCGAGGACGCGGTCGCGGACGCGCGGGGAGGTGTGGGCGTAGACGTCGTCGGCGGTGGCGGTGAGCCCGGGCAGGCCGCCGGTGACGTGGCAGGAACGCAGCCCCTCGGGCGCGTACGAGAGGTACGTGAGGGTGACGAAGCCGCCGTAGCTCTGACCGAGGGTGTCCCACGGGGTGTCGCCGCAGAGCCGGCGGCGGATCAGTTCGGCGTCGCGGACGATGGCGTCGGCGCGGAAGTGGGCGAGGTGTCCGGCGAGCCCGGCCGGGGAGGCGAAGCGTGCGGCGGTGCGGGCGGTGACGGGGGTGGAGCGCCCGGTGCCGCGCTGGTCGAGCAGCAGGACCCGGTGGGTCTTCAGGGCCTGGTCCAGCCAGCCCGGCGAACCGTGCGTCGGCCGGGGGGACTTGCCGCCCGGTCCGCCCTGGAGGTAGAGCAGCCAGGGCAGCGGCTCGGCGGCCCGGGCGGGGTCGACGACCTCGCGGGCGAAGACCCGGAGGGTGGGGCCGTCGGGGGCGTCGTGGTCGAGCGGGACCTCGAAGACGTGGTCGGTGGTCGCGTACGCGGGGTGCATGGGGTCCTTTCCGATGACGGGCGGACGGGGATGGGGACGGGCGGCATGGACGACGGGGGCGCCGAGGACGGCGGGGCCGGGAGCCGGGAGCCGTCAGCAGGGGACGGACCGGCGGGAGGCCGACGGGACACGGAGCCGGGCGGGGCGCCGGGGGCGGTCGGCCCAAGGCGGGCGGCCCAGGACGGGGGCCGGCAGCCGGGGCCGGGTGAACTCCCGGCTCAGAGCACGCGGGCCGGCGACAGGGTGTAGGTGCGGGAGGAGGTGTAGAAGTCCAGGGCGGCCTGGCCCTGTTCGCGCGGGCCGAAGCTGGAGGCCTTGGAGCCGCCGAAGGGCAGGTGGAAGTCGACGCCGGTGGAGGGGGCGTTGACCCGGACCATGCCGGTGTCGAGCCGGTCGAGGCCGTGCAGCGCGGCGCTCAGGTCGGCGGTGTGGACCGAGGTGACGAGGCCGTAGCGGGCCGCGTTGGTGAGCCGTACGGCGTGGTCGAGGTCGCCGGCGGTGAGCAGGGCGGCGACCGGGCCGAAGACCTCCTCGCGGAGCAGCCGGTGGCCGGGGGCGACCTTCTCGACGAGGGTCGGGGCCGCGTACCAGCCGGGCCCGTCGGGCACGCTGCCGCCGGCCAGGACGGGGAGGTCGCGCCAGGCGGAGGCGACCTCGGCGCGGGCGTTCTCGGTGATCAGCGGACCGCAGACGGTGCCGTCGGCGGCGGGGTCGCCGACGGGGACGGCCCGGAGCGCCTCGGTGAGCGCCTCGCGCAGCGGATCGAGGGCGGCGCCGACGGCGATGACCCGGCTGGTGGCGGTGCACTTCTGGCCCGCGTAGCCGGCGATGGAGGCGGCGATGTGGGCGGCGGCGAGGCCGAAGTCGGCGTCCGGGAGGACGAGGGCCGCGTTGAGTCCGCCCATCTCGGCCTGGACCGGGATGCCGCGGGCGGTGGCGCTGCGCACGACGGAGCGGCCGACGCCCGAGGAGCCGGTGAAGGAGACGACGTCGGCGGCGGAGACGAGGGCGCCGCCCTCGGTGGCGCCGCCCGGGACGAGGGTGAACACCCCATCGGGAAGGGCCTGTTCGACGAGCTCGGCGAGCCGCTGGGCGCAGGCGGTGGCCTCGGGGGCGGGCTTGAGGACGACGGCGTTGCCGGCCGCGAGGGCGGGGGCCGCCTTCCAGGTGGGGATGGCGAAGGGGAAGTTCCAGGGGGTGATGAGCCCGGCGACGCCGTGCGGGCGGCGGCGGGTCAGCAGCAGTCCGGGGCCGGCGGCCGTCTCGTGGACGGCGCCGGTGGGTGCGTAGGGGGCCTGGGCGTAGTAGCGCCAGATCGCCGCGGTGCGGGCGACCTCGGCCCGGGCCTCGGCGAGCGGCTTGCCGACCTCCCGTACGGCGAGGGCGGCGAGTTCGGCCGCGGCGGCGTCGACGGCGTCGGCGACCGCGCCGAGGGCGGCCGAGCGGGCGGCGGCGCCGGCGTCCGCCCAGGCGGCCTGGGCGGTGCGGGCCCGTTCGACGGCGTCGGCGGCGGCGAAGGCGCCGGGTGCGGTGAGCCGGACGAGGACGTCGTCGGGGTCGGCCGGGTTGCGGGAGATGAGGGTCACGGGGCGAACCTTCCGGAGAGGGCGGGGGGTTGGGGGCTGCGCGGGTTCAGGACGTTCAAGGGCTTGCGCAGTACAATTTCACATTACTATGTTACGGGTCACATTCCAGCCGCGGGCGAGCTCCCGGCGGCTGTCCGCCCTCTCCTCCCGGAGTGACCCCTGATGGACAAGCACACCCGAAACGCCCTCGCCGCCGCCCTGCTGGCGGCCCTCACCCTCGGTGCGACCGGCTGTTCCGGCGCGGGCGGAGGCGGCACCGCGGGGAGCGGCGGACACCGCGGCGCCAACCCGGCGACGGGCACCAACGGCCAGGTCGTGGGCGGCACCCCGGTCAGGGGCGGCACCCTCACCGTGCTGTCCAACCAGGACTTCACCCACCTCGACCCGGCGCGCAACTGGGTCATGCCCGACATGGACTTCGGCACCCGGCTGCTCTACCGCACCCTGGTCACCTACAAGGCGGAGCCCGGCGCCCAGGGCAGCGAGCTGGTCCCGGACCTCGCCGAGGACCTCGGCACCCCCTCCAACGGCGCCAGGACCTGGACCTTCCGCCTCAAGCCCGGGCTGAAGTACGAGGACGGCACCCCGATCACCGCCCAGGACGTCAAGCACAACGTCGAGCGGTCCTTCTCCCCCGACCTTCCCGGCGGCCCCGACTACGCCGCCCGCTACCTCGTCGGCGGCAAGGACTACCGGGGCCCCGCCGAGGGGAAGCACCTGGACTCCGTGAAGACCCCGGACGCCCGGACGATCGTCTTCGAACTCCACAAGCCCTTCGCCGAGTTCCCCTTCGCCGCCACCCTCCCGACCTTCGCGCCCGTGCCGCAGGCCCGCGACAAGGGCCCCCAGTACGACAACCGGCCGTTCTCCTCCGGCCCGTACAAGGTCGAGAGCTACGCCCGCGACAAGCAGCTCGTCCTGGTCCGCAACACCCACTGGGACCCGAAGTCCGACGCCGTCCGCAAGGCCTACCCGGACCGGATCGTCGTCACCATGGGCCTCAAGGGCAACCAGATCGACGACCGGCTGATCGCCTCCTCCGGAACCGACGCCTCCGCCGTCTCCTGGGCCCAGCTCCGCCCCGAGTCCATCTCCAAGGTGCTCACCAAGGCCGAGGTGAAGGCCCGGCTGCTCGCCGAGTCCAGCAGCTGCACCGAGATGGTCCAGATGCACACCGGCCGCGCCCCCTTCGACGACCCGAAGGTGCGGCAGGCCGTGCAGTACGCCCTCGACCGGGAGGCGATCGTCACCGCCGCCGGCGGCCCGGCCGTCGTCGACGCCTCCACCGCCGTCATGCCCGGCGCCCTCTTCACCGGCGGCAAGCAGCCCGACACCCTGAAGATCCCGCTCTCCGGCGACCCCGAGAAGGCCAAGCGGCTGCTCAAGGAGGCCGGGAAGGCCGACGGCCTCTCCACCCGCCTCACCGTCTCCATGAACGACAAGCGCATCGGCGAGGCCATCCAGGAGTCGCTGGGCCGGGCCGGCATCAAGGTGACCATCGAGACCGTCGACCCGTCCGCCTTCTACGACACCATCGGCGACACGAAGAACCGCACGGACCTCGTCTACACCGGCTGGTGTCCCGACTACCCGTCCGGCTCCACCTTCCTCCCCTTCGTCTTCGACGGGCGCTTCATCAAGGTGAAGGGCAACTCCGGCAACCACTCGCTCTTCAAGGACGAGGCCACCATGAAGCGGATGGACGAGATCGCCGCCATGTCGGACGGCGCCCAGGCCAACAAGGCGTGGCAGGAGCTCGACGGGCAGATCCTGGCCAAGGCCCCGGTCGCCCCCGGCGCCTCGAAGCGCCGCACCCTCCTCATCGGCACCAACGTCGCCGGCGCCTTCGGACACACCTCCTGGAGCGGTCAGCTCGACTACGCGACCGTCGGTCTCAAGGACCCGGCGAAGAGCGCGCACTGAAGGACGCCCCTCCGATGACGCTCACCACCACCTCCCCTCCCGTCTCCCGGGGCGGCGGGGCCTGGCGGACGGTCCGCGCGGAACTCCGCCGCCGCCCCTCGCTGCAGGCCTCCGTCGCCGTCGTCGCCCTCTTCGCCCTGATGACCGTCGCCGCGCCGCTGATCAGCGCGCTCGGCGGCTGGGGCCCCGAGGAGTTCGACAAGTCCGCCGTCGACCCCTACCTCGGCGGACAGCCGATCGGGCCGCTCGGCGGGGTCTCCGCCGAGCACTGGCTCGGGGTCGAACCGATCACCGGGCGCGACCTGTTCGCCCGGGTCGTGCACGGCGCCCAGGTCTCGCTGCTCATCGCCTTCGCCGCCACCGCGATCGTCGTGGTGGCGGGCACCGCCGCCGGCATCGCCGCCGGCTACTTCGGGGGCCGCACCGACACGGTGCTGTCCCGGCTGATGGACCTCACCATGTCCTTCCCCTCCCTCATCTTCATGATCGCGATGATGTCGGTGGCCCGGGACGTCGACCGGACCCTCCTGATGATCCTGGTCATCGGGTTGTTCGGCTGGCCCGGCGTGGCCCGGGTGGTCCGGGGCCAGACCCTCTCGCTCAAGCACCGCGAGTACGTCGACGCGGCCCGCGTCGGCGGCTCCGGCCCCTGGCGGATCCTCGCCCGCGACATCCTCCCGGGCGTCGCCGGGCCGATCATCGCGTACACCACGCTGATGATCCCCGGCATGATCGCCACCGAGGCCGCCCTCAGCTACCTCGGCGTCGGGGTCCGCCCGCCGACCCCGTCCTGGGGGCAGATGATCGCGGAGAGCGTCGCCTACTACGACACCGACCCGATGTACTTCCTCGTCCCCAGCGTCTGCCTCTTCCTCACCGTGCTCGCGTTCACCCTCCTCGGCGACGCCCTGCGCGACATCCTCGACCCGCGAGGGGGCCGTTCGTGATCCTCTACCTCGGCCGTCGGCTGCTCGGGGTGGTCGGCGTCCTCCTCGCGATCGCCGCCGTCACCTTCGTCATCTTCTACGTGCTGCCCTCCGACCCGGCCGCCGCGGCCTGCGGCAAGTCCTGCAGCGACGAGCGCCTGGAGGCGATCCGCGCCCACATGGGCCTGGACGCCCCGCTGTGGCGGCAGTTCGCCGACTTCGTCACCGGCATCTTCACCGGCCGCACCATGGGCAGCGGCCGGTACGCCCTGAACTGCGAGTTCCCCTGCCTCGGCTACTCCTACGAGAACAGCGAGGCCGTCTGGGACCTGCTCGTCGACCGGCTGCCGGTCTCCGCCTCGCTCGCCGTCGGGGCCGCCGTGCTGTGGCTGCTCCTCGGCCTGTCCGCCGGGGTCACGGCCGCGCTCCGCAAGGACACCCTCACCGACCGGGCGCTCATGGTCGGCGCGGTCGCCGCCGCCTCCCTGCCGGTCTACTTCACCTCGGTGCTGCTCATCTACGGGTTCATCCGGCTCACCGGACTGCTGCCCTATCCGCAGTACACGGCGTTCACCGAGGACCCGCTGTCCTGGGCGTCCAACCTGCTGCTGCCCTGGCTGGCACTGGCCGTGCTCTACGCGGCCATGTACGCCCGGCAGAGCCGCGGTTCGATGATCGAGTCGATGGCGGAGCCGTACATCCGCACCGCCCGCGCCAAGGGCCTGCCGCGCCGCACGGTCGTCGTCAAGCACGGCCTGCGGGCCGGCATGACCCCGGTCCTCACCATCTTCGGCATGGACCTCGGCGGGCTCCTCGCGGGCGCCGTCATCACCGAGTCCCTCTTCGGACTCCCCGGCATCGGGCGCCTCTTCTACGGCGCCCTCACCACCGGCGACCAGCCGGTCATCCTCGGGGTGACCCTGCTCGCCGCCACCTTCATCGTCGTCGCCAACCTGTGCGTCGACCTGCTGTACGCCGTCGTCGACCCGCGAGTGAGGTACTGATGGCCGCACCGGAACCCCTGCTGCGGGTCCGCGACCTCACGGTCACCTTCCCGACCCCGCGCGGCCCCGTCCGGGCCGTGGACTCCCTCTCCTTCGACGTGCCGCACGGGCGCACCCTCGGCATCGTCGGCGAGTCCGGCTCCGGCAAGTCCGTGACCTCGCTCGCCGTGATGGGCCTGCACACCGGCGCCGAGGTCTCCGGCTCCGTCGTGCTCGACGGGCGCGAGCTGGTCGGCCTGCCGGAGCGCGAGCTCAACCGGCTGCGCGGCCGGCGGATGGCGATGGTCTTCCAGGACCCGCTGTCCAGCCTGCACCCCTACTACACGGTCGGCGAGCAGATCGCCGAGCACCACCGGGTGCACTTCGGCTCCCGGCGGGCCACCGCCCGCGCCCGGGCCGTCGAGGCGCTCGCCGAGGTCGGCATCCCGGAGCCGAAGCGCCGGGCGGGCGAGTACCCGCACCAGTTCTCCGGCGGCATGCGCCAGCGGGTGATGATCGCGATGGCGCTGGTCTGCGAACCGGACCTGCTCATCGCCGACGAGCCGACCACCGCGCTCGACGTCACCGTGCAGGCGCAGATCCTCGACCTGCTGGTCCGGCTCCAGCGGGAACGGCGGCTCTCCGTCGTCATGATCACGCACGATCTGGGCGTGGTCGCCCGGGTCGCCCACGAGGTCCTGGTCATGTACGGCGGGCGGGCGGCCGAACAGGCCCCGGTGGACGCCCTGTTCGCCGAGCCCACGCACCCCTACACCCGGGGGCTGCTCGACTCGCTGCCCCGGCTCGACGACCGCGACGACGCCCCGCTGCGGGCGATCCCGGGCTCCCCGCCCTCCCTGCTCGAACCGGCACCGGGCTGCGCCTTCGCACCGCGCTGCGCCCGGGCCGCCGCCGGCACCGCGGAGGAACGGGAGCGCTGCGCGAGCGAGCGCCCCCGGCTCGCCGGCACCGAAGGACACGTCACCGCCTGCCACTTCCCCGCGTCCCCGGCATCCGTGGCGTCCGCGCCCTCCCCGTACGAAGGGGTCGAATCATGACCACCGCCCACGCGGCCGTGCCGCACCCGGCGCCCGCGCCCGATCCCGCCGGCCCGCCGCCGCTGCTGCGGGTGCGGGACCTGACCATGGCCTTCCCGGGCCGCCGCCGTTCGGCGCCCGTGCGGGCCGTCGACGGCGTCGGCTTCGACCTGGCCGAGGGCGAGACCCTGGGCCTGGTCGGCGAGTCCGGCTGCGGCAAGTCGACCACCGGCCGCATGATCGTGCGGCTCCTGGAGCCGACCTCGGGCTCCGTCACCTACGCGGGCCGGGACGTCACCCATCTCTCGCAGCGGGCGCTCAAGCCGCTGCGGCGCGAGATCCAGATGGTCTTCCAGGACCCGCACTCCTCGCTCAACCCCCGCCAGTCGGTGGCCCGGATCATCGCCGATCCGCTGCTGGTGCAGGGCAGTTCGGCGGCCGACGCCCGCGCCCGGGCGCAGGAGCTGATGGAGCTCGTGGGGCTGATCCCCGAGCACGCCGACCGCTTTCCGCACGAGTTCTCCGGCGGCCAGGCGCAGCGCATCGGCATCGCCCGCGCGCTGGCCACCGGACCGCGGCTGGTGGTGGCGGACGAGCCGGTGTCGGCCCTCGACGTGTCGGTGCAGGCGCAGATCGTCAACCTGATGGAACGGCTCCAGGCCGAACTGGGCCTCGCCTACCTCTTCATCGCCCACGACCTGTCGGTGGTGAAGCGGGTCTGCGACCGGGTCGCCGTGATGTACCTGGGCCGGATCGTGGAGATCGGCGCGAAGGACCGGGTGTACGAGGCCCCCGCGCACCCCTACACCCGGGCGCTGCTCTCGGCCCGTGCCACTGCCCGACCCGGCGGCCGAGCGGAGCCGGGAGCGGATCACCCTGCTCGGCGACCCGCCGAGCCCGGCCGCGCCCCCGCCGGGGTGCACCTTCCATCCGCGCTGCCCGAAGGCGCAGGCCGTCTGCAGGGTGGAGGCTCCCCCGCTGCGCAGCATCGCCGCGGGGGAACCGAGGGAGGTGGCCTGCCACTTCCCGGAGACGGACGGACCCGTCTGATCCGGAGCGCGCGGCGCCGGCCCCCGGGGGTGGGTCAGTTGGTGGCGGGCCGGAGGCGGTCGACGGGATGGGTCTCCACGTACGTCCCGACCGTGTCGTCCCGGTACGCCTTCCACAGGGCGGCGCCGCGGGCCGGGTCGAGGTGCACGACCGACTGGCCCTTCACCGTCCCGGTCCCCTTCACGGGGGCGTTCATGAAGGTCATGTCGCCGGCCCGGACCTCGCGCATGTTCCAGACCAGCTCGCGCATCTCGTCGTCGCCGAATCGCTCGTCGACGCTGACGGTCTCGGTGAAGAGGTCCAGGGTCCGCTTGAGCTGGAGCGGGTCCTTGAGCGACGCGGAGGTCATCACCTTCTCCAGCACCGTGCGCAGGTAGTTCTGCTGCCGGTGGGTGCGGTCGAAGTCGCCGTTGGGCAGGCTCTTGCGCTCGCCGACGTAGTCCAGGGCCTGCTCGCCGTTCATGTGCCGGCGCTCGCCGTCGGACATCAGGATGTCGACCCCGCCCACGGCGTCGGTGAGCTTGCGGAAACCATTCCAGTCGATGACCGCGAAGTGGTCCACCCGCACGTCGGTGAGGCGTTGCACGGTGTCGATGAGGAGCGGCGGGCCGCCCCAGGAGAAGGCCGCGTTGAGCTTGGCGCGGCCCCGGCCGGGGATGTCGACCCAGGAGTCCCGGGGCAGCGAGACGACGTACGCGGCGGAGTGGTCGGCCGGGATGTGGACCAGCATCATGGCGTCGCTGCGCTGGTCCCCGTACTTCCAGAGCGAGCCCTTCGCGTCGCTGCCGGTGGTGGGGACGTCCGAGCGGGAGTCGAGCCCGACCAGGAGGAAGTTCCGGCCACCCTTGGAGGCGGCGGGAACCGGCGCGTTCGTCGGGAAGGTCTGCGGGATCCGCTGCACCCGGCCCGTGTAGTGCTCATAGGCCCAGTACCCCCACGCCGGCGGTGAGCAGGATCGCCCCCACCAGCAGCGTGAGGGCGGTCAGCAGCACCGTCCTCGCCCTGGGCCGTCGCCGGCCACGCCGCTTTCCCTGTTCGCGTATTCCGCCCTCGGCCTCCGCTGACGCGCTCATCCGGTACGGCTCCCCCTCCGCTGGCCCCGCCGACTCGCCCCGTACGGGGCGTACTTCCGGCCACCAGGATGCCGAAGATCGGCGGGCCGCGCGAGCGGTCCCGGGAACCGGATGGGAGCGGGACCGGGCTCCGGTCCCGTGCGGACGGGACGGCGGGCGGCCGAGCGTGGAGGTGTCGTCGGGGCCCCGGCCCGGACGACGGGAACTCCGGGACCACCGGAACCCCTCCCACGTGGAAAGTCGTGATCACCATGGCACGGACCCCTCGGTCTTCTGGGCCGGTTCGGCACCGACACCGCGCCGTACGTCCTGCGCGGCGCCTCGGGCCGTGGGGAGGAAGGCGAGGCCCGGGTGCTGCGGGGCCGGGGCTGGGCGCTCGCCGGGGGGCGGGCGGACGGCCGGGGCGGCGTGGCCGCGGTGCTCGCCGGAGCGGTCGACGTGCGGCTGCCCCTGCTGAGCCGGATCGAGGCCGGGGGCCGCCCGGTCGCCGAACGGAACCACGCGGCGCTGCTGCGGGCCGCCTTCGAGGCGGACGGGGCGGGCTTCGCCGAGCAGCTGCGCGGCGCGTACGCGGCGGCGGTCGTCGACACGCGCGGCACGCCGGTCCTGGTGCTCGCCGCCGACGAGGCGGGCGCGGTGCCGCTGTACTACCACTGGAACGCCACCCGCGAGGTGCTGTCCTTCGCGACGGAGGTCCCGGCGCTGCTCGCGCTGTTGCCGGACCCGCCCGCGCTGTGGACGCCCGGCCTCGACGCCTATCTGACGACGGGCGCCGCGCTGGGCGGGGCCACGCTGATCGAGGGCGTACGGGTGCTGCCGCCGGGCACGACGGCCGTGTGCGAACGCGGGCACGCGCCCCGGCTGGTCCGGCGCGAGTCGCCCGGTGCCCGGCGGGTCCCCGCGCCGGGGATGCCGGACCGGGACCTCCCGGCCCTGGCCGCCGGCGCGGTCGCGGGCGCCGTGCCCGGCCCCGGGGACGACCCGGCGGACCGCCCGGCGGGCGACCCCCTGGACGACCCGCTCGACCGGCGCCGGGCGCGGGACCTGGCGACGCTGCTGCCCGCGCTGCTGTGGCGGCTGGGCCAGCCCGAGGCCGATCCGGGCGCGCTCACCGCGTACGCCCGGTACGGTCCGGAGCGCGCTGCGGACCCGGCGGCGGGTGATCTCGCCGTCGAGGCCGCCGCCGGGCGGCGCCGGGTGGAGGCGGCCGTGGCCGACCCCGCCGAGGACTGGCTCGGCCGTTACGCGGAGGGCCTCGCCCCGGTCGGCGCCGTGGGCCGGTCGCGGCTCTACAGCACCGCCTACCGGGCGTACCTCGCCGAGCGGGGCGACGCGTCCCGGGCCCTGACCGCGCGGCTCGGCGAGGCGGCGGCGCTCCGCCCGCGGCGGGCGGTCCTGAGCGCCTTCGAGAGGGAGGAGCTGCGGCCGGTGCGGGGGCTGCGCCGCACGGCCCACCTGGGCGGTGCGGGGGTCCGGGTCCCGGCCGACGCCCGGCAGCGGGTCTCGGACCTGCTGGTCCCGGGCGGGGCGCTGACCGACCTGGTCCGGGAGCTGCTGTCCCCGGCCCGGCTGCGATCCTCGGGGCTGCTCTCCTGGCGGGCGGTCGAGCGGCTGCTCGCCGCGCAGCTCACCCGCCCGTCGGAGCGGCTCGCGGGGACCGTCTGGGCCCTGGCGGTGTTCGAGCTGTGGCGGGAGGAGTACGGGGTGGCCGTCCGTCCGCCGGCTCCCCCGGCGGTGCGGGCGAAGAGCCCGGCGGAGCTCCCGGTCCTCGGCCGCCGGACGGTCTCGCTGTGAGGCGGCCCGGCGAAGGGGGCCCGGGGTGGGTCAGGCGCCTCATGCGCCCGGGACACCGCCGAGGTCAGCATGGAACAGGAATCCGCACCAGCGGAGGACTCCAGGAAGAGAACACGATGAAGCGCAAGATCATGGGATCGGTGCTTGCTCTCGCGGCCCTCGTGAGCGCCCTGCTCTTCGGTTCGAGGTACGCCCGCGGGGACGCGGGAACCGGCACCGCCCGCCCCGGCCACAAGCCCACGTGCACGGACCGGAGTTGCCCCGGATGCCCGCCTTAGAGTCCGACGGGATCACCGCGGACACGTGACCCACGGCGCCCGTCGCCCCCCCAGGGGGCGACGGGCGCCTCGTCGTGCGCGGGCGGGCCTCCGTTACGAGCCGCCGCCCCGGCGCACGCGGGCGGCCTTGCGGGCCTCGGCCGCGCGCCGCGCGTCGGCGGTCTTGCGGGACTCGTTCTTGGTGCGGCCGGGTTTGCCGGGGACGGTGCCGATGCCGCGGAAGGCGGCGCCGCGCCGGTCGCGGTCGCCGGACGCGCCGCCGGGGGTGGCGGGCGGGGTCTTCGCGCCGGTGATCCGGCGCAGCTCGGGCGCTCCGGGGCGGACGTCGGTGGTGCGGGAGCGGACGCCCGCCTCGGTGAGGAGCCGGGCCAGGTCCTTGCGCTGGTCGGGCAGGGCCAGGGTGACGACGCTGCCGGAGGCCCCGGCGCGGGCCGTGCGGCCGGCGCGGTGGAGGTAGTCCTTGGGGTCGGTGGGCGGGTCGACGTTGACGACGAGGTCGAGGTCGTCGATGTGCAGGCCGCGGGCGGCGACGTTGGTCGCCACGAGGACGGTGACCGCGCCGGTCCGGAACTTCTCCAGGGTGGCGGTGCGCTGGGGCTGGGACTTGTCGCCGTGCAGCGCGGCGGCCTTCACGCCGCTGTCGACGAGCTGCCGGGTGAAGCGGTCGACGGAGGCCTTGGTGTGCAGGAACATGAGCACCCGCCCGTCGCGGGCGGCGATCTCGCCGGCGACGGCGAACTTGTCGCCGCCGTGGACGCGGAGCACGTGGTGCTCGGCGTCGGGGGCGGAGTCCTCGGCCGGGTCGGCCGCGTGGACGACCGGGTCCCGGAGGTAGCGGTGGACCAGGGTCTCGACGTCCTGGTCCAGGGTGGCCGAGAACAGCATCCGCTGGCCGTCGGCCGGCACCTGGTCGAGCAGTTCCGTCACCTGCGGAAGGAATCCCATGTCGGCCATCTGGTCGGCCTCGTCGAGGACCGTGACCGCCACCTGGTCGAGCCGGCAGTCCCGGCGCTCGACCAGGTCCTTGAGGCGCCCGGGGGTGGCGATGAGGACCTCGGCGCCGGCCCGCAGCTCGCCGGCCTGGCGGCCCGCCTGCAGTCCGCCGACGACGGTGGCGAGCCGAAGCTCCAGGGCCCGCGCGTAGGGCGCGAGCGCCTCGGTCACCTGCTGGGCCAGCTCACGCGTCGGTACGAGCACCAGCGCGAGCGGCTTCTTGGCGGCGGCGCGGCGGCCCGCGGTGCGGGTGAGGAGCGCGAGCCCGAAGGCGAGCGTCTTGCCCGAGCCGGTGCGGGCCGCGGCCGAGCACGTCGCGGCCGGCGAGGGCGCTGGGCAGGGCGGCGGACTGGATGGGGAACGGGGGTGGTGACGCCCTGGGCGGCCAGCGTCGTCAGGACCGCCTCGGGCAGCTCCATGGCGTCGAAGCTCTCCGCGGCCGGGAGCGGCGGGACGCCGGTGCCGGAGAGGTCGGCGAGGCCGGTGGGATCTCCCGTACGGGCCGAGCGGTTCATGGGCATGGATGCGTTGCCTTCTTCGGTCGGGTGTCCACCAAGGAAAGCACGGCGGGGAGGGGGCGGCCGAATCGCGACGGGCCGGGCCCGGCCTGGTCCGGAGGAACGGGCCTAGCGGCTCTCCAGGGACGAGGCCGGGAAGGGCGCCGGTGCCGAGCCGACCGTCGACCGGGGCAGCACCGCGCGGACCCGGGTGCCGCGCCCCGCGTGCACGAAGGACTCGACCGTGCACCGGCCGCCGATCTCCGCGGCCCGTTCGGCCATGGAGCGCAGCCCCACCCCGCGGTGGTCCGCGCCGCGCCCGAAACCGGTGCCGTCGTCCTCGACGGTGACGGTGAGCGCCTCGGCGTCGGCCTCCAGCCGGATCTCGGCCCGGCTCGCGCGGGCGTGCCGGACGACGTTGTTGAGCGCCTCGGCCGCGATCCGGTACGCGGCGACCTCCACCGCGGCCGGGAGCGGGGGCAGCCTGGTGGGGGCGAAGACGGCGGCCACGGACAGCCGGGCGCCGTCGAAGGCGGCGGCGAGCTGGCGGACGGCGCCGTCGAGGCCCAGTTCGCCGAGGGGTGCGGGGCCGAGCCGGTCGGTGATCCGGCGTACCTCCTTGATGGCCATGCCAAGGTCGTCGGAGACGGCGCGCAGCGCCTCGCGCAGGGTGTCCTCGGCGGGCAGCCGGGCGGTGGCGTTCTCGACGCGCAGGCGCAGTCCGGCGAGGGCGGGGCCGAGGCCGTCGTGGATGTCGCGGCGCAGCCGACGCCGTTCCTCCTCGCGCGCGGTGACGATCTGCTCGCGGCTGCTGCGCAGCTCCTCCTGGAGCCGCAGGGAGGCGACGGCGGGCGCGGCCTGGCTGGCGAGGGAGGAGAGGATGAGGCCGTCCTGCCGGTCCAGCTCCGCCTCCCCCTCGCGCAGGCCGACGGAGAGCCGGCCGACGACGGCGCCCTGGTGGAGCATGTCGAAGTGGTGCGGGTGGTCGCCGAGCGAGCCGACCCGGGCGAGCACCCGGGCCCCGGCGCGGGTGTGCACGGCCAGGGAGGCCGCGGGCAGGCGGAGCGTCTCGACCACGGTGGCGCAGAGCGTGGCGGGGATGTCCTGGGAGCTGCCGGCGTGGCTGATGC